>NZ_QWFA01000187.1 GCF_003501885.1 Streptomyces globisporus
TCCCGGACCACCGCTGCGTGCCCGCCCCCTCCGCCGGACCGCCCGACAGCCCGGCCACCGCCGCCGGGCCGCCCACCGCCAGTACCACCGCGGCCGCCACCAGGGCGAGCCGCCGCCTGCCCGCCCTGCGCCGCCCCGCCGCCACCGCGGCCGTCAGACGTTCCGCGAGCCCGGGCCCCGGGGCCAGCGGCGGGCCCACCACCGCCAGACCGTCCCGCACCCCGGCGAACTCGCCGGCCCGCACCCGGCACCCGGGGCAGTCCGCCAGGTGCTCCTCGAATCGGAAGGTATCGGCGCTCCCGAGCACACCCAGCGCATAGGCCCCCACCCGGACGTGGGGTTCGGTCGTCTGCATGTACTGCGGTACGGGAACAAGCCACGCATCACTCAAGCCACAGCCCTTGATACGGCCTAAACTCCGGCCTCATGCTGCGCGTACTCGCCGTCGACGACGAACAACCCGCCCTGGAGGAACTCCTCTACCTCCTGCGCGCCGACCCCCGTGTCCGCAGCGCCGAGGGCGCCACCGGTGCGACCGAGGCACTGCGCCGCATCGGCAGCGCGGTGGACGCGGGCCCCGACGACCCGTCCGCGATCGACGTGGTCTTCCTCGACATCCACATGGCCGGTCTCACCGGTCTCGACGTCGCCCAGCTCCTCGCCGGATTCGCCGCGCCCCCGCTGATCGTCTTCGTCACCGCGCACGAGGGCTTCGCCGTCCACGCCTTCGACCTCAAGGCCGTCGACTACGTCCTCAAACCGGTCCGCCGTGAGCGCCTGGCCGAAGCCGTCCGCCGGGTCGCCGAACAGGTGGGGGACCGGTCCGCGCCCGTCCACGACAGCGCGGGTGACCAGATCCCGGTCGAGCTCGGCGGCGTCATCCGCTTCATCCCCATCGACGAGATCGCCTACGCCGAGGCGCAGGGCGACTACGCCCGCCTGCACACCGCCGGCGGCAGCCATCTCGTCCGCATCCCGCTGACCACCCTGGAGGAGCGCTGGCGCTCGCGCGGCTTCGTCCGGATCCACCGCCGCCATCTCGTGGCGCTCGGCCGGATCGACGAGCTGCGCCTGGACGCGGGCAGCATGAGCGTGCGCATCGGGGAGGCCGAACTCGCCGTCAGCCGCCGCCACACCCGCGCCCTGCGCGACCTCCTGATGCGCCAGGGCGGCCGCTGACCCAAGCCGGGAGGCCGCCGCTGACCTGGGGAGACCTACCCGGCACCCTTCCCAGCACCACCCGGCGACGCCTACACTCCGAGCCCATGTCCGCAGAGCCAACCCCCCGGCGCGAAGTGGTCACGGGAGAGCCGCGGCGGGTGCGCCCGCTGCCCCGCTACCGCACCCAGTCGGAGATCGACGAGCAGACCGCCCTCGGCGGCGCCTACGTCCGCTCGCTGATGCGCGGCCAGCTGCGCGCCGGGCTCACCGTCTTCGGCGTCCTCGCCCTGGTCGCGGGCACCCTGCCGCTCCTGTTCGAGGCGCTGAACAGCTCCGCCCTGGTCTGGGCGGTCCTCGGCTTCGCCACCTACCCGCCGCTCACCCTCGCCGCCTGGTGGTACGTCCGCAGAGCCGAGCGCAACGAACGCGACTTCGCCCGGCTGGTCGAGGGCCGCCCCGCCCCGTGAGCGCCCCCGACCACATGGCGTCCTGGGTGGCGGTCGCCCTCGTCGTCCTCGCCACCGTCCTCGTCGGTGGCTTCGGCCTGCGCATCTCCCGTACGACCTCCGACTTCTACGTCGCCTCCCGCACCGTGCGGCCCCGCCTGAACGCCGCCGCGATCAGCGGCGAATACCTCTCGGCCGCCTCCTTCCTCGGCGTCGCCGGGCTCGTCCTCGTCCACGGCCCCGACATGCTCTGGTACCCGGTCGGCTACACCGCCGGATATCTGGTGCTCCTGGTCTTCGTCGCCGCACCGCTGCGCCGCTCCGGGGCGTACACCCTGCCGGACTTCGCCGAGGGCCGGCTCGAATCACGGCAGGTCCGCCGCCTCGTCAGCGCCCTGGTCGTCGGGGCGGGCTGGCTCTACCTCGTACCGCAGCTCCAGGGCGCGGGGCTGACGCTGAAGATCCTCACCGGCGCCCCCGGCTGGCTCGGTGACGTGCTGGTCGCCTCGGTCGTCGCCGCCGCCGTCGCCGCGGGCGGCATGCGTTCCATCACCTTCGTCCAGGTCTTCCAGTACTGGCTGAAGCTCACCGCCCTCCTCGTCCCCGCCCTCTTCCTGGTCCTCGCCTGGCAGGGCGACGGCGGCCCCCGGGTCAGCTTCGACGACCAGCTCGCCGTCTTCCGCGCGGACCACCCGCTGTACGCGACGTACGGGCTGATCGTGGCGACCTTCCTCGGCACCATGGGCCTGCCGCATGTCGTCGTCCGCTTCTACACCAGCCCCAACGGCCGCGACGCGCGCCGCACCACCGTCGCCGTCCTCGCCCTGGTCGGCCTCTTCTACCTGCTGCCGCCGATCTACGGGGCGCTCGGCCGGCTCTACACCCCCGAACTGCGGTACGGGGGAGACGCGGACGCCGCCGTCCTGCTGCTGCCCGCCCGGGTCATCGGCGGACTCGGCGGCGACTTCCTCGGCGCGCTGATCGCCGGCGGGGCGTTCGCCGCGTTCCTGTCCACCGCCTCCGGGCTGACCATGGCCGTCGCCGGGGTCATCACCCAGGACGTCCTGCCCTCGCGCGGGGTACGCCACTTCCGGCTCGCCACCGTCCTCGCCATCGCCGTGCCGCTCGCCGGGTCCCTGTTGGTGAGCCGGGTGCCGGTGGCCGACGCGGTGGGCATGGCCTTCGCCGTATCCGCCTCCTCCTTCTGCCCGCTGCTCGTCCTCGGCATCTGGTGGCGGCGGCTCACCCCGCCCGGGGCCGTCGCGGGGCTCCTGCTCGGCGGCGGGTCCGCGCTCCTCGCCGTGGCCATCACCGTCAGCGGCGCCGTACGTCCACCGGGCTGGCCGCACGCCCTGCTCGCCTGGCCCGCCGTCTGGTCCGTCCCCGTGGGCTTCCTCGCGATGATCCTTGTCTCGCTCGCCACCCCGGGGCGCATCCCCCCGGGCACCAACGCCGCCATGACCCGCTTCCACCTCCCCGAAGCCCTCTCCTCGGCACGGGCCGCCGCGGGGAGGGAGCGATGACCGGGGCCGCCGGCGCCGTGGTCGTCGTCCTCGCCGCGCTGCTGCTCGGCGCCGGCTATCTGCTGGGCCGTCGTACCGCCCGCCCGGTGCGCCCCAGCGACGTCGGCACGCCCGTCGAGCACGCCACCTTCGAGACCCTGCACACCGCGTCGCTGGCCGCCCCGCCGCTGCGGGCCGGGCTCACCGAGGAGAGCGCCCGCCGGGCCGCCCGCAGGCTGCGCTCCCTCCTCGGCACCGACGCCCTCTGCCTCACCGACCGGGAGCGGGTGCTGGTCTGGGACGGCGCCGGGCACCACCACGGCAAGGACGTGATGGAGCATCTGAAGGTGCTCCTCGACAACGGCCGCGACACCGCCTTCGACAGCGGCTGCGGCGACCTCGACTGCCCGCTGCGCTGGGCCGTCGCCGTCCCGCTCACCGTGGAGAACCGGGTGCTGGGCGCGCTCGTCGCCTACGCCCCGCGTGAGTCGGCGGTGCTGGCCCGGGCGGCGGGGGAGGTGGCGCGCTGGGTCTGCGTCCAGCTGGAACTGGCCGAGCTGGACCGCTCCCGTACGCAGCTGATCGAGGCCGAGATCAAGGCGCTGCGGGCGCAGATCTCGCCGCACTTCATCTTCAACTCGCTCGCGGCCATCGCCTCGTTCGTCCGCACCGACCCCGAACAGGCCCGTGAACTGCTCCTGGAGTTCGCCGACTTCACCCGCTACTCGTTCCGCCGGCACGGGGAGTTCACCACCCTGGCGGACGAACTGCACTCGATCGACCAGTATCTGGCCCTCGTCCGCGCCCGCTTCGGCGAACGCCTCGCCGTGACCCTCCAGGTCGCCCCCGAGGTGCTGCCGGTCGCGCTGCCGTTCCTGTGTCTCCAGCCGCTGGTGGAGAACGCCGTCAAGCACGGCCTCGAAGGGGCGGTCACCCGCAGCCGGATCACCATCAGCGCCCTGGACGCCGGATCGGAGGCCGAGGTGGTCATCGAGGACGACGGGACGGGGATGGACCCCGAGCGGCTGCGGCAGATTCTGCGCGGCGAGGGCGGCGCCTCCACCGGCATCGGACTGCTCAACGTCGACGAGCGGCTGCGCCAGGTCTACGGGGACGACTACGGACTCGTCATCGAGACCGGGGTCGGGGCGGGCATGAAGATCACGCTGCGGCTGCCCAAGTACCGTGCGGGCGTGCACGGTTCCTGAAGAGGGCCGTCAGCACAGATGGACGGCCAGATGCCCCAGCGGCAGCCCCAACTGCCAGGCGGGCGTCCAGATCCCCACCTCCTGGTCGCCGCCCGCGGCGTCGGCCGCGGCCTCCCAGGGGCCGGGGCCGATCGCGTCCAGGTCCGCCGCGAGCAGTTCGGTCTCCTCCAGCCAGCGCCAGGCCGCGCGGGCCAGCGCCAGATCGGGGTCGCCGGGCTCGGCGCACCGCTGCGACTCCGCCAGCCGCTCGCAGATCCAGCTGCGCCAGGTGCCCTCGTACGCCGTGAGCACGCGCAGTTCGTCGACCCGCGGCTCGGGCAGGGCCCGCGGGGCGGGCGCGTCCCGGGGGAACTCGCACAGGAACATCGTCAGCGCCAGGGCGTCACGCCCCGCCCGGAACTCCAGCGTCGTCGGCTCCATCAGATCGCCGGTCCGTAGCAGCTCGTCGGCCAGATACTCGGTGGTCAGCCAGGTCATCGGCACCCGGAGCCCGTTCCCACCGGCCTCATCCGTATCCTCGGGACGCATCCCGTCTCGCCTCTTTCCTTGCTCGGTACCGGGCTTCACGCAGCATTGAACCGGGGGCGGACGCCCCGCGTGGGCAGAAGGGGAGGATCGCCCAGGAGATGCGAGGCTGCGAATGAGTGCCGACCCCGGCGACGACCGGCATGTGCGCCTGCTGCTGGGTGCGTACGTCCTGGACGCCCTGGAAGCCGAGGAGACCTGCCGGGTCGCCCGCCACCTCCAGGGCTGCGACGGCTGCGCCCGGGTCTATGTGGAGGTGGCGGAGGCCTCCGCCCTGCTGGCGCTGCTCCGGGCCGAGGACCTGCGGGAGTAGCCGGGCAGCGTGCGCGCGAGAACCCGCAGGGCGTAGTACGAACGGGACTTGACGGTCCCCGCCGGGATCCCGAGCACCTCCGCCGTCTCGCCGACGCTCAGCCCGCGAAAGTAGATCTGCACCAGCACCGCCCGGTGCTCCGGGCTCAGCGTGCGGACCGCCTCCCGGACGTCCAGGGTGCGCACCGCGCGGTCCGCGGTGTCCAGGGAGTCCGGGGTGCTCTCCAGCACCGTGTCGCTGACCTCGACGGGGCGGGCCTGGCGGGAGCGCCGCGCGTCGATGGCGAGGCGGCGGCCCACGGTGAACAGCCACGGCCGCATCGAGTCGTAGGGCGCGTCGAACGCCTCCGGGTGCTGCCAGGCGCGTACGAGGGTCTCCTGCACCAGGTCCTCGGCCCGCTGCCGGTCCCCGAAGGTGAGACCGAGGAGGAAGTGGAACAGGGCGGGGCCGTGTTCCCGCTGCAACTCCGCCAGGGTCCGTTCGTCGGTCGTCGTGGTGGTCTTCATGAACGTCCTCTCCCGCCGAGTCCCCTGACGGCCGCGTTGCCGACTGGCGTATACGAACGCATTCGGCGGCGCGGGAACAGGCGGTGCACCGAGGCGTGCGACGAGCGGTCGCTCAGTGCGGCGAATGGTGCGGTGAACGGTCGAGGGGCCGTCGGGGTCGGCCGGTACGACCAGTTCAGCTAGGTATGCGGCAATGCTCCTTGCTTGTGCGATATGAAGATCTATGTAGTCGGATAGTCGTAATCATCCGAACATGGAGTCGAGCAGATGACGCAGCGCATCCGACCGGGCACCGTGGCCGCCATCGCCCTCCTGCTCGCCGCGGCCACCGGCTGCACCGGGCAGCAGCCCACGACCCCCGCGCCGAGCGGGCCGCCCGCGGCCCGGGGCGCGGGCAGCCAGGGTGCCGACGGGCCCCGCCCGTTCACGCTCCTCGCCGCGGGCGACGTCCTGCCGCACTCCTCCGTCATCGACCAGGCCGCCGTCGACGCGGGCGGCGCCGGCTACGACTTCGCCCCGATGCTGGCCGGTGTCGCCCCGGTCGTCTCCGGTGCGGACCTGGCGTTCTGCCATATGGAGACCGTGTACGGGAAGGAGGGCGGCCCCTACACCGGCTACCCGAGCTTCAAGTCGCCCCCCGAGATCGCCACCGCCCTGCGCACCACCGGGTTCGACTCCTGCTCCACCGCCTCCAACCACACCCTCGACGACGGGGCCGAGGGGGTCCGGCGCACGCTCGACGCCCTGGACCGGGCGGACATCCGGCACGCCGGCTCCGCCCGCACCGCCGCAGAGGCCGCCCGGCCCACGATCCTGCCCGCCGGACCGGGGAAGGGTGCGGCCAAGGTCGCCCACCTCGCGTACACCTACGGCACCAACGACATCCCGCTGCCCGCCGGCCGGCCCTGGACGGTCAACGTCACCGACGAACGGAAGATCGTCGAGGAGGCGAGGGCGGCCCGCCGGGCCGGCGCCGACGTCGTCGTCCTCTCCGCCCACTGGGGCACCGAATGGCAGGACGAGCCCGACGCGCAGCAACTGGAACTCGCCGAGCGGCTCACCGCCTCCACGGACGGGGGCCGCCCCGACATCGACCTGATCATCGGCACCCACGCCCATGTGCCCCAGGCGTACGAGAAGGTCAACGGCACCTGGGTCGTCTACGGCATGGGCGACCAGATCGCCGGAGCGATGATCAACTACGAGGGTGCCCAGGACCCGCGCGGCAACCAGAGCTCGATGGGCCGCTTCACCTTCGCGCCGCCCGCGAAACCCGGTGAGCGCTGGAAGGTGAAGAAGGCGGAGTTCGTCCCGCAGTGGTACGACACCGTCACCGGACGCGCCGTCAACCTCAACGCCTCCCTCGGCTCTTCCGGTGAAGCGGCAGAGCAACTGCGCCAGGTCCGCGACCGTATCCGTACCGTCGTCCTCGACCGGGGCGCGGACGAGGACGGGCTCCTCATGGGCGAGTAGTGGTCGTCCAGGCCCCTACGGCACCACGGTGACCGGCCAGCGCCCCGCCTTCACCAGGCGTACGGCCACCGAACCGATGAAGCGATGCCCGGCCGACTCCGAGGCCCCGACCACCACCGCGTCCGCCTTCAGCTCGTCGGCCGCCGTCACCAGCCCGTTGTAGGGGTCGCCCCGGAAGGTGTGGAACTCCCAGCGCACGTCCCATGCGTCCCTGAGGCGCTCCGTCGCCTCCCGGATCTCGGAGACCAGGGCGTCCGCGACCTCCCCCGTCGCGTCACCGACCGGTACGCCCAGGGCGGCGCCCGCCGTCATGACCGGCTGGACGTACACCAGGGCCAGCATGGCCTTCTGCCGGCGGGCCAGTCCCGCGGCGTAGGCCGCCGCGCGCATCGACGAATCGGAGCCGTCGAGCCCCGCGACGATCACCTTGGGGCCGTCCGTACCGCGTTCGAACTGATGAGGCTGCTGCTCTGTCACGGCTCCGAGGCTATCGGCTCGTCCGGGGAGGGAGTGGTCGGGCCGTCGGCAGGCCCCGGCGAATATGAACATACTGCGTCGATCGGGTACAAAACGGTCGGCATGCGGTGTCGAGGGCCGGGGCGGACGTCCGGCCGTGCGAGCAGTTGGCCATGACACGTGATCACACCGGACCCGAGCGCCGCACCCTGCTGAGGATCGCCCTCGGCCTCGGAACCGCCGCCGCCGTGCACCTGGCCGTCGCCGATCCGGCGTCGACGCCCAGCCGCCCCGCCCGAACCGCGGGCACCCCGCCCGCGGGTGCCGCCGGGCCTCCGGTGAACGTGCGGGGCCGGCCCTCCCCGTACCGGCTCGACCCCATGACCGCGGGCACCCCGGCCCGCTTTGGGCCGGCCAGGCCGCCGGTGCGCACCCGGCCCTTCGAGCACCTTCCCGACCTCGGGCACTCGATGGTCCTCAGCTTCGACGACGGGCCCGACCCGCTGTACACCCCGGACATCCTGGCCACCCTGCGCGAACACCGGGTCCGCGCGATGTTCTTCGTCTGCGGCGAGATGGCCGACGGCAACCCGGACCTGCTGCGCGAGATGGCCGACGACGGGCATGTGGTGGGCAACCACTCCTGGTCCCACCCGCTGATCCCGAAGCTCTCCCGCCCCGCGATCCGCGACGAGCTGGGGCGTACCAGCGACGTGGTGGAGCGGGTGCTCGGCGCCCCGCCGCTGTGGTACCGCGCCCCCTACGGCGCGTGGAACCGCAACTCCTTCGAGATCGGGGCCGAGTTGGGCATGGAGCCGATGGCGTGGACCGTGGACACCCTCGACTGGAAGGAGCCGGGAACCGGCACCATCGTCCGCCGGGTGCTGGACGGCGCGGCCCCCGGTGTCGTCGTCCTCTCGCACGACGCGGGCGGCGACCGCTCGCAGAGCGTCGCCGCCCTGCGCCGCTATCTTCCCCGGCTGCTGGAGGCCGGCTACCGCATCACGGTGCCGCAACGCGTCTGAGCGCGCACGCGTATGGCTGTGTCCCCGGCGATCCACCGGGGACACAGCCATGTCGGGACGCGTTCGGTCAGCGGGTGTCGACGAGCCGGGCGAAGACCACCACGTTGCCGTCGTAGCCGCCCGCCTTGGAGTAGCCCCCGCCGCAGGTGATCACGCGCAGCTCCGCGTGGCCGGTGTCGCCGTAGACGCGGGGGCCGGGGAAGTCGTTCTTGGAGAAGACCTCCACCCCGTACACCTCGAAGATCCCGACCCGGCCGTCATAGCGGGAGACCTCGACGCGGTGCCCCTTCTGGAGCGAGCCGAGTCCGTAGAAGACCGCGGGCCCGGACGTGTTGTCGACATGGCCGACGACCACGGCGGTGCCCCGCTGGCCGGGGGCGATGCCGTTCTGGTACCAGCCGGCGAGGTTGGGGTCCTCGGCTGGCGGGGCGTCGATCCACCCGTTGGCGTCCAGGTTGACGTCGATGATCGGCGCGTCCACGTCGATGGACCCGATCTTCACCCGGGAGGCGGGGGCGTACGGCAGCGGCTGCACCGGCTCGCCCTCCACCGGCGGGCCAGGGGCGTCCTTGCTCAGATCCAGCGAGGCGGCGGCCGCGGGCTGCGGCGGGCCCGCCTCCGAGAACTCCGTGCCGTTGCGCATGAGAGCGAGGCCGCTGAGCATCACCAGAGCGATCGCACCCCATGGCACCCGTCTGGTCCGCTCGCCCCCGGCGTAGTCCCGGCCCATGGTTCTCCCTTCGTCGCGACGCTGTGAACGTTAAGGGCGTCGCGCCGGGTCGGCGATCAGGGAGAGGCGAACGGGTGGCGGCGGGGCGGTCCCCGGCCGGGTGCCCCTGATGGCTGACTGCCCATCGGACTAATGAGCAGATAAAACTTCTGACGGCCCGTGACCTGCGGCTCCGTCAGATTTGGAGCTTCCCGCACGGCGTGTCGCGTCATCAAGGTGGAGCAATGCCGAAGTGCGAGGCACTCGTCGACTGGTGAGTGTTCGTCATGGGAGACGTTCTCGTCGATCCACCGGGGGACCAGCCCCCGGGGGCGTTTCCCGCTGGAGGTTCACACGATGCGTGCTACACGCGCTCTCGCGGTCACCGCGACCGCTTTCGCGGCCGTCGGGCTCGCGGCCCCCATGGCCGCCGCCACCAACGGCCCGGTCAACGTCGCCGTCAACCCTCAGTCCGTCCACCAGGGTGGCACGCTGAAGATCACCGCGCAGGGCTGCGGCCACGGCGGCAAGGTCTGGTCGAACGCGTTCCCGACGACCACCCTCTCCGCGGGTGACGGCACCAACTACGCCCACGCCCGGGTCCGGGACAACACGACCCCGGGGCAGTACCACCTGTCCGTCAAGTGCAACGACAACAACCGGATCGCGACACACAAGTTCACCGTCCTCGCCGGTAACGGCGCGCAGGGCGGGCTCGGCGGCTCGATGGGCCCGAGCTCCGTCGAGATGCAGGTCGGCGGCGGTCTGGTGGCGGCTGCGGCCGTCGGCGGCGCGGTCTTCCTCGTCCGGCGCCGGCGGACGAGCCATGCGGCGTTCTAAGGCGTCGAACCTCCCGCCCGGCCCGATACGCCCGTCGCCCCGAGTCCTGGATGAGGACCCGGGGCGACTGCCGTGCGCCACATGCTCGCGGTCAGTGGCGGCGGTCGGCGTTACGGCGACGCGCGAAGTAGAGGGCGCCCGAGGCCGCCGTGACCACCAGGGCCCCGCCGGCTGCGACCTCCACCGTGTCGGTGGTGCCGGAGCTGCCGCCGAGGCCGCCGCGCACCCCGCCCGGCACGAGCGCCGTCGAGCTGGCGGTCGGGACCGTGGTGGGCGTCGGGGTCGGGGTGGGCGTGGGGCTGCTCGTGGCGCCGCCGGTGATCGTCAGGTTGACGTTCCGGGAGGTGCCGGTGGAGCCGCACGTGAACGTCACCGCGTAGACGGCACCCCGCCGCGCGTCGGAGTCGACGGTGGCGGTGGCCGTCGTGCTGCCGCTCGGGATGGTGGTGGTGTCGAAGATGCCCGAGCTGACGGTCGTCTCGCCCGTGCAGCCACCGGCGCCGAGGGTGACCCGGCCGCCCGGTGAGATGACCGAGGGGGTGATCGTCGGATTGAACGTGCTGGAGGCCCCGTCCGGCGCGGCGAAGGCGGCGGACGGGGCGAGGAGCGTCAGGGCACCGGCGCCGAGCAGGGCGAGCGGTGCGACACGTATCGCGCGCATGGTGGATCCTCCGGGTTCCCCGAGGGGCAGCTGCGGAACCAATTTCCACATAGCAGGAAAAATGCACCTCGATGCCCGACACGCTAGGAGGGGTCCTCCCGACCCGCGATCGGGGTCCGGCGAATGGGTCACGCTGTCCCCCGACCGGCGCACCGGTCTGCTGGTCGGCCGGGGGAGCGGGGGTCAGCGGGTGATACCCGGGAACATGTCGATGAAGGGGTCGGCGGTGGCCGAGATGCCCCGGCCGAAGGGCGCGTCGAAATCCCAGATCAGGAAGAGCAGGAAGGCGATCAGCGCACTGAACAGGCCTGCCAGGAGCAGTTCGCGGAACGTTCTGCGGATCTGGAGCGTGAAGATCAGCCCCACGGTCACCAGCGCCCCGATGATCAGTCCGAACCAGACCACCCCGGGCATCGTCGCCCCGGCGTTCTGCCCCCGTGAGCTGCGGGCGTCGTCCGCCGCCGCGACCTGGTCGACCAGCGGCTGGTAGGCCTGCCCCTCGTGATCGGTCTTCGGCTCGTAGCCGGTGACGTCCGCGCGCACCTTGTCCAGCAGTTCGGTGCCGCGCTCGGTGAGCGTGTTCCGCTCCGACATCACCTTCCACTCGTCGTTGACGACATGGCTGACATAGGCGTCGACGTCCGCCCGGATACGGTCGCGGACCTCCGCCGGGTAGACGGACGCCCGCGCCTGCACCTCGTGCAGAGCCTGCGCCTCGATGCGTACGGACTCCTGGGCTGCGCTGCGACCTTCCCAGACCCCGGCGATGGCGAGCCCCAGGACGATCGCGTAGACCACGCCGATCATCATCGTCATGTACTCGATGACGTCGGGGGTCTCGGAGGGATCGTCGTCATCCCCGACCCGCCGGTTGTTCAGGACGACGATGATGAGGACGACCGCGCAGGCGGACGCCATGGCAATGCTCAGTACGAGCCATTCGGACATGCATCTCTCCTGGTCAGCGGGATGACCGCGGCCGAAGGACGGCGACGGCGAACACCGCCGGGGCGGTGATGAGCAGCGTCAGCGACACCAGCGACGGCCCGCTCCGCGGCTCTTTGCGGGTCGGCTTGCGGTACGTCGGCAGCGCGATGGGCCGGGGTTCCGGCGGCTCGGTCCGCACCGGGGGCTTCGGCGGCGGCGAGGGCTTCGGGGCCGGTGCCGGGAGCGGTGGTGCCGGAGGCGGTGGAGGTGGTGGAGGCGGCGGTTCCGCCGCCACGGGCGGCGGTGGCGGC
>NZ_QWFA01000188.1 GCF_003501885.1 Streptomyces globisporus
CAGCTCGACCAACTAAGCCGGCGTCGCTGTCGCGTGCCGGGGCTCGCCCCGGCCCGTGCGGCGGTGCTGGACGAGTTGGTCGAGCTGTGCCAGGCGGACGAGGAGAAGGCCCGTGAGGTGCTCGGGCTGAGCGTGGGTCTTGCGGGCGAGGTCGGCAAGAACGCCGAGCTGCGCACCGCGGGGACCCGCCCGGCCGGGGAGCTGTACACCGGTGTGCTGTACGACGCCCTCGACCTGGCCACGCTGGAGGCGGCCGCGCGGCGCCGGGCAAGCACCTCGCTGCTGGTCTTCTCGGGGCTGTGGGGCGCGGTCCGGATCGGTGACCGGATTCCGCCGTACCGCTGCTCGATGGGCGTGAAGCTGCCCGGTCTCGGCGCCCTCGGCGCGTACTGGCGCACCCCTATGGAAACCGTGCTGCCCGAGGCCGCGGGCGACGGGCTCGTCCTGGACCTGCGGTCCTCCGCGTACACGGCGGCGTGGAAGCCGAAGGGCGAAGTGGCCTCGCGTACGGCGAGCGTCCGGGTGCTGCACGCGCAGATCGTGGACGGGGTGGAGAAGCGGTCCGTGGTGAGCCACTTCAACAAGGCCACCAAGGGCCGGCTGGTGCGCGACCTGCTGGTGGCCGGTGCGCGGCCCAAGGACCCGGCGCGGCTGGTGGAAACGTTGCGGGACCTCGGTTACGTGGTGGAGGCCGAGGCCCCCGCACGGGCCGGGCGGCCGTGGTCGCTGGACGTGGTGGTGACGGAGATCCACTGAGGGGCCTCTGTCGTTGCACAGGACGCAACGCTCGTTGCAGATATTGATGGCGGCGCGGCAGGATGACCACATGACCTCCTCCGTGCCGCCCGCCACGCCCTCCGCCGCAGCCACCTCCGACGCCTCCGTGCTCGATCTCGCACCCGTCGTCCCCGTCGTCGTCCTGCACGACGCCGCCGACGCGGTGCCGCTGGCGCGGGCGCTGGTGGCGGGCGGGCTCCCGGCGATCGAGGTGACGCTGCGGACGCCCGCCGCGCTGGAGTCGATCCGGGCGATGGCCGCCGAGGTGCCGGGCGCGGTGGTCGGCGCGGGCACGGTGATCTCGCCGGAACACGTCCGGGAGACGATGGCCGCCGGGGCCCGGTTCCTGGTCAGCCCGGGGTGGACGAACGCGCTGCTGGAGGCGATGAAGGCCTCCGGGCTGCCGTTCCTGCCGGGCGTCTCGACCACCTCCGAGGTGGTGGCCCTGCTGGAGCGCGGGGTGAACGAGATGAAGTTCTTCCCGGCCGAGGCGGCGGGCGGCACGGCCTATCTCAAGGCCCTCTCGGCGCCTCTCCCCCAGGCCCGCTTCTGCCCGACCGGCGGCATCTCGCTCGCCTCCGCGCCCTCCTATCTCGCCCTGCCCAACGTCGGCTGCGTGGGCGGCAGTTGGATGGTCCCGGGCGATGCGGTGGCGGCGAAGGACTGGGACCGGGTGGCCCGCCTGGCGGCCGAGGCGGCAGCGCTCGCCGCGTAGGCGTCCGGCCTCGCCGGTCTGTCTCCAACAGCGCGGGATCAGCGCAGGAGCTGCACCGCGTACAGCCCTCCGACACCCAGGGCCAGCACCCCCAGCAGCAGCCGCAGCGCCGTCTCCGGCAGGCGCGGCTGGAGGCGGGCGCCCAGGTAGCCGCCGCAGAGTCCGCCGAGTCCGCAGGCCAGGCCGAGGGACCAGTAGGGCGCGATGTCGCCGGTGGTGGTCAGGGAGAGCAGCGCGTACGTCCCGGCGCCCACCACCGAGGTCACGAAGGTGGCGGCGAGCGCGGCCGGGGCGACCTTCGCCACCGGCATGCCGCGCCCGACCAGGATCGGGCCGAGGAGTGAGCCGCCGCCGATCCCGTAGATCCCTCCGGCGACGCCGACCGCCATGGCCAGCCGGGTGACCGCACGGGGCGAGGGGTCCCGCGCCGGGGCCGGGCGGGAGGCGCGGCGCAGCGTGCGCAGGCAGAGCCAGCCGCCCAACGGCAGCAGCAGAACGGCGATGAGCAGCCGGAAAACCGACGGGCCCGGCACCGCGAACACCCGGATCACCGCGCCGACGACGACCCCGGGCACCGTACCCAGGACGAGCAGCCGGGTCAGCGGCCCCCGCAGCGTCCCGGCCCTGTGGTGCCGCAGCAGGGCCCCGGGGCCCGCCACCACGTTGTAGAGCAGGTTGGTCGGGGTGACCGCCGGGCTGGGCACCCCGAGCACGCTGACCTGGACCGGCAGCAGGAACACCGCGCCCGAGACGCCCACCGGCGCGGTGGCCGCGGAGATCAGCAGCCCGGCGGCGAACCCGAGCAGCCCCGTCGGCCAGTCCATGTGCGCCCCGCCCCGCTAGCGCAGGTGCGAGGTGTCGTTGAGCAGGCGTACGGAGGCGTTGCCGTCCCCGTAGTACGCGACGGTGGAGATCGAGGCCGGCGACAGCTCCATCCGGAACAGCGCCTCGGGCGGGGCTCCGAGGGCGAGGCGGACGAACGTCTTGATCGGCGTCACGTGCGTGACCAGCAGGACCGTGCGGCCCGCGTACCGGGCGACGAGCCGGTCCCGGGCGGCGGCGACCCGCTCGGCGACCTCGGTGAAGCTCTCGCCGCCGCCGGTCGGGGCGGTGTCCGGGGAGGCCAGCCAGGCGGTGAGGTCGTCGCCGTACCGCTCGCGCACCTCGCCGAAGGTCAGGCCCTCCCACGCGCCGAAATCCGTCTCGCGCAGGCTCTCGTCGATCCGGACGTCCAGGCCTAGGCGGGCAGCGACGGCGGCGGCGGTCTCACGGCAGCGGCGCAGCGGGGAGCTGACGATCTCCTGGACCGTACCGAGGGCGGCGAAGTGCTCGGCGGCCCGTTCGGCCTGGCCACGGCCGACGGCGGAGAGTTCGGGGTCGCTGCCGCCGCTGCCGGAGAACCGCTTCTCGGGCGTGAGAGCGGTCTCGCCGTGCCGGAGCAGGACGAGCGTGGCGGGCGCGCCCAGGTCGGGGGCCGCACCCCAGCCGGTCCGCGGGGTCCCGGCGGCCTGCTGCGGGGCGGGGTGGGCGTCCGTCGGCTCCCCGCCCGATTCCGCCGTCTCCTCGGGGAGGGAGAAGAGCGCGTCGGCGGCCGGCGCGGCTGCCGGAGCGTCCAGGGCGGCCGTCGAGGCGGATGCCTCCCACTGCCGGCCGTCGCGGCCCGCGTCCATCGCCTCGTTGGCGAGCCGGTCCGCGTGCTTGTTCTGCGCGCGCGGGATCCACTCGTACGTCACCGAGGCCGGCGGCAGGATCGCGGCGGCCCGGGCCGCCAGCGGCTTCATGTCGGGAGGATGCTTGATCTTCCAGCGCCCCGACATCTGCTCGACCACCAGCTTGGAGTCCATCCGGACGTGCACCCGCAGCGCGTCCCCCGCGTCCGGGAACAACGCCTTCGCGGCCGTCAGACCGGCGATCAGACCCCGATACTCGGCGACGTTGTTCGTCGCGACGCCGATGTACTCGGCGGCCTCGGCGAGTGCCTCCCCGGTGGCGGGGTCGATGACGACCGCGCCGTAACCGGCGGGCCCCGGGTTGCCCCGGGAGCCGCCGTCGGCCTCGACCACCACCTGGCGGGCGACGCTCATTACAGGCCCGACTCCGCGGTGCGGACCAGGATGCGGTGGCAGTTCTCGCAGCGCAGGACCGTCTCGGGGGAGGCGGCCTTCACGTCGTTGACCTCGGCCATGTTCAGCTCCAGGCGGCAGCCCTCGCAGCGGCGCTGGTAGAGCCGGGCGGCGCCGACCCCGCCCTGCTGCACGCGGAGCTTGTCGTACAGCTTCATCAGGTCGGCGGGGACGACCTCGGCGACGACCTGACGGTCCTTGGTCACCGTGGCGGCCTCGGCGTCCAGCTCGGCGGTGGCTGCGTCACGGCGCGCGGTGGCGTCGTCGACCTTGGCCTGGACGGCGGAGACCCGCTCGGTCAGCTCGGTGACCCGCTCCTGGGCGGCCTCGCGGCGCTCCATGATCTCCAGGACGACGTCCTCCAGGTCGCCCTGGCGCTTGGCGAGCGAGGTGATCTCGCGCTGGAGGCTCTCCAGGTCCTTGGGCGAGGAGACCGCGCCGGAGTCCAGGCGCTGCTGGTCGCGGACGGCGCGCTGACGCACCTGGTCGACGTCCTGCTCGGCCTTGGTCTGCTCACGGGCGGTGTCGCTCTCCTCGGTGGTGGAGGCGACCAGCAGGTCCCGCAGCTGCGCGAGGTCGCTGCTGAGCTGCTCGATCTCGGCGTGCTCCGGCAGCGAGGACCGCTTGTGGGAGAGCTGGGCGAGCCGGGTGTCGAGGGCCTGGACGTCGAGAAGTCGGATCTGGTCGGCGGGCGCGGCGTTCAGTTGGGGGCTCCAGAGGAATGGTGGGTGGTCCAGGGGTCGGTGACCTGCTTCGAGACATGGACCCGCAGGTCCCATCCGTGGCGGTCGGAAAGCGCGTCGAGCTGGGCCGCCGCCTGCTCGCACCAGGGCCACTCGGTGGCCCAGTGCGCGGCGTCGACGAGGCCGAGCGGCGAATGCTGCACGGCCTCGGACGCCGGGTGGTGGCGCAGGTCGGCGGTGAGGAAGGCGTCGACGCCTGCGGCGCGCACGGCGTCGAAGAGGCTGTCGCCGGAGCCTCCGCTGACGGCGACGGTGCGGACGAGCGCCTCCGGGTCGCCGGCCAGCCGGATGCCCTGCGCGGTGGCGGGGAGCCGGGCGGCGGCCCGGGCGGCGAAGGCGGCCAAAGTCTCGGGGTGGTCCAGCTCGCAGATCCGGCCGAGACCGCGCCGCCCGGCGGGGTCGGTGGGGTCGGGGACGAGCGGCCCGGTGACGCGCAGGTCGAGGGCGCCGGCGAGGGCGTCGGAGACGCCGGGGTCGGCGGTGTCGGCGTTGGTGTGCGCGACGTGGAGGGCGATGTCGTGCTTGATGAGGGTGTGGACGACCTTGCCCTTGAAGGTGTCGGCGGCGACCGTCGTCGTCCCGCGCAGATAGAGCGGGTGGTGGGTGACGATCAGCCGGGCGCCGAGCTCCAGGGCCTCGTCGGCGATCTCGCGGACCGGGTCGACGGCGAACAGCACCCGGTCGATCTCCGCGTCCGGGTCGCCGCAGACCGTCCCGACCGCGTCCCATCCCTCGGCCCGCTCGGGAGGCCAGAGGGCGTCGAGGGCGGCGATGACTTCAGACAGACGGGGCACGGGGGAAAGGCTACCTGGCCGGGGTGGTCCGCCGCCCCTGGCCGCCGGACCTGTACGTCGGGACCGGCGGCCGAACACGAATCGTTACTTCACGGTTCGTCGCCTCTTCGGAGACACGGTCACTTCACCAGGTCCGCGCGGAGGTCGTCGAGGACCAGGTCGGCCGAGGTGACGCCGAGGCCCAGGTACCAGGTCTCGTCGGAGACGTCCTTGGCCCGGCCCTCCTTCACGGCCTTCAGGTTCTTCCAGAGCGGGTTGGACCGGGCGGTGTCGCGCTGGGTGGCCTTCGGGTCGCCGTAGACGCCGGTGAAGATCCAGTCGGCGTCCGCCTCGTCGATCTTCTCCGGGCTGATCTCGGCGGCGAGGTCGTCGATCTGCTGGTTCTTCGGACGCGGCAGGCCGACGTCCTGAAGGATCGTGCCGATGAACGAGGCCTTGGCGTAGAGCCGGAGGCGGTCGGGCATGTAGCGGACCATCGACACGGTCGGCTTGTCCGCGCCGATGTCCTCGCCGAGCTTCTCGGCCTTCTTCTCGTACGCGGCGAGCGCGGTCTCGGCCCGCTCCGTACGGTCCAGCGCCTGGGCGTTGAGGAGGTAGTTCTCCTTCCAGGTGAAGCCCGGGCGGATGGAGAACACCGTGGGGGCGATCTTGGACAGCTCGTCGTACTTGTCCGCGGCACGGAGCTGGCTGCCGAGGATCAGGTCCGGCTGGAGGCCCGCGATGGCTTCGAGGTTGAGGCTGTTGATGGTGCCGACGCTCTTCGGCTCGCCCGCGTCCTTCTTCAGGTACGAGGGGATGGCCGCGTCGCCCTCACTGGGGGCGTAGCCGACCGGCTTCAGGCCCAGCGACACCACGTTGTCGAACTCGCCGACGTCCAGCACGACCACACGCTTGGGCGCGGCCTTGATCTCGGTCTTCCCCATGGCGTGGGTGACCGTCCGGGGGAATTCGCCGGCGTCGGCGTCCGTGCCGTACGACGCGGTCTTCCTCGCCGCGTCCGCGAAGTCCTTGCCGCCCGTGGCGACGGCGGCCTTCTTGCCGCCGTCGGACTTCGCCGCGTCCGCGTCCCCGCCGTCACCGCCTCCGCAGGCCGACAGGGAGAGGGCGGCCGCCACGGCCAGGGCTGTGGCGGCGGTACCGCGGGGGCGTAGGGACATCGCTTGCTCCAGTTGTCCACGTGAGTGCGCAGGGGGCCGCACCTGAAGTTAGGGCCGCCTAACCATAGACAGGGCCACCTCCGACAGCACACTCGCCCCCGCCACCTCAGGAGAATCCGGGCATCGCCACCCTTATGTGTGAAGTGCGGTGGCTCGTGTTGTTCGGCTGGAAGTGCGAAAACTAGCTTTCGTAGCCGGAGGTGACGAGTCCATGACTGCCTGTGCCATCGAGGGTGGATCCGCCGGGGCCGCCGCGACGGCGGACCCCGAAGCGGAACCCGAACCGGAAGAGCCCGGAGGGCCCGCCGAGGCGGACGGCTCCGGCCTGCTGCCCGAGTCCATCGCGGACGAGGAAACCGCGGAAGCCGAAGAAGCGGAAGCGTCGTCCACGGAGGGCGACGCACGGCCGAACGCCGACGGCGTACCGGCCGACGACGCACCGCTCCCCCGCGGCTTCACGCTCACCGCGGACGGCGCCTATGCCGCCCGGCTCACCGCCGCCCCCGGGCCGCCGGGCGAGCGCGCCTGGTATCCCGAGCGGTGGACGCTGGACGGGCCCGAGCCGTACGCGGTGCCCCTCCCCCTCGACCAGCCCGAGGAGCCGGACTCCGAGGTGGCCCCGCTCGCCGACGGGCGGGTGCTGATCCGGCGGAGGGTGGCGGACCGGCAGATGTTCTCGCTGCTCTACCCGACCGGGCCCGGGACCGGCGAACTCCTGCTGGGCGCGGTCGGGTGCGCGGAGATGACCCTGCTGCCGCCGTCGCCGGACGGCCGGAGCGTGTACGCCCTGGCGGCCGGCGAGGACCACGCGTCGCTGTGGCTGGTGGCGGGTGGCGCGTTCGGGCCCGAGGAGGTCGCGCGGATTCCGGGGCGCTGCTCGGGCGGGGTGTGGCTGGACCGGGCGGGCCGGATGCTGGCGCTGGACCGGCAGGAGCCGGGCGGCGGGCCGGTCAAGGCGGTCGCCGTCGACCTCGGGCGGCAGGGTGAGGTGACGCCGTTGCTCCAGATCGCGCCGGGGAGCGCCGACCGGCTGCTGCTCGCGGATCCGGACAGCGGGCTGCTGCTGATCCGCTCCGACGCCCCGGGCCACGACCGGCTCGGCTGGGGGGTGCTGGGGAGCTGCCTGCCCGTGAGGTTCCCCGAGTGCCTGCGCCTCGCGGACGTGGCGGTGACGCCGTTCGCGGTGCAGCCGGGCCAGATGCTGATGCCGGAGAGCTGCGCGGTGGCGCTGCGGATCGACGGGGCGCCGGGCAGCTGGGTGGGCGTGTGGCGTCCGGCGGGCCGGCAACTGCACCAGTTCGCGGCCCCGTTGGGCTGGGTGCCGGGCGCCGGGTGCTGGAGCCGGGACGGCGTGCTGCGCCTGCCGTACGCGAACGGGGCGACGCCCTGCGGCGTGGCGCTGCTGGATGCGCCCGTGGACGTGGAACCCTCCTCCGTGACCGGCCGTACGGGTGACGGGGAAGGCGGAGGGGAACCGTCCGCCGCCGACGCCGCTCCTGTTGTGTGTAAGCCCGTTCCGTTGGGGCAGGCGCCTCTGCACGGAGCCGCTCGACCTGATTGAATTCGGGTCCTGGGCTACGCGACCGTTCCGGGCGGGTACCGACGGTGACCGCGTCGGACGACGGTGGCGGGGCCGGCGACACACGTAGGCGCGACACAAGCAAGCGATCACAACGGGGTGACTTCCCACATGTCCGAGACACGGACCAACATGACCCAGCAGCGCCCGACGGGGGCGGGCGAGGGAGCCGGAACCGGCGGTTCCGGAAAGCACCGAGGGGGTGCGTCGGCGGAGAACACGTCGGTGCAGCCGCACGGCCGCCACCGCCGGCCCGTCGAAGCGGAATCCACGGCGGCCTGAACCGTCGGGCAGCGCACTGCGGAGGGCCCGGACCGGCGGACGACCGTCGGTCCGGGCCCTCCCGTGCGTACGGCGATACGGCTACGTACGGGAGATGCCGCTACCGCCGCTTCAGCCCCAGCACTTCGGCGGCGGCGAAGGTCTCGTTCGGCGGCCGGTCCGCGTAGTACGGGGTGAGCAGTTCGTCGAGCTCCGCGAAGGTGAACGTCTCCTTCGCAGCGTCGAACTGGGCGGCCACCCGCGGCCGTTCGACGACGGCGACCATCCCCCCGTGGACGACGAGCAGTTGCCCGTTGACCCCGGCCGCCGCCGGTGAGGCGAGGTAGCCGACGAGCGGGGAGACGTGCTCGGGCGCCAGCGGGTCGAGGGTGCCGTCCGCCGGTTCCTGGAAGCCCGCGAAGACGTCCTCGGTCATCCGGGTCCGGGCGCGCGGGCAGATGGCGTTGGCGGTGACGCCGTACTTGGCGAGGGCGAGCGCGGTGGAGGTGGTGAGCCCGACGATGCCGCCCTTGGCCGCCGCGTAGTTGGGCTGGCCCGCCGAGCCCGCGAGGAACGCCTCCGACGAGGTGTTGACGATCCGCCCGTAGACCGGCCCGCCGGTGGCCTTGGAGCGGGCGCGCCAGTGGGCGGCGGCGAAGTGCGTGGTGTTGAAGTGGCCCTTGAGGTGGACGCGGACCACCGAGTCCCATTCCTCCTCGGTCATCGAGAAGACCATCCGGTCGCGCAGGATGCCCGCGTTGTTGACCAGGATGTCGAGCCGGCCGTGGGCGGAAACCGCCGACTCGACCAGTTCGCGGGCCTGTTCGTGGTCGGAGACGTCGCCGAGGTGGGCGACGGCCCGCCCGCCGGCCGCGAGGATCTCGGCGGCGACCTCCTCGGCGGGGGCGGCGGACGCCTCGCCGGAGCCGTCCCGGCCGGGCTGCCCGTAGTCGTTGACGACGACGGCCGCGCCGAGGCGGGCCAGTTCGAGGGCTTCGGCGCGGCCGAGGCCGCGGCCCGCGCCGGTGACGATCGCGGACAGCCCGTCCAGCGGGAGGGGAAGTGACATCGGGTTCCTCGACTTCCTTGGGTGCGGGCGGGGTTCAGAGCTCGATGCAGGTACGCAGCGCCTCGCCCGTGCGCATCTGGTCCAGGGCGTCGTTGATCCCGTCCAGCCGGACCCGGTGGGTGATCATCGACTCCAGGTCGATGCGGCCCGCCCGCCAGAGCGCGATGGCCCGCTCGTAGGAGCGCAGGACGTCCCCGCCGCCGTACATGGAGGGCAGGATGCGCTTCTCGTCGAAGAACAGCTCGAACATGTTGACCTGGAAGGTGTCGTCCATGGCCCCGGCCCCGACGACGCAGAGAGTGCCGCCGCGGCGGGTGCTCTCGTAGGCGGTGCGGGCGGTGGCGGACTTGCCGACGACCTCGAAGACGTAGTCGAAGCCCTCGCCGCCGGTGATGCGCTGCTTGGCGTCGGCCAGTTCAGCGGGGGCGACGGCCTCGGTGGCGCCGAAGCGCAGCGCGGCCTCGCGGCGGGAGGCGACCGGGTCGACGGCGATGATCTGGGCCGCGCCCTGGACCCGGGCGCCCTGGATCGTGGAGATGCCGACACCGCCGCAGCCGATCACCGCGACCGACGAACCGGCTTCCACCTGGGCCGTGTTGATGGCGGCGCCGAGGCCGGTGGTGACCCCGCAGCCGATCAGGGCGGCGATCTCGAACGGTACGTCGTCGGGGATCGGCACCGCGCAGCCCGCGCCGACGACGACCTCCTCGGTGAAGGTGCCGGTGCCCGCGAAGCCGAAGACGTCCCCTCCGGGGCGCTTGAAGTTGGGGGTGCCCGCGTTCATGAAGCCCGCCAGGCACAGGTGGGTCTGGCCGCGCTTGCAGGACGGGCAGTCGCCGCAGGCGGGCAGCCAGCAGACGAGAACCCGGTCGCCGGCGCTCAGCCCGGCCACCCCGTCGCCGACGTCGACGACCTCGCCGGCGCCCTCGTGGCCGGGGATGAAGGGGGCGGGCTGCGGGAGGACGCCGCTCATCGCGGAGACGTCGGAGTGGCAGAGGCCCGTGGCGCGGATGCGGAGCTTGACCTTCCCCGCACCGAAGCCCACCGCCTCGACGTCGTCGAGGACTTCGAGCTTCTCCTGGCCTATCTCGTGCAGTACGGCTGCGCGCATGGCTGCGGCTCCCTCGAATCGGCTGCCAAGAAAGAGTGGTGCTGGGTTCAGGAGTGTTCGACGAGCGTGTCGGCGAGAACCGGGGCGTCGTCCCGCTCGGCGGCGGTGACCGTGACCTGGACGCGGCCGTCCCCGGTCCACATCCGGATACGGAGGGTCTCGCCGGGGAAGACCACTCCGGTGAACCGGGTGCGGTAGGCGGTGATGCGGGAGACATCGCCGTCCAGCAGGGCGTCGGTGACGGCCTTGAGGGTCATGCCGTACGTGCACAGCCCGTGCAGGATCGGCCGGTCGAACCCGGCGAGCTCGGCGAAGGCGGGGTCGGCGTGGAGCGGGTTCCAGTCGCCGGAGAGCCGGTAGAGCAGCGCCTGGTCCTCGCGGATGCGCCGTTCGACCGTGCGGTCGGGGGCCCGTTCGGGCACGGTGAGCCGGTCGGACGGCCCGCGCTCCCCGCCGAACCCGCCCTCCCCCCGGACGAAGATCTCGGCGTCGTTGGTCCACAGCGGCCCGTCGTCGTCGCGCGCCTCGGTACGCAGCACGATGACGGCGGCCTTGCCCTTGTCGTGGACCGCCGCGACCTTCGAGGTCTGGACGGCCCGGCCGGTCACCGGGATCGGGCGGTGGACGCGCACGGCCTGGCCGCCGTGCAGGACCGCGGCCAGGTCCACGTCGATCCCCGGCGCGCCCATCCCCCCGAAGGCGGCGGTGCCCGCGCCGGCCACGGTGGCGAAGCTGGGCAGCACCTGGAGCCGGGACTCCAGGGTGTAGCGCAGTTCGTCGGGGTCGGTGGCGGGGATGCCCGCGCCGAGACCGAGGTGGTAGAGCTGGACGTCCTTGTGGTCCCAGCCGATCTCGGCCCGGCGGGGTTCGGCGGCGAGGGCCGCTGAGGCATCAATGGGCATGACGGAGCAGCTCCTTGATGGTCCTTGGTGGTGATCCTTCACGGCGGGAAGACCTCGGCGCGGCCGTCCGCACCGTCGGCCGCACCGAGGTCGTACGGTGACCGGCAGGGCACGCCCTTCGGGAACAGGCACACCCCTTCTAGAACGCGTTCTAGCCGATGCCGATGGCCCATGTATAACGCAGGCCCCGGAAGTTGGGAAGAGTGCTGACGCTCTGTCAGATCGCGAGGATGGGACGGCCCCTACGGCGCGGGGCGCGGCGTGCGGTGGTTCGGCAGCCAGAGCAGCATCACGATCACCCCGGCCAGCAGCACGCCGCTCGCGGTGCGGAACGCCATGGCGTATCCGGCGGTGATCTCGGCCGTGTCGCCGGAGCCCGCGGTGCGCGCGGCGGCGACGGTGGAGAGCACCGCGAGGCCCAGCGCGCCGCCCATGGTGCGGGAGGTGTTGACCAGTCCCGAGACGAGCCCGGCGTCGCCCGGCTCCGCTCCGGAGGTGGCGAGGGTGGCGAGCGGGGTGGAGGCGAGCCCGGCACCGGCCATCATCAGGACGCCGGGCAGGCAGATCGCGGTGAGGTAGGAGCCGTCCACGCCCATCGTGGACTGCCAGCCGAAGCCCGCGGCAGTGATCAGGACACCCGCGACGGCGAGGCTCTTCGCCCCGGTCCGGACCATGAGGCGGGGGGCCAGCTTGGAGCCGATGACGACGGCGGCCGAGGTCGGGATCAGCGCGAGACCGGCCTGCAACGGGGTGTAGCCCAGGATGTTCTGGGCGTACACGGTCATGAAGTACCACATGGCGAAGGTCGCCGACCCCATGAGCAGCATCGACACGTTGGCCGAGGAGACGGCCCGTACGGAGAAGACGCGCAGCGGGATCAGCGGGACCGCGGTCCGCGCCTCGACCAGCACGAAGGCGGCCAGCAGGGCGAGCCCGGAGAGCAGCGGGACGAGGGTCGCGGCGGCCGTCCAGCCCTCGGCCTCGGTCTGGACGATGCCGTACGCGACGGCGGCGAGGCCCGCGGTGACCAGGACCGCGCCCAGCAGGTCGATACGGCGGCGGTCACCCGCGCGGCCCTCGGTGATGCGAAGGGCGGCGGCGATCAGGACGAGCGCGCCGATGGGCACGTTGATCAGGAGGACCCAGCGCCAGGAGAGGGCGTCGGTGAGGGCCCCGCCGATGAGCCCGCCGGCCGCGCCGCCGCCCGCCCCGACGGCCATCCAGGTGCCTATCGCCTTCGTCCTGGCCGGCCCGTCGGGCACGGCCGCGGTGAGGATGGTGAGGGTGGCGGGCGCGAGGACGGCGGCCCCGAGGCCCTGTGCGGCACGGGCGGCGAGGAGCTGCCAGCCCTCCTGGGCGAGACCGCCCGCGAGGGAGGCGGCGGTGAAGAGCCCGAGCCCGACGAGGAACATCAGCTTGCGCCCGTAGATGTCGGCGGCCCGCCCGCCCAGCAGCATGAACCCGGCGAACGCGATCGAGTAGGCGTTGACGACCCACTGGAGCCCCGCCGCGCTCAACCCCAGGTCGGCCCGCATGGAGGGCAGCGCCACATTGACGACGGAGACGTCGAGGACGACGAGGAACTGGCCGGTGCAGGCGGCGAGCACGACGGCCCAGGCGCTGGGACGTATGCGGGAGGTGGCGGGCGGGGCGGAGGCGGGAGCGGAGACGTCGGGCATGACGGCCATGGTCGCAGGCGTCGCGTGGCCCGTACATCGGGTATCGGATCCAGGTCTCGCGTCCCCGGTCACCGGGACGGAGGTCCTGCACCGGCCCGGTGACCGGGACCGGGGCCTGCACCGGCCCGGCCGGCGAACCGACGTCGGCACGCCCGCACCGCGCTCCGCGGGCGTCTCAGCCGCGCCGCAGCAGCGTGACCACCGCCGCTCCGCCGAGGCCGATGTTGTGGGCGAGGGCGGTCCGGGCGCCGGGGACCTGGCGGGCTCCGGCCTCGCCGCGCAGGTGCCAGGTCAGCTCGGCGGCCTGGGCGATGCCGGTGGCGCCCAGCGGATGGCCCTTGGAGATCAGCCCGCCGGACGGGTTCACCACCCACCGGCCGCCGTAGGTCGTGGCCCCGGACTCGACGAGCTTGCCGGACTCGCCCTCGCCGCACAGGCCGAGCGCCTCGTAGGTGAGGAGTTCGTTGACGGAGAAGCAGTCGTGCAGCTCGATGACGTCGAGGTCGTCGGGGCCCAGGCCCGATGCGGCGTACACCTGCTCGGCGGCGGCCTTCGACATCGGGGCGCCGACCGCGTCGATGCAGCTGCCGGAGGCGAACGACGCCTCTGTGTCGGTGGTCATGGCCTGAGCGGCGATCTGCACCGCCCGCTCCCCCAGGCCGTGCCTCTCGACGAACCGTTCGGAGACCACGACGGCCGCCGCCGCACCGTCGGAGGTGGGCGAGCACTGGAGTTTGGTGAGGGGGTGGTGGACGGTACGGGCGGCGAGGACCTCCTCGACCGTGTACGGCTCCTGGAACTGGGCGTACGGGTTGCGTGCCGAGTGCCGGTGGTTCTTGGCCCCGACCGCGGCGAGCTGCGCGGGCGTCGTCCCGTACCGCTCCATGTGCTCGCGGGCCGCGTTGCCGAAGATCTGGGCGGTGGGCGGGGACATCGCGAAGCCGTGGCCGGCCGCCATGATCCCGTAGTGCCGGGCGACGGGCGAGGTCGCGAAGTCGCCGCCGTCGGATCCCCCGCCGAGCGCGCCGCGGGCCATCTTCTCGAAGCCGACGGCGAGGACGCAGTCGCTGCCGCCGCCCTCGACGAGCTGCCGGGCCAGCATCAGGGCGCTGGCGCCCGTGGCGCAGTTGTTGTTGACGTTGTAGACGGGAATGCCGGTCAACCCCAGCTCGTACACGGCGCGTTGTCCGGCGGTGGAGGCCTGGAAGCAGTAGCCGACGGGGACTTGTTCGACCTGGTCGTAGCGGATCCCGGCATCGGCCAGGGCTGCGGTGCCCGCCTCGCGGACCATGTCCCAGTACTGCCAGTCGCGGGTCTCGGGCTTCTCGAACTTCGTCATGCCGACGCCGACGATGTAGGCCTTCATCTTCCGACTCCTCGTGGTGGACGGACCGTTCAGTCCCGGGGCAGGCCGAGGATGCGCTCGGCGACGACGTTGAGCTGGATCTGGGTGGTGCCGCCCGCGATGGTCAGACAGCGGGACATCAGGAAGCCGTGGAGGGCCCGCTCCCCCGCCTCCGGTTCGTCCACCGCACCGTGCGGGCCGAGGAGTTCGAGGGTGAGTTCGGCGACCTTCTGCTGGTGGAGCGTCTGGACGAGCTTGCGGACCGAGGCCCCGGCGCCCGGTTCGCGGCCGGAGACCTGCCGGAGGGCGGTGCGCATCCCGATGCAGGCGAGCGCGTGGGCCTCGGCGGCGAGAGCCCCGACCCGGGCGCGGACGGTCTCGCCGAGCCCGGCCGAGCGGGCGATGAGCGCCTCCAATCCGCTGTCGAAGGTCATCTGGTCGGCCATGTGGACGCGTTCGTTGCCGAGCGTGTTGCGGGCGACCCGCCAGCCGCCGCCGACCTCGCCGACGACGGCGTCGGCGGGCAGCAGGACGTCGTCGAAGTACACCTCGTTGAAGAGGGATCGGCCGGTGATCTCCTTCAGCGGCCGGATGCTGATGCCCCGGGCCTTCTCCATGTCGACCAGGAAGTAGGTGAGCCCGCGGTGCTTGGGCGCGTCCGGGTCGGTGCGGGCCAGCAGGATGCCGTGGTCGGCGGTGCGGGCGGCGCTCGTCCAGACCTTCTGCCCGGTGATCCGCCAGCCCTCATCGGTCCGTACGGCACGGGTGCGCAGCGCGGCGAGATCGGATCCGGCGTCGGGTTCGGAGAAGAGCTGGCACCACTGGAGGTCGCCGCGCAGGGTGGCCGGCAGATAGCGCTCGCGCTGCTCCTTCGTCCCGTACGCGATCAGGGACGGCACCACCCAGGTGGCGATGGACAGGTCACTGAGCCGGATCCCCTGCTCGCGCAACTCCTGTTGGATCGCGAGCTGCTGTACGGGCCCGGCGTCCAGCCCGTACGGGGCGGGGAGGTGCGGGGCGGCGTGGCCGCTGGGGG
>NZ_QWFA01000189.1 GCF_003501885.1 Streptomyces globisporus
CCCGTCCTCTCCGTCGCCCCCCTGGTACTGCCCACCCCCGACCGCGCCGTGGACCTGGAGTTCCGCATCTCCCTGCCGCTGCCCCCGACCGGCGCCGAGGCGCCCGGGGACGGGGACCGACTGCCGGTCATCCTGCTCTCTCACGGCCAGGGCTTCTCGAACAACCTCTCCTCGCTCCACGGCTACGCCCCCCTCGTCGCCTTCTGGGCCGCGCACGGGTTCGCCGTGATCCAGCCGACCCACCTCAGTTCGACGACGCTGAGCCTGCCGCCCGAGACCCCCGGCGCCCCCATGCACTGGCGCTCCCGCGCCGAGGACATGTCGCGCCTCATCGACCGGTTCGACGAGATCGAGGCGGCCGTGCCCGGACTCACCGGCCGCCTGGACCGGGGCCGGATCGCCGTTGTCGGGCACTCGATGGGCGCCCACACGGCGGGCCTCCTGCTGGGCGCGAGCCTCACGGATCCGGACGACGGTACGGAGGTGGATCTGGCCGATCCCCGGATCACGGCGGGCGTGGTGCTGGCCGGGCCCGGCCGGGGCGGCGACGCGATCACCCCGCCCATGGCGGAGGCGCTGCCGTTCCTCACCACCACGGACTTCTCCCGGATGACGACGCCCGCACTCGTGGTCGCGGGTGAGAAGGACGAGTCCGGCCATCTGACGGTCATGGGCCCGGAGTGGCACACCGACCCGTACGTCCTCGCCCCCGGCCCCAAGACCCTGCTCACCCTCTTCGAAGCGGAACACGGCCTCGGCGGGATCTCCGGATACGACGTCGCCGAGACGACCGACGAGAACCCCGCACGCGTCGCCGCGGTCGCCCACCTCGCCTCGGCCTACCTGCGCAGCGTGCTGTACGCCGACGACGCCGCGTGGCGGACGGCCGTCGAGGCGCACGCGACGGGCCCGGACGCGTTCGGGCGGGTCGAGTCGAAGCAGCGCCACTGAACCGCCTCGGCCAGGCAACCCCGACGACGGTAGATGCGTCATACAGGAAAACGACGCACGACAGAACGTGACACGACCGAGGGAGACAGGGACACGATGGACGAGCACCTGGTGAGAGCGTTCAGGTGGGCTGCTCGCGGCGTGGGCAGCGCCCTCGACTACATCGGCCTGCGCACCGGCGTCGGCACGCTCACCGGCGGCCTGCGCAACGCCGTCGGCCGCAAGCGGCGCTAGGGCGCATCAGGGCCTGCCGCCGCGCGCGCCTCCCCCGCCAAAACCGCCGCCACCACCCTCGCGTTCCCGCCGCACCTCCTCGCGGATCTGCTCCGTCATCAGATCGGCGAGCGGATCCGTCACGTCCCAGGAGTGTGCGGCCGGGTGCCGGTCGTACAGCACGCAGACGTCCCCCTCCTTGACGGACAGCCGGTGGAGGACGGCCGGGCACGGCAGCAGTTCGACGAAGCGGAACTTCCGGCGTCCCCCGTCCTCGGTCCAGAACATCCACAGATCACGCCCGGCGGCGGGCGACGCCGACCAGAGCTGGGCCGCGTGCTCGGCCCCCTCCTCGTGCTCACCGAGTTCGCACAGCAGGAACTCGTCCAGTCCGGGCACGTCCGTCGCCAGGTCGATCCCGTCCTCCAGGCCCATGAACGCGACCCGCGCGGCCATCTCGGGGAGTTCGGTGAAGGCGGTGCACTGCAGCATGGCTCTCGTCCTTGCCGGTGAGGGGTGGGGGATGACGGTCGTTCACAGAACCTCGCCCCGGCTGCGGGCGTTGAGCCGGGCGGTCCTGGCCCGGAGCTGCTCCATGAGGAGCGCGGGCCGGACCCGGTCCGGCTCGGCCTCCCACTCGGCCCCGCCGCCGACGGGCCGCAGCGACCAGTGGGGGCCGGCGACCCCGCGGAACTCCCCCACGCGGTCACCGCGGCCGGTGTCCACCATGAGCGTGCCGAGGGCCGGGAGGTCGGGAGGGTCCTGCGCATTCGGGCAAACGTTCTCGCCGTACACCTATCGCTCCTCTCTGTAGCCGTACAACTACCGGGGCGATTCAGCGTGACCTACCGTGAGGAGTCATTCAACTTGCCTATTCGGCACGGAAGGTCGGGGCGGGGTCCGTGAATCTCAAGGAGTTGAACCCGGAGAGTTCTGCGCAAGCGGCCTACGGTGCACGTCTGCGCGACTTACGGGAGAAGCGCGGCTGGACACAGGAGGGGCTGGGGGACCGCAACGGCTACTCCAGCACGCACATCTCCTCCGTGGAAACTGGCCGCAAACTCGCGACCTTGCGCTTTTCGCGCAGTACGGACCGGGCGCTGGGGCTCACCGGGACCGAGGCGTCGTTCGAGCGCGAGCTGGGCGAGATCAAGCACGGCAGCCTGCTGGAGGGTTTCCCTGAGTTCCTCGGTTACGAGCGCCGAGCGGCGGAGATCCGGCTGTACGAGGTCGGAGTCATCCCCGGCCTGCTCCAGACCCCGGAGTACGCGACGGTCCTGGCGGACAGCGTCGTCCGGCGACAAGTGATCACCGCGGACCAGGCCCAGGAGCGCGTCGCCCTCGTCGCGGAACGCCAGGCGGCCCTGGTCCGGGAGAAGCCGCCGCTGGTCTTCGCGCTGCTGGACGAGAGCTGCCTGCTCCGACCGGTCGGCGGACCGGAGGTCATGCGGGCACAGCTGGACCGGCTCATCGAGTTCGCCGAGCAGCCCAACACGGTGATCCAGGTGGTGCCGTTCGCCATGGGAGAGCACCGCCCGTTCAGCCTGCCGCTCTACATCCTGACCATGCCCGACCGCTCGCTCATGTCGTACGCGGAGTCGGCGCAGCAGGGCTATCTGGAGCGTGAAAGTGGCTCGGTGGTGCAGCATCTGACGGCCTACCATCAGATGCAGGCGCTCGCTCCCTCCCAGGCCGCGTCCGTTGACATGTTCAGGCAGTTGCGAAAGGGCATTCAGTGACAACCGAGACCCCCCGTTGGTTCACGTCCTCCTACAGCGAAAACGGCGGCGCGTGCGTCGAGGTCGCCACCAACCTCGCCGCCCCGCACGGCATCGTCCCCGTCCGCGACTCCAAGAACGTGGGCGGCCCGGCCCTCGCCGTCCCCGCCGCCGCGTTCAGCGCCTTCGTCGCGGGCGTCCGGGGCGGAGACTTCGGCACCGTCTGAGCCGCGCGCGCCGGCCGAGCAACAGCCCCACCGTGCAGGCGCGGTGGGGCTTTGCCGTGGCAGCCCGTCCCCGCTCCCCCTTGCCCTCGACCGCACTTGAGGTCCTACGGTCGCCGTGAGGCCCGCACGACCGGCCCGGCCATCACGCCATCGAGGGAGCATCCGCCATGCCCGACCAGCAGCTCAGCGACGCCGAACTCGCCGCACAGCCCGCCGCCTACTGGACCGGGGTCGCCCACGAGGCGCTGATCGCGTACACCCGGGAGCGGCAGGCCGAGAAGGGGTACACCCAGCCCCAGTTCTGGCTGCTCCGCAATCTCTCGGCCGCCGACATATCACCGGACGGCTCGGGAATGACCCTCCCCGAGCTTCAGCGGGCCATGGCCTCGTACATCCGGCCCGAGGACGACCTCGCGGTCGAGGCCGAGGCGCTCGTACGGCGGGGGTGGCTGCGGCGGGACGCGGACGACCGGCTGTGGATCACGGAGGAGGGGGAGCAGGCGCGTCTCGACCTCAAGCGCAACGCTCCCACGATCCGCGCCGCGCTCCACGACGGGATTCCCGACGCGGACTACGTCACCACCGTGAAGGTGCTGCGGCAGCTGGTGCGTAACGCGGGAGGGGCTGTCACCTGACAGCCACCCCTATATCCGGTCCACCCCTCGCGGGCAAGCGGCCGTTCGTGGCCTTCTAGGCTGGGGCCATGCCCACGCCCCCCGCCTATGCCCTCGTCGCCACGGACCTGGACGGCACCCTGCTGCGCCCCGACGACACCGTCAGCGCCCGGTCCCGTGCCGCGCTCGGGCTCGCCGCCGCCTCGGGCGCCCGGCATCTCATCGTGACCGGGCGGCCCGCCCCGGGGATACGGGCGCTGCTCGCGGACCTCGCGTACACCGGGCTCGTCGTCTGCGGGCAGGGCACCCAGCTCTACGACGCGGACGCCGGGCGACTGCTGCGCTCCGTCACCCTGGACCGGGAGGCCGCCGACACCGCGCTCGGCAAGATCGAGGCGGAGGTCGGGGCCGTGTTCGCCGCCGTGGACCAGGACGGCGTGGACGGGGTGACCCTGATCGAGGCCGGCTACCGGATGCCGAATCCGACCCTGCCCGCCCAACGCGTCGGCTCCCGCGAGGCGCTGTGGGAGCGGCCCGTCATCAAGGTGCTGGTACGCCACCCGGAACTGGGCGACGACGAGCTCACCGCCGCCGCACGCGGGGCCGTGGGCGATCTGGCGACGGTGACCATGGCGGGGCCCGGCACGGTGGAGCTGGCTCCGCGCGGGGTGGACAAGGGTACGGGTCTCGCGGCGGCCGCCGAGCTGCTGGGCATCGGGGCCGAGCGGACCGTCGCGTTCGGCGACATGCCCAACGACCTGCCGATGTTCGCCGGTTCGGGCCTCCGGGTGGCCATGGGCAACGCCCACCCGGAGCTGCGCGCGGCGGCCGACGAGGTGACCCTGTCGAACGCGGAGGACGGGGTCGCGGTGGTTCTGGAGCGGCTGTTCGACACCGGGGGCCGCGTCGAGTCGAACTCCGCCCTCCAGTTTGGTCTAGACCAAGACGGGTAGGCTGCGCTCGCCCGCGTGGCGACCCCACCGCCACGCGTGGCGCTTGACATGCCCCTGCCCTCCCCTGCTGCGTAGAGGCAGGCGGGCGGGCCCCACGGACCCACCGAGGAGTTGTCGTGAAGCGCAAGAGGATGTCGGCCGTCGTGACCCTGCTCGCCACCGGCCTCGCCGTGCCCCCGGCCGTCGCCGCGCCCACCGCCGCCGAGGCCGGGGCCCGTGTCGGCGCCGACTGGGCGAAGCAGTCGGTCACCTTCACCGCCGCCCCGGGCCAGGTCAACGACCTCCATGTGGTCCCGATGGACCAGGGCGACGGGGTCCGGCGGATCGGCTTCCGCGATTCCGTTCCCCTCCGGCCCGGCGACCACTGCACGTACCTGGAGCCGGGCGTCGAGACGTACGTCGTCTGCGAACTGCCCACCGGCAGCGCCCGGCCGGACCGGATCGACGTCTTCCTCGGCGACGGCGACGACGAGATCGCCACCAGCGACCCCGGCGTCGCCACCGTGAGCGGCGGCCCCGGTGACGACATGCTGCACGCCCACACCGCGCACACCGTGCGGGGCGACGCCGGCGACGACATGGTGATGGGGCGCGTCGTCCTCGACGGGGGCGACGGCATGGACCATCTGATGGCCGTCGACGGCGACCAGTTTCTCTGGGGCGGCCGGGGTGACGACATGATCGAGGCGTACGACGGCGACGACGTCGTGTACGCGGGCCCGGGCGACGACCACGTCATGGGCGGGGAGGGCGATGACGTCCTCCTCGGCGGCTCCGGCGACGACATGCTGCACGGTGAGGCGGGCGACGATGTGCTCGTCGGCGGCTCCGGGAAGGACACGGTCCAGGGCGGCCCGGGCCGGAACATCACGCTCCCCTGAAAACCCTTACTCCTGGGGCGGGTTGAGCTTGCGGAAGTAGGTCCAGCTGGTCTCGTTCGGCTCGCTCCACCGCTCCGGGGCGTGCGCGAACTCCGGGTGGTGGTCGGCGATGTAGGCCCGGGTGCGCTCGGGAACCTCGGTGTACGCACCGAGCTTGCGGCCGCGGCAGTGGAAGGTGAGACCGCCGGGCCGCTGCCCCCGGGCCATCCACGGCAGCCACGGGGACATCCGGCTCCACGACATCGTGGCCGGGACGCTGGGGGCAGGGCCCGCCAGGTCGGCGCGGTCCGCGAAGAACTGGAAGAGTTCCAGGGCCTTGTAGGTGTCCCCCGCCGAGTGCACCGGGTACTGGGCCACCGGCAGCGGCGACGGGTAGGCGAGCGGGATCTCCAGGCTGAAGCAGACCTGGTCCCCGAGGTCGGTCGTCGGGATCGGGAAGGGACGCCACTTCTGGTTGGCCGGGTCGTTCCGGACATGCACCACCGGGAGGCCCTGCCAGGTCTCCAGGATCTCCCGGCTGACGGGATCCAGGTAGAACGCGGCCTCACGGGAGCCCAGTTGGTACGCGTCCGGCCCGGCGTCCGCGTCCTGGACGAGACGGGCGACGTTGAGGCCCTCGAAGCCGAAGATCCGCTGGTAGGGCTCGTCGGGGGCCCAGGAGTGGACGTCTCCGGACCACCAGTACGTGACCTCCTCACCGTCGAGGGAGGCGCGGGTGCGGGCGAAGGAGCGGAGCAGTTCCGCGGGGGTCGTCATGGGGACCACTCTGCGCGACCGGCGGGCGGGGCGGTCGCGTTTCACCCCGCGGGAGCCGCCGAAGCCGCCGGACCGTCCGGCAGCTCCTGCTCGGTCCACAGCACCTTGCCGTCCGGCCCGTGGCGCGCCCCCCAGTGGGAGGCGAGGCGGGAGACGATGAACAGGCCCCGGCCGCCCTCGTCGACGGTCCGGGCGTGCCGCAGGTGCGGGGCGGCCGTGGAGCCGTCGTGGACCTCGCAGGTGAGCGTGGAGTCCAGCAGGAGGCGCAGCCGGAGCGGCGGAGTGCCGTAGCGGACCGCGTTGGTGACGAGCTCGCTGACGATCAGCTCGGTCGCGTCCACGGTGTCCTCGTCCAGGCCCCAGCCCTGGAGCCGGTCGCGGACGAGCACCCGGGCGGTGGCGGGCGTCGTGGACTCGTCGGCGAGGTCCCAGGTGGCGACGAGGTGGTCGGAGACCGTACCCGTACGGGCCAGGAGCAGGGCCGCACCGGCGGCGCGGGTGTCGTCCGGCAGCTCGTACACGATGTCGTCGCCACGCTGCTGGAGGCTGCGGCCCGGCCGGGCGAGGGCCCGGGTGATGCGTTCGGCGGCGCGGTCGCCGGAGACCAGGTCGGCGGTGAAGAACGCGAGGAGGCTGCCCTCCTCCAGGGTGACGGCGGCGGGGGCGAAGAGGGCACTGTCGGCGGAGAAGAGCCCCGGCCCCTCCGGTACGTCGAGGGGGACCGCCCGCCCGTCGGGGCCGACGATCAGCGGCGCGGGGTGCCCGGCGCGGGCGACGGTGCAGGTGCGGGTGAACGGGTCGTACACGCCGTAGACGCAGCCCGCGCTGAGGGGTTCGCCGTGGAGGCCGTCAGCGGGGGGCAGGGAGGCGCGTTCGTGGGCGAGGCGGTCGGCGGTGTCCTTGAGCCGGGCGAGGACTTCCTCCGGCTCCAGGTCGAGGCCCGCCAGCGCCTGGGTGACCGTACGCAACTGGCCCATGGCGATGGCCGACTGGAGGCCCTCGCCCGCGACACCGCCGACGACGAGCGCGGTACGGGCGCCGGACAGGGCGATGGTGTCGAACCAGCAGCCGCTGTCCCGGCCGGGCAGCAGGACGTGCGCGGTGTCGACGGCCGCCTGCTGCCGCTCGGCCTGCGGGAGCAGCCGCCGCTGGACCGTCGAGGCGATGACGTGCTCGCGCTCGTAGCGGCGGGAGTTGTCGATGGCGAGGGACGCGCGGGTGGCCGCCGTGACGGCCACGGAGAGGTCGTCCTCGTCGAAGGGATCGGAGGCCCCGCAGCGGTAGAGGCTGACCAGTCCGAGGACCGCGCCCCGCAGGGAGAGGGGCACGACGATCAGGGAGTGCGCGCCGGTCTCCGCGACGGCGCGCGCCCCGTCCGGGTCGGTGTCGAGCCACGGGGTGTCGGGCCCGAGGTGGACGAGGCGGGGCCGCAGGTCGGCGGCGGCGAGCGCGTAGGGCGTACGGACGGGCAGGTGGCGGGTCGTACCCGCCGCCCGTCCCCGACCACGGCTCCCGCCCTCCGCCGCGTTCCGGACGGCGTCGCACCGGCCGCTCGCGGCGCGGCGCAGCGGGGTTCCGGACGGCATCGGGCCCACCGGCGGCTCGGCTCCGCGCAGGACGTCGTCCACCACTTCCACGACGGCGAGGTCGGCGAAGCCGGGCGTCAGGGCGTCGGCGAAGGCGCGGCAGGTGGTGGCGACGTCGAGGGACCCGCCGACCGCGTCCCGCACGGCGGCCAGCGCGGCCTCCCTGGCCCGGGCCCGTTCCCGCTCGGTGACGTCGACGACCGCGACGACCAGGCCGAGGGCGGGGGCCTTGGGGCCGCCCGGGCCGTGCAGGGGGTACAAGGAGGTCAGGAACTGGCGGTCGCCGGGGATCCGGCGCAGCCGGCCCCGCACGAGGTGGTCGCGCACCGGGCCCTCACCGGCCAGCACCCGCTTCATGAGCTGCTCGTAGCCGTCCGGGTCGTCGAGCCGGACGGCCTCGGCGATCGGGCGGCCCACGTACTCCCCGGTCCCCACCCCCTCGACGAGGGAGTTGGCGCGTACGAGCCTGAGCTGCGGGTCGAGCACGACGAGGCCGACGGCGGACTGGGAGAACAGGGCCACGAGAAGCGCCTCGTCGAGGCCGTCTCCCGGCCTCGCGCCCTTCCCGGGCCCGGTCGGCGTCTCGCTGTCCGCCACGGATCCACCCGCCCTCCGGCTCCGGCACGCCGGAGTACCGGTTCCGGCACGCGCCGGACCAGCATCACCCGGCGCACCGGACCCGGCCACCGGTGGGCGGCAGGGGTGTGACGGGCGGGGCGCCGGGGGCGGCGGGGGTCAGTCCCGTTCCACGATGACCAGGGTGCCCCGGCTGCCGGGGCGTACCACGTGGGGGACGTCCGCGCCCACCACGTACATCTCACTCGGCCCGGCCGTCACCTCCTGCGTCATACTGATCCGCCGGAGCACGAGGGGGCGTACAGCGTATGGAGCACGGGGCGGCGGGCGGCGGGAATCTGCCGGAACGTATCGGTGGCTACATCGTGGAGCGGGAGTTGGGCGCCGGCGGGATGGGCACCGTCTATCTGGCGCGTTCCCGTGGCGGGCGGTCGGTGGCCGTGAAGGTGGCCCGCCCGGAGCTCGCGGGCGACCCGCACTTCCGGGAGCGGTTCCGCGCCGAGGTCGCCGCCGCGCGCAGCGTGGGCGGTTTCCACACGGCCCCCGTGGTGGACGCGGACCCGGACGCGGCGGCGCCCTGGCTGGCCACGGCGTACATCCCCGGGCCGACCCTCTCCGCGCTCCTGGAGGCGGAGGGGCCGATGGACGAGGCGCGGCTGCGGGGGCTGGGCGCGGCGCTCGCCGAGGCGCTGGCGGCGATCCACGGCTGCGGCCTGGTGCACCGCGATCTGAAGCCCGGCAACATCATCATGGCGGCGGACGGCCCCCGGGTCCTGGACTTCGGCATCGCCCGGGCGCTGGAGTCGACCCGGCTGACGGCGACCGGTACGGCCTTCGGCACCCCGGGGTTCCTGGCACCGGAGCAGGCCCAGGGCCAGGAGGTCGACGGGGCCGCCGACGTGTTCGCGCTGGGTGCGGTGCTCGTCGCGGCGGCGGGCGGCAGCGCGTTCGGGGCGGGTACGCCGATGGGCATGATGTACCGGTCGGTGCACGAGCCCCCGGACCTGGCCGCCGTGCCGGAGAGGCTGCGGCCGGTCCTCGCGGCGTGCCTGGCCAAGACCCCGGCGGAGCGGCCGACACCGGCGGGCCTGCTGGACCTGTTCGTCCCGGACGCGGCACCGTCCACGCCCGCGGCGTACGCCCCCACCGTCGCGGTGGTCCCGCCGCCGCCACCGTCGTACGCCCCGTCCAACGCCTTCCCGCCGCCGTACCAGCAGCAGACCCCGCCCCACTCCCTGCCCAACAGCCCGCTGCCGTACGCGGCCCCGTCCGACTACCTCCTGCCGCACCAGGCCGCCACCGAGCTCGCCCCGTTCGGCGGCGCACCCGACGACGACGCCGACCTCTCGTTCGTGGCGGTCGGCCCGGGAAGCTCCCTCCTGATCGACCCCGCGGGCATCACGCTGGGCCCGGAGGGCGCGGAGACGCATTACACCTGGGCCGAGATCCGCACCGTGGCGTACGCGGCCGAGGGCCCCAAGCACCTTGGGGTCGTCGTCCACCTGCACCACGGCACGGCCCACCCGTGCGTCATCGCCGCCCGCAGGAAGTCGCGCCTCCAGGACTGGCTGCAGGACCTGCCGCTGATCCTGGAGTGCTTCCTGTAGCGGGGGGTGGGCGGTCAGGCGGCGGGACGCGTCCGTAGCCAGTACGAGCGGGCGGCGACGACCAGGGCGACGCCGTAGACCGCGAAGGCGGTGATCCCGATCCGGGCGACCAGCAGCGCGTCGCCCTCGGAGGGGAAGTCGCCGCGCCCCATCGCCACCGCGCCGCCCGTGCCCAGGGCCAGGTAGCCGATCCCGACGACGCCGTACGGGGCCAGCGTGGCGGCGCCGAGCAGAGCCGGGGCGAGCGGGAGCCCGCGCGGTACGCGTCGGCCGCGGAGGAACGGCGTCCAGCACGGGAAGACCTGACCCCAGGGGCGGGCCGGGCCCCACAGCGGGAACGCCCGGACCAGCGTGGCCCGGCCCACCCGGTGCGGCCATGGCCGTTGCTGCTCATGTCACGGGTACTCATGCACTGAACGTCGCATCGACCGCGGCCGGTGACATCGACCGCCGGACCGATCCCCCTCCCCGCGCACGGGCGAGAGCCCCGCCCCCAGGAACGCGTCTCAGTACCCCGGCGCCCGCAGCGACCGCAGCACGTGGTCCACCAGCGTGGCGATCGTCTCCTCGTCCTGGACGGGCTTGCGCAGCACATGGCGGTAGTAGACGGGGCCGTACAGCATCTCCACCGCCAGCGGGAGATCCGCGCCGGGTGGGATCTGGCCCTGGTCCTGGGCGCTGCGGAGCCGGCCGATCGCCTCCTCGACGCGCGGGTCGACCAGCTGTTCCCGCAACTGCTGGGCCAGGCGGTCGTCGTGGTGCAGTTCGGAGAGGATGCCCGCGTAGGCGGGGCCGAAGGGCGGGACCGAGAGCAGTTTCACCGCGCCGGCGACGTGGGAGCGCAGGTCGGCGCCGATGTCGCCGGTGTCCACGAACGGGGTGGCGTCGATCAGGGCGTCCGTGAACGCCTCCAGCAGGACCGCCCCTTTGGACGGCCACCAGCGGTAGATCGTCTTCTTCGAGACCCCGGCGTCGGCCGCGATGGCCTCTATCGTGACGTGCCCGTACCCCCGCTCCGTACAGAGGTCGAGAGCGGACCGCAGGATCGCGCGGCGTGATCGTTCGCTGCGTCGCACACTGCTCGGCGGTGTGATCATTCCGTGAGCATAGGGGGGTTCCAGCCAATCTCTTGTTGACATCTCGTCGCCAAAGACCGAACAATACCCAGGCGGAAACGGAACGTACCGTGTCGTGTCGTTCCGGTGGTCCGCACCGTTCGTGCCGTTCGTGCCGCGACGAGCCGATCGGGGGACGGCTCGCCCGGCCGACGGCGCGTGCGGCTCCCTCCGATCCGATCAGGCCAGACCCCCTTGCGCTCGCTCGGGGCGTCCCTCATGCCGTGATGTCCTTGGCCGTGAAGCGGGCCCAGGCCGCCGAGCCGAACACCGCGACGTACAGCCCCTGCAGCTGGAAGTTCTTGCTCAGGTCGTCCCAGTAGACCGGTTCGCGCAGGACGTCGGCGAACGACATCCAGTAGTGCGCGAACAGATACGGGTGCACACCGCTCAGCTGCGGAATGCTGTCCAGGATCTGCACCGTGATCAGCAGTCCGACCGTGGCCGCCATCGCCCCGATCCCACTGCCGGTCAGCGTCGAGACGAACAGCCCGATCGCGGCGAACCCGGTCAGCGACACCGCGACGACCAGCGCGGTCAGCGCCGCCCGCACCAGCCCCTCACCGAAGCCGATCCGGGTCCCCGAGATCGTGGTGACGTCCCCCACGGGGAACAGCAGCGCGCCCACCGCCAGCGCCGACACCGCCACGACCAGGGTCGCGACCAGGCAGAAGACCAGGACGGAGGCGTACTTCACGAGCAGCAGCCGGGTCCGGCCCGCCGGGGCGACCAGCAGATAGCGCAGGGTGCCGCTGTTCGCCTCGCCCGCGATCGCATCGCCCGCGACGACGCCGACGGCCATCGGCAGGAAGACCGGCAGCGTCGCGG
>NZ_QWFA01000019.1 GCF_003501885.1 Streptomyces globisporus
GCCTCCCCACTCGCCCCCGCCCCCGGCGGGACGCACCGTCCCGGCGGACGGTCGGGCGAGGCAGGATCCGCGGCCTTTCGGCCGCAGCTCGAATCTCACCTTCGGAGCTGAATGATGAACGGAAGTACGGGGCAGAGAAGCGGGGGGCGCGGCCGTGTGCGGGCCGCTTCCGCCGCTCTCGGCCTGCTGGCCGGAGTCCTGACCGCGACCACGGTCGGGGCCTCTCCGGCGGCGGCGCTGACACCACCGGTCGCCCTCACCGCGGACGACCTCACCACCTGGCAGACCAACGGCATTGTCTGGTCGATGGCCGCCAGCGACGGCGTCGTCTACGCGGGCGGCACCTTCTCCACCCTGCGGCCCCCCACCGCGACCCCCGGCACGAACGAACAGCCCGCGGTGAACTTCGCCGCGTTCGACGCGGCGACCGGGACGCCCACCGACTGCTCGCTGTCCTTCACCATCTCCTCGGGGACCGCGACCGTGCGGGCCCTCGCGCTCTCCCCGGACGGCGAAACCCTTTACGCGGGCGGCCAGTTCGGTGCGGTGAACGGTGTCGGCGTGAGCAACATCGCGGCGATCGACACCGAGACCTGCACCGTCAGCAACACCTTCAAGATCGGGGTGTCGGCGACCGTGCGGGGGCTCGCCGTCACCGACGACACGGTCTATCTGGCGGGCGACTTCACCACGGTCGGCGGGCAGACCAGGAGCCACTTCGCCGCCGTCACGACCGGAGCCTCGCTGCTGCCCTTCACGGCCAACGCCGACGAGGTCGCGCGGGCCGTCGAGGTGACTCCGGACGGTCAGAACGTACTGCTCGGCGGGGATTTCTTCCGGATCAACGGGACGAACACCCACGCCCTGGCCGTCGTCGACGCCACCACCGGCCAGCTCACCAAGTCCTACCCGGGGTTCATCCACAACAACTCCACGGTCCAGGACATCACCACGGACGCGGGCGGCTTCTACACCGGCAACGAGGGCACCGGCGGCGGTGTGTTCGACGGGCGCATCGCGCTGAACCTGAACAACTTCGAGCAACGCTGGCGGGACACCTGCCTGGGCGCGACCCAGTCCGTGCTGGTGCACTCCGGGGTGCTGTACAGCGGCAGCCACGCCCACGACTGCGCCAGCATGGGCGCGTTCCCGGACCAGCCGCGCAAGCACCTGCTGGCCCAGTCGGTCGACGACCCGAAGCTGCTGCCGTGGTTCCCGGACACCAACGACGGGATCGGGGAGCCGGTCGGGCCGCGTGTGATGGCCCAGACGAGCAGCGGCGGTCGCCACTACATGTGGGTGGGCGGCGAGTTCACCACCGTCAACACCAAGCCGCAGCAGGGGCTGACCCGGTTCGCGGACGGCCCGGACACGGGCGCGCCCTGGGTGCCCAACGTCAGCCTCTCCACGCTGACCCCCGGGCAGATCGAGGTGAACTGGCAGACCAGCTTCGACACCGACGACGGTGAGCTGACCTACCGGATCTACAAGGACGGCTCGAACACTCCGATCCACACGACGACCGGCTACTCGGTCTTCTGGGACCGTCCGCAGCTGACCTGGACGGACACCGACGTCGCGGCGGGCGAGACCCACTCGTACCGGATCACCGCGAGCGACGGCACCAACACCAGCGCCAAGTCCCCGGCCCAGTCCGCCACCGTGGCGAGCGCGACGGAGGCGTACCCGGCGCGGGTCAGGTCCGACGGGGCGAGCCTCTACTGGCGCTGGGACGAGGGCACGTCCACGTTCGCGCACGACAGCAGCGGCAATCTGAACAACGGCTTCATGCGCAACGGCCCCGCCTACCGGCAGACCCCGGCGGCGGTCGCCGGGCCCTCGACGGCGATCGGGTTCAACGGCAGCAACGACTACGTCTACAGCAACCGTCAGCACCCGCAGCCGGGCCGGTTCACCATCGAGACGTGGATCAAGACCACCACGACCCGGGGCGGGAAGATCGTCGGCTTCGGCAATCTGACCCAGCAGAACAGCACCCGTCATGACAAGCACATCTACATGCGCAACGACGGGCGCCTCGTGTTCGGCATCCAGAGCGGCGGGACCCGTACCGTGGCCACCTCGGGGGCGTACAACGACGGCCAGTGGCACCACGTCGTCGCCACCCAGGGGCCGCTGGGTCAGGGCATGTCCCTGTACGTCGACGGGCAGCTGCGCGCCTCGAACATTCTGGTCTCCGGCAACGAGAACTACGCCGGGTACTGGCGGGTCGGCGGGGACAATCTGTCCGGCTGGCCCAGCCGTCCCACCAGCAACTTCTTCGAAGGGCAGATCGACGAGACCGCCGTCTACCCGACCGCGCTGAGCGCTTCCCAGATCAGCGCGCACTACGCCCTGAGGAACGGCTGAGCGATGAGAAACCCGTTCCTGGCCTGCGCCGCCGTCGTCCTGACGGCGGCGGCGCTGGCCGCCTGCGGCTCCTCCGCGGACGGGAACGGCCCGGAGGCCGCGGGCGCCCAGCGCCCCGCGGCCTCCGGGCCCGCCGCCCCCGGCCCGTCCGCCACCACGGCCACCGAGCCCGCCACGCCGCCCACCGAGGAACCGGCGGCCTCGGGGGCGTCCGCTCCGGCCGCCACCGCCGAGGGCCCGAAGACGCCCGTCGACGAGATCACCCCGGCCACGGGGACGTTCACCAAGAAACAGAAGGAGTACCTCAAGGACCGGGTGCCGAAGGGGATGGACCCGGCGGCCGTGCTCCAGACCGGCCAGGAGACCTGTGACAAGCTGCGCTACCTCGTCAAGGCCGACCGGGACACCGCGGTCGGCGCGATCGTGACGGGCGAGATCCCCGACGCGAAGGACGCCGTCGCCGGGCTCTGCACCCAGCACCAGGACCTGGTCGACGAGGCGGCGTACGGCTACCCGGACGGCAAGCACTCCGGGAAGAAGCTCCGCCCGGGCGTGTACCGCTCGGCCTCGCCCACCACGGACTGCTCCTGGCAGATCGAGGGGGCGGGCGGCAAGGAGCTGGCCTCCGGCGCCTCCGACACCGGGAAGACCCGGAAGATCACCATCCCCGATTCCGCAGTTACGTTCACGTCCACAGGCTGCTACGCCTGGCTGCCCGAAGGAGCCGCGGGATGACCGCAGGTACGCCGAAACTCCCGATAGCCGTGGCAATTCCCACGAAGAACGAGGGGCTGAACATCGCGGAGGCGGTGAAATCGGTGCTCGGCCACTTCGAGGCGGTCGTCGTGGTGGACTCCCACAGCACCGACGACACCGTGAAGATCGCCGAGGAGTGCGGGGCCGAGGTGGTCACGTACACCTGGGACGGCGGCCACCCGCGAAAGAAGCAGTGGTGCCTGGAGAACGTCCGCACGGACCTGGACTGGATCCTGCTGCTCGACGGCGACGAGCGGCTCAGCCCCGGGCTGCTGGCCGAGCTGCGGGAGACCTTCCGGAACCCGGACACGCCGAAGCCCGCCGCGTACGACATACCGCTCGGCTACTGGTTCTCCGGGAAGCGACTGCGGCACGGATACACCATCCGCAAGCGGTCGTTGACCGACCGGACCCGCTGCCACTACCCGGAGGTCGGGGACCTGGACGCGCCGGGGATCGGGGAGGTGGAGGGCCACTACCAGCCGGTCGCGGCGAGCGTGGGCACCCTCACCCACCCCATCGAGCACCAGGACCTCGACCCGGTGACCGCCTGGTTCGAGCGGCACAACCGCTACTCGGACTGGGAGGCCTGGCTGGAACACCACCCCCGGGTGAAGGAGCAGGTGCGCCAGGTCAAGTCGCGTCAGGGCCAGTTGTTCCACAAGGCGCCGTTCAAGCCGGTGGTGTCCTTCGCCTACATGTATCTCTACAAGCGGGGATTCCTGGACGGCCGGGCGGGCTTCGACTTCGCGCTGGCGATGAGCTTCTACCGCTGGCAGATAGCGCTCAAATCCCGTGAGAAGCCCGTACGTTGATACTTCAGCCGCTCACCCTCGCCTCCGGCGGACCACGTCCTCGTACGTCCGCCGGAGGGTGGCGGTGACGGCCTCGATGGTGAACTGCTCGTTCACCAGCTCCCAGGCCGCCTTGCCCGCCTGCTCGGCGGCCTCCGGCTCCAGCAGTTCCAGGATCGCGTCGGCGACCTTGCGGGCGTTGGCCGCGTCCTCGCCGACCCGGCTGTCGATGACCCGGCCCGAGCCCGCCCCCGCCACATCGGGGGCCTGTCCGCAGGTGCGGGTGATGACGACCGGGGTGCCGACCGACATCGCCTCCAGCACCGAGACAGGGAACGGCTCCTCGATCGCGGGCAGCACATACACATCGGCCTCGCGGTCGGCGGCAAGCACCTCGTCGTGCTCCAACGGGCCGACGTGGTGCAGGGATTCGGCCACGCCCAGCTGCCGGGCGAGACCGAGGGTGCCGGCCAGCGCACCGGTGTCGGGTCCTGCCAGCACGAAGCGGGCGTCCGGGTGGCGGGCGAGGACGTGCGGCATCGCGGCGACGAAGTCCTCGGGCCGCTTGCGCTCCTGGATCCGGGCCAGATACAGCACGGTGGGCGGGCGGCCGGGCTCGCGGGCGGGCTTGCGCTCCTGCGGGCGGACGCCGTTGACCAGCCGTACGGTGCGGGTGAGCGGGACGGGCGCGGCGACGGCGTTCACGTCGACGCGCTCCATCTCGGTGAGGTGCAGCACGGCGTCCGCCTCGCGCAGCACCTTGCGGACCCCGAGGAGGTCGGTGAGCCGGGCGACCTTCTTCTCGGTGGGGTCGATCATGCCGTGGGTCTGGACGACCAGGGGCGTCCGGGTCGCGAGTGCGAGGAGCGCCGCGGGGAGGGTCACCAGGTCCCGCATCAGATGGACGTGGACGAGGTCGGCGCCGCGCATCATGCGGCGGGCGGTGTTCAGCAGCCCGGCGGAGGTGATGCCGCTGACCTCGAACATCGGGAGGACATGCCGGGCCTGGAAGAGATGGACCGGAACCCCCTCGACTTCACTGGGCAGTTCGCCGTCGGGGAAGCCGTCACCGAGGGCCATGACGCGTGCGTCGTCGCCGTGCGCGCGCTGGACCTTGGAGAGGTTGAACGCCACTCGCGTCGGACCGCCGAAGGCGTGGTCCGGGGTGTGGAGCGTGACAACGTGCAGGATTTTCACCAGAGTTCCCCTCGACTATGGCCAAGTATTCACAGCGTAGTCATCGGCCCCCCTCAAGTGGGCTGATTCGTTAGAGTGTTCAGCGGTTGACTGATCCCGGGGGGGGCGCATGACGTCGGTGCACACGTCGGCGCACGAGCAGGCCGCTCCCACGGTCGCGGGTCCGCGGGGGCCCGGGGGTCCCGGTGGCCCTCCGGAGCGGCCGATCGCCTGGTCGATGCTGTCGCGGGCGCTGTCCGTGCCGCTCATCCTGGGCCTGGTCTGCTTCCTGCCCGCGGTGATCGCCGCCCAGCCCGGCAGCGGGGTCCGGGACACGGCGTACTGGCTCCAGCTGGTGCTGACCTGCTACGCGGGCGCCCGTCTGGCGACGATGATCCTCTCCACCCGGCGGCGGCTGCTCCAGGGCGTCTTCTGGATGTTCGTGTACATCGCGATGGGTGTGGCGCCGTTCGCCCAGGTGGTGATCGGGCAGACCCCGACGCCGATGGTGGGGCCGCGCCAGGACCTGGTCACGGCCATCGCGATGGTTCTGGTGGGGTGCGCCGCCTACGACCTGGGGGCGCTGCTGGCCTCCCGGCGGCCGCTGCGCCGCCGGACGCCCTCCGCGCGGGGGGCGGCCGGCGGGCCCGCGGTCGCGCATCCGCTGCGGCTGCGGCTGCTGGTGCTGCTGGCGTTCACGGCGAGCGCGTTCTACGTGCTGAAGCTGGGCGGCCCCTCGGTCTTCTTCGCCAGTCGGCAGGAGATCAACGAGACCGTGGCGGCGAGCGGGGTGGTCACGGAGGGGTCCAATGTCGGTTCGGCGTTCCTCAAGGGCTTCGGGCAGGTCCCGGCGCTGCTGGCGCTGCTCTTCTACACCCGCCGTCTGGCGACCTCCTACCGGGCCCGGCGCAGACCGTCGACGGTGCTGGTGTGGGTGGCGCTGGCGGCACTGAACCTGCTGGTGAACAACCCGATCTCCAACGCCCGCTACTGGTTCCTGACGGTGGTGGTGGCTTTCGTGTTCGCCGCGTTCCCGAGCAGTGCGGCGGTCTACCGGACGGTGCTGACGACGGGCGTGGTGGGGGCGCTGGTGCTGTTCCCGTACGCGGACAGGTTCCGGTACGAGGAGGGGAGCCAGCGGTCCGTGCAGTCGGCCTCGGTCTTCGATCCGCTGGTGACCAAGGACTACGACCAAATGGTGATGTTCGCCAACACCATCTCGTGGGTCGACACCCGGGGCCACACCTACGGCCGCCAACTGGCGGGCTCGGGACTGTTCTTCGTGCCGCGCGCGGTGTGGAGCGGGAAACCGGAGGACACCGGGGTCCGGGTCGGCCAGTGGATGGGGCTGCGGATGACCAACCTGTCGGCCCCGCTGTGGACCGAGTTCTGGGTCGATCTCGGTGCGGCCGGCATGATCGGCGGGATGTCGCTGATCGGCTACGCGTCGGCCCGCACCGACCGCCGCTACGCCCTGGCCGTCACCCGGGCGGGGCCCGGCCCCGGGAGCGTGCTGGCCATCGCCGCGCCGCTGATCGCCGGATACACCTTCATCCTGCTGCGCGGGCCGCTCCTCCAGGCGGCGGGGAAGCTGGCCATCGCCGCGCTGTGTCTGGTCGCGATCAGTACGTACCGGGAGCGGCGGGCAGGACGTCGGCGGTGACGCCCTCGTCGCGGGTCTCGGCACGCCGACGCAGCCGGGCCACCCTGATCCAGGTGGCGGTGGCCTTGCAGAGCGAGCCCAGGAAGAGCCCCCAGGCGGCGCCCGGGACGCCCCCGACGACGTAACCGCCCGCGAGGAACGCCACGGCGGTGAGCGAGAAGACGACCTGGATGGCGAGCGTGGTGCGCGGGTCGAGCATGCGCAGGGCGAGCAGCCCGCAGGTGCCGACGGCCATCGCCGCGTACTGGCTGCCGGTCGCCGGGAGCAGGTCTGCGGCCACCGGCCAGGTGTCGCCGAGGAGTTGGCGTCCGGCCGTGTCGGGCAGCAGGGCGAGCACGGTGGCCCAGAGGGCGGCGATCCCCGCGAGGGCGGCGGCGAGCGCGGCGGTGGCCCGGATCCGGCGGCGCTCGTCGCCGATGCGGCCGAGGATCGGCGGGCCGAAGGAGGTGGCCGAGGTGAACAGCACGTTGAGCGGCCCGAACAGGGTGGTCGCCCCGCGCAGGGCGCCGACCAGGAGGGGGTTGCCGACCGCGCCGAGGCCGAGGACGGACAGCTGGCCGGTCGCGTTGCCCACGCCGAACTCGACGGTGAAGCGCTGCCCGAGGTGGCCGCGCCGGAGCATCGGGCGCAGCCGCAGCGGGGATCCGACGGTGGCGCGGTGCAGGAGAGCGGCGGAGAGCAGAAGCGCGGGCAGGGCGGACAGGCCCCAGACGGCGATCAGCCGGGCCGGGGAGGCCCCGTAGTCCTGGACGGAGAGAGCCCCGAGCACACAGCCCAGCCGCGACAGGTCGCAGAGCAGAGCGAGATGGGGCTGCTGGAGGGTGGAGAAGGCGTACCGCACGGCGTCCTGGCCCAGCACCACGGGCAGGACGAGGCCGAGCATCAGCAGGGCGCGGGCGGTGTCGCCGGGTACGAGGGCGCAGACGGCCGCGAGCAGCGCGCCGAGCACACCGGCGGCGAGCACGGTGAACGTCACGGCGGACCGGCAGGCGCCCCGGGTCTCCTCCCCCGCGCCGCGCTTGAGGACCAGCGGCTGCCCGGTGTACGCCCCCGAGACGCCGAGCAGCACCGTGAAGACCAGGTAGACCGCGGAGAAGCGGGCGAAGTCGGCGAGGGTGGAGAGCCGGGCGGCGGCCACCAGCACCAGGATGTTGGTGAGCGCCGCCACGCCCTGGTCCGCGACCGAGCAGAGGACGGCGGTGCGGGCTCTCACCGGCGGGAGGCCGGGAGGGTCAGGGAGCGCAGGCCGAGGGTCTCGGTGGGGTCTCCGCTGGTCTCGGGGGTGTCCTGCTCGGCGGTGGGAGCGGTGGGCCCGGAGCCTCCGGAGCGGCGGCGGGCGGACTTCGGCCGCCGCTCGGCGCGGCGCAGCCGGCGCCGGGACGGGTGGAGCAGGGCGCCGAGGACGGAGCCGCCGGAGGCGCTGATGATCTCGCGGATGCGCTCCAGGTCGCTGCGGTGCACCTCGCGCGGATCGCACACGATCATGACGCCGGTGACGCGGTCGACCAGGGCGACCGCGTCGGCGTAGGCGAGGACGGGCGGGGCGAGCACGATGACGACGGTGCCCGGGCTGTCGGCCTCGCCGACGATACGGCCGACGGGCGGGGAGGTGAGAGCGCGCGGGACGTTGTCGACGGTGGCGCCGGGGATCAGGGTGAAGGCCCCGGAGCCGGGGACGTCCACGCCCGAGCGGGTGCCGGTGGGCCAGCTGCCGTCGCTCTCCTCGGCGGCCCAGCGCGGCGAACGCGTCTCGTGGGCGGCGGAGCCCAGGTCCCGGGCGAGGGTCGGGGTGCGCAGGTCGGCCTCGACGAGCAGGACGTCCCGGCCCATCTCGGCGAAGGCGGCGGCGAGGTTGGCGGCAGCGGCGGCGGCCGCCGCGTTGTCGCCGCGCGGGGCGGTGACCAGCAGGCGGCGGCTCTCGGCGAACGACGGGTCGTAGGCGAGCCGGAAGGCGACCGCGCGGTACTCCTCGGCGAGCCGGGAGCCGCCGCGGCCGATGGCGAGCAGCCCCGCCCCGGCGGCGCGCTCCCGGGGCAGGGTGCCCAGCAGAGGCGCGCCGAGCGAGCGGACCAGCTCGCGGTCGGAGCGTACGGCGGGGTCGAAGACGAGCCGCACCCAGGAGAGCAGCAGCCCGAGCGCCAGGCCGACGACCCCGCCGAGGCCGAGGAGCAGGGGCAGGCCCGCGCCGGTGGGCGTAGTCGGGGCGACGGGCTTCTTGTTGAGGTAGCCGGGGGTGGTGTCCAGGGCCTTCAGCTCGGAGATCTTCCGGCTCAGCTCGGAGATGGAGACGATGATGTTGGCGCGGGCGCTGGTGACGTCGTCGGCCGCTCCCCCACCGGCCTGCTCCTCCAGCAGGTCGCGCTTCTCCTCCAGCGGCTTCAGCTGGGCGCGGTAGCCGCCCGCCATGTTCTCGATGCTCTCCTCGGTGCGTGCCTTGCGGTGGGCGAGATAGGCGTTGGCCAGGGCTTCGGCGCGGGCACGGGACTGTTCCGGGGTGGCGCCCGTGTAGGAGAAGCGGAGGGTGAGGGTGTTGGGCGGGTTGGTGACCTGGAGTCCGGCGAGCAGTTTGCGGGCGGTGACGTCGTCGCCCGCCTTGAGGAGGGTGCCCGCGGCCAGGGTGCCGACGGTGTCGCTGACGGCGGTCTGGCGTTCGGAGCCGATGTTGATGCCCTTGTCGGCGGTGGCTCCGGCGGCGAAGGGGTCGGCGATGGCGGACCGGACCTGGACCTCCCCGGTGGCGGTGTACGTCTTCTCGCCGCCGAGGGCGAGATAGCCGCCGCCGAGGAGTCCGACGGCCACGCCGACGGCCAGCAGGGTTCGGTAGCGCAGGAGTTGGCGGAACTGGTCGCGCAGGAGCGCCGGCTCGTCGTGGTCGTCCAGGACCCGGTTCACAGGTGTCATCGGCGGCCACTGTCCTGTCCGTCCCGCAGGACCTCGGCGAGCAGGTCGTCGAAGCGGGCGAGTCCCGCCTCCCGGCTCAGATGGCGTGCGACGTACCGCGGTCCTTCGGCCCCGAGGGCGTCGGCGGCGGCCGGGTCGGCGGCGAGCTTCTGTACGGCTGCCAGCAGGGCGGCCGGGTCCTCGGGGGCGACGAGGACTCCGGCGCCGGAGCGGCGGACCTCGTCGGCGGTGCCGCCCTCGTCGGCGACGGAGGCGATCACGGGGCGGCCGGAGGTGAAGTAGGAGGTGAGCTTGGAGGGGACGCTCATGTCGAGCACCGAGGCGCGCTGGGTGACCGCGAGGACGTCGGCGGCGGCCAGCACGTCGGTGAACTCGTCGGCCCCCGCGGGCTCCGGGAACTCCACGTTGGCGAGCCCTTCGGCGCGGGCGCGCAGGGCGTCGCGCTGGTTGCCGTCGCCCATCAGGACGACGCGGACGCCGGGGGCGAGGCGGGCGGCCTCCACCAGGACCTCCAGGCCCTGCTTGAGGCCCATGTTGCCGGAGTGCAGGATCACCGGGACGCCGTCGGGCCAGCCGAGCCGGGCCCGGGTCGCGGCCCGGTCGGCGGTGGGGCCCTGCACATGCGTCCAGTTGGGGACGAGGCGGATGCGGCCGGGGTCGACGCCGAGGGCCCGGACGCCGGGGACGAAGCTCTCGTGAATGACGCCGACGAGGGCGGCCCCGCGCAGCGCGTACCGCTCGGCGGCCGCGGCGATGGCGGCGGCCCTGCCCCCGCCCCGGATACCGCTCTGCGCGGCGGCGGCGCCCATCAGGTCCTGGACGACGGGGAGGTAGGGCACGCGGTGGTGCCGGGCGAGGCGGGCTCCGATGACCCCGCCGGCGAGGCTGGGCATCTGGGAGATCACGACATCGGGGCGGCCGGACGGCGGTGCGATCAGCCCCGTGGCGAGGATGCTGGCCTCGAAAGCGGCGCGTTTCAGGGCAGTCTGACGTGGTGGCACATAATGGCGACGCCGGTGCACGCCGACGCCGCCGCGTATCTCCACCGTCCGCCACACGCCCCGATAGCTCTCCTCCAGTCGCCAGGAGGGGTAGTGCGGCATGCCGGTGAGCGCGCGGACGCGGGCGCCGGACGCGGCCCAGTGCTCCGCGAGTTGGGTGGCGTACGGGCCTATGCCGGTGAGCTCCGGCGCATAGTTGGTCGAGACCAGCAGAAGTCGGCGGCCCCGGATCGGGCCGGGCCTTGCAGCATCGGACATCGGACGATCGCCTTCCCCCACGACAGCCGCTGTTCCCGGCGAGGAACAGCCCCTGTCGAGCTTATCCGTTCACGGCTTGCACAAGTGTTCTTCACAGTAAGGTCGTTGGAACATCACCGGATCACGTTCACCGTGGGGGGAGAGATACGGATGGTGCAGCACAGGGTGGGTTACGCACCCGGGGTGTACGACCTGTTCCACGTCGGGCACCTCAACATCCTGCGTCATGCCCGCAGTCAGTGCGACTACCTGGTCGCGGGGGTCGTGTCGGACGAGATGGCCGCGCTCGCCAAGGGCCATACGCCGATGATCCCGCTCCGCGAACGACTGGAGATCGTCCGCAGCGTGCGCTTCGTGGACGCCGCGTTCGTGGAGACCGTGCCGGACAAGGTCGAGACCTGGCAGCAGGTCCGGTTCGACGTGATCTTCAAGGGCGACGACTGGCGGGGCACGGAGAAGGGGCTGAAGCTGGAGCGCGACTTCGCCGAAGTGGGCGTGGAGGTCGTCTACTTCCCGTACACCGTGCATACGTCCAGCACCCAGTTGCGCCGGGCGCTGGACGTCCTCGTCAGCCGGCCCGGAGCGCTTTCAGCTCCCTGAACCACTTGGCGAGGAAGGCCGCCAGGAACAGCGTGTGCACCACCGCGAGCACGGCGTACCCGGCGCGGAAGGCCCCGGGTGCGCCGAGCAGCAGGAACACCAGGCAGAACACCCCGTAGTCGGCGGGCAGCAGGACCACGGCCCGCACCCGGGAGACGGGCGCCGCCGGGGCCGCCGCCCAGGACGGTCCCTGAGCACTCGCCGCGGCCTTGCCGAGGTGTTCGCGCAGCAGGCCGGCGCAGAAGGTGACCACGGCGGCCAGCTGGAAGCCCAGCGGCAGCAGCAGCCAGGTGTCCGATGGCAGTCCACCGAAGCGGTAGAAGGAGATCAGCACCGCGGTGTGGACGAGCAGCAGCTTCCCGCAGTCCACGACATGGTCCAGCCATTCCCCGTCGGGCCCGCCCCGGCCGGTGAGGCGGGCGAGCTGCCCGTCGGCCGAGTCGAAGGCGAAACCGACCGCGAGGGCCGCGTAGACGAGGACGGCGAGCGCCCAGGACGGCTCGACGAGCGCGACCGACGCCAGTGCGCCATAGGTGAACAGCCCACTGATCAGCGTTACTTGATTGGGCGTCAACCCTGCCCGGTAGGCTCCCGCCGCGAGAACGCGGCCGGCGGGCCGGTTCACGTACCGCGAGTAGAGCGAGACGCCTTTGGCGCTCTTCTGTGCGCCGCGCAATTCGCGCAGCACGGTGCCCGTGCTTCCCACTACGCCCCCCAGCGTCCGGCAGTGCCCGCATCATGGCACGCGGACACCGGACCTGTGGGGTCTTTGGATCCCCTTACCTCCGGGGTAATCGACGCCACCGGGACACCGGGGCCACGGTGGGTGCACCGCCCCGGACCACCGGGGCACCACGGAGAGGACCCGTCATGACCGCGTACGACGAGACTGTTCAGCGCTACTTCGCCGCCTGGAACACCACCGGGGCCGAGGAGCGGGTGAAGGCGGTGGCCGCCGCGTTCACCGCCGACGCCGGCTATACCGACCCGCTGGCCGACGTGCGCGGGCACGAGGGGCTCGCGGCCCTGATCGGCGGCGTGCACGAGCAGTTCCCGGGCTTTCGCTTCACGCTGACCGGCACGCCGGACGGGCACCACGACCTGGTCCGGTTTTCCTGGGAGCTGGTCTCCTCGGCGGACGGTTCCGCCCCGGTGGCCGGGTTCGACGTGGCCCGGCTGGCCGAGGACGGCCGGATCAGCTCGGTGAGCGGATTCCTGGACCGCGTACCGGCGGCGTGAACGCGCTTCGCGCCACGGTCACTTCCCGTCGGTGAGCTGTTCGTCGAGCTCGTCGAAGAGCAGCTCGCTGTGGTCGACCTGTCCGGTGCGGTAGGCGGAGCGGGCCACCAGATGCGAGGCGACCGGTCCGGTGAGCATCTGGAAGAAGGCGATGAGGGCGAGGGTGGCGAGTTCCATGCCGCCGCGCAGCCGCAGCGCCACCCCGGCCAGCACCAGGATCATGCCGAGGGTCTGCGGTTTGGTGGCGGCATGGCTGCGGGAGAGGACGTCGGGCAGCCGGAGCATGCCGATCACTCCGAGCAGACAGGTCGCGGCGCCGATCAGGAGCAGGACGGCGCCGGCCGTGTCGACGATCTGGAGCCAGAGGCTCATCGCGGGCCCTCCTGGGCGTCGTCGGAGTGCGGAGGGGAGTCGTCCGGCGTGCGGGGCCGGTCGCGTACGGCGATGAAGCGGGCGATGCCCACCGAGCCGGTGAAGCCGAGGAACGCCAGCACCAGCATGATCGGGAAGTAGAACGGGTCCCGGGCGAAGGCGGACTTGGCGGCGAGCCCGGCGATGATCAGGGCGGCGCAGACGTCCAGCGAGATCGCCCGGTCCAGCATGGAGGGACCTTTCCAGATCCGGGCCAGCAGCAGTCCCCCGGCGATGAGGACGAGAACGACGGCGCAGGTCAGCAGAGCCTGGTCGACTCGTTCGGGTGCGGTCACGGTGCGGGCCTCCCGGTGGCGAGCTGGGGCGGTGGCGGGGGTTCGGCGACCCGGGCGATCTCGTCGGGGGTGCCGAAGGCCCGGACGGTCAGTTCTTCCACGCGCCACACCTGACGGCGGGCGGCTTCCAGCTCCTCGGGCCGGTCGGCGTCCAGGACGTGGACGAAGACGGTGGCGGTGGCCCGGCGCACCTCGATGATGGAGCCGCCGGGGACGTTGGAGACGGCGACGGCGGTGGCGGCGAGCATCAGGTCGCTGCGGCAGCGCAGCGGGACGCCGATGACGGCGGCCCGGTGCGGCAGGCCGAACAGGGTCTGGCGGGTGACCTTCACGGCCGAGGTGTACATGTCGTAGAAGAGGTAGCCGGCCAGGCGCAGGATGCCCCAGGCGTGGAGCCGCAGTCCGAGGTCGACCCGGGGCAGCGGGAAGGCGAGGCAGACGCCGACCGAGACGACCAGGCCGGTCAGGACGTTGGCCCAGGTGAGGGTGGACCAGAGCAGCACCCAGATGACGGTGAGCCAGGCGATCAGCGGCAGGTCGAGCACCCGCCGCCGGGTGCCGAACTCGAAGCTCAGGGGTGGCAGATCGGCGTTGCGGAAGGAGAAGCCCAGAACGCGTTTCACCGGCCCAGCACCTCCTGGATGTAGGGGGCCCGCTGAAGGAGTTCGGCGGCCGTGCGGTCGGTGTAGGTGGTGAGCGGGTCGGCGAACACGGTGAAGGCGAGGCCGATCGCGATGGTGGCGGCGGTGGCCGCGACCATGGGGTGGGGCAGTCGGCTGGTGGTGGTGACCGCCCGTCCGTGCAGGGTCGCGGCGACGGCCTGGCCGGCGGGCGGGGCCGTGGTCCCGATGCCCTCGTCGCCGGTGCCGAACACCCCGTCCGGGCCGGGGTCGCTGTCGTCGTCGCTGTCGTCGCCGGACTCCAGGACGGTGCCGGTGGCGGCCTGGTCGGGCGGGGCGGCCCGCCAGAAGGCGAGGTTCCAGACCTTGGCGACCACGTACAGCGTGAGGAGGCTGGTGGCCGCCGAGCCGGCGACCAGGACCCAGGCCCAGCCGCCGCCGTCGGCGACGCCCGCGCGCATCAGCCCGAGCTTGCCGATGAAGCCGGAGAGCGGGGGGATCCCGGCGAGGTTCATCGCGGGGACGAAGAACAGGACGGCGAGCATCGGCGCGGCCCTGGCCATGCCGCCGAGCCGGGTCAGCTCCGTGGTGCCGCCGCGGCGTTCGATGAGCCCGGCGACGAGGAACAGCGTCGTCTGGACGGTGATGTGGTGGGCGACGTACACGATGGCCCCGCCGTACGCCTCGCGGGTGGCGAGGCCGATCCCGAAGACCATGTAGCCGATGTGGCTGATCAGGGTGAAGGAGAGCAGTCGCTTGAGGTCGGTCTGGGCGACCGCGCCGAGGATGCCGATGACCATGGACGCCAGGGCGATGGCCATCAGGAGGTCGCCGATGCGGTTGCCGGGGAAGAGCAGGGTCTCGGTGCGCAGCATGCAGTAGACGCCGACCTTGGTGAGCAGTCCGGCGAAGACCGCGGTCACGGGGGCCGGGGCGGTGGGGTAGGAGTCGGGAAGCCAGGCGGCGAGCGGGAAGACGGCGGCCTTGATGGCGAAGACGGTGAGCAGCAGCACCTGGATCAGGGTCTGTACGCCGATGGGGAGTTCGGCCAGCCGGACGGCGAGCTGGGCGAAGTTCGCGGTGCCGGTGGCCGCGTAGGTCATGGCGATGGCGGTGAGGAAGAGCATCGAGGAGAACAGCGAGATGATCACGTAGGTGGAGCCCGCCCGCATGCGGGGTCCGGTGCCGCCGAGGGTGAGCAGGACGAAGCTGGCGACCAGCATGATCTCGAAGCCGACGTAGAGGTTGACGAGGTCGCCCGCGAGGAAGGTGCAGGAGACCCCGGCGACGAGGATCAGATAGGCGGGGTGGAAGACGGCCAGCGGGGTCTCCTTGTCCCGGTCGGTCATGCCCTGGCCGAGGGAGTAGACGAGCACGCAGAGCGTGACGGCCGAGGAGACGGTGAGCATCAGCCCGGAGAGCCGGTCGGCGACCAGGGTGATGCCGAGCGGCGGGGCGAAGTCGCCGAGGTGGACGGAGAGCGGTCCCTGCCGGTCGGCGGCGACCATGAGGATCACCGAGAGCGCGGTGACGGCGGTGAGCACGGCGACGCTGATGAAGCGCTGGAAGCGCCCCAGCCGGGTGCCGAAGGCGAGGCTGAGCCCGGTGGCGCACAGGGGCAGCAGCACCGGCAGCGGGACGAGCGCGTTCATCCGTCGGCTCCTCGGTCACGGGGGTAGCGGTCGTCCGCCTTGGCGTCACCGTCGCGGGTGTAGTCCTCCGGGTCCGCGCCCAGCACGTCGTTCCAGAGGTTGCCGGAGGCGTCGCGGCCCCGGGCCTGGCGGGCCCGGTCGGCGCGGAGGCGGTCGCGGAGCCGGCGGCGCTCCTCGCGGTAGCGTTCGCGCTCCTCGGCGGTGGGTTCGGCTCCCGAGCGGAACTGCTCGCGCAACTGGGCGCGTTCCCCGAGGACTTCGGCGCGCAGCACGATGCGCCGGTCCTCCAGGTCGTCGTGGACCTCGTCGGTGCCGGTGATCTGGTGGCTGCGGTAGGCCATGGCCAGCAGGAACGCGGTGGTGGCCAGGGTGATGACGATGGCGGTGAGCGCGATGGCCTGGGGCAGCGGGTCGGTGACCCGGCTCAGGGACACCCCGTACAGCAGGGGTGCGGCGCCCGCCCGGCCGGTCGAGGAGAGCACCAGCAGGTTGATGCCGTTGCTGAGGATGACGGCGCCGAGCAGGATGCGGGTCAGCGGGCGGGTGAGCATGAGGATGCCGCCGACGGCGCAGAGGACGACGGCGGTGGCGATGAGCGAGGCGCTGACGATCATCGCAGGGGCCCTCCCGCCTCGGGTCCCCCGTCGGGGGTGAGGACGCCCGCGGCCCGTTCGATCTGCCGGTCGACCTTGGCGCCGAGGGCCCGCACGATGTCCAGGACGACGCCGAGGACCAGCAGGTAGACGCCGAAGTCGAAGAGGACCGAGGTGCTCAGGTGGTACTTGCCGAAGACCGGCAGGTGTCCGTAGTACGTGAAGGCGTGCAGGACGGTTCCCTCGCCGAGTCCGAGGAGGCCCACCCCGGTGGAGATGAACAGTCCGAGTCCGGTGAAGAGACCGGGCTGCAGGGGGGCGGCCTCGGCGAGTTCGAAGCGGCCGCCCGCCAGGTAGCGGGTGATCAGGGCGACCCCGGCGACGAGCCCGGCGACGAATCCGCCGCCGGGCAGGGACTCGGCGCAGAACAGCAGGTAGACCGAGAGCACCAGAATCGGGTGGAACAGCAGCCGGGCCACCACTTCGAAGACGATCGAGCGGTGCTCGGGGGCGAGGGTGGCCCCGGCGGCCAGCCAGCTGCGTTCGGGGGCGGCGTCGTCGCCCTGCGGCAGCCGGGAGGAGTGGTGGGCGGAGAGGGACCAGGCGGTGCGGCCCTGCAACTCCTCCTGGGCCATGGAGCCCTCGCTGCGGCGATGCAGGTAGATGAGGCTGGTGACGCCGATCGCGGCGGCGGCGAGCACGGCGGACTCCCCCATCGTGTCCCAGGCGCGCAGGTCGACGAGGATGGTCGCCACGACGTCCTTGAGCCCGTGGTCGGCGACTTCCTGGACCATGGCGGTGCCGGCCGGTTCGGCGGTGCGCGCGGCGGCGGCGACCCACATCCCGACGCCGACCGTCGCGGCCGCCGCGAGTGCCACGGGGATGCGGGTGGCCCGCCGCCAGGTGCTCACGGTCTCCTGGAAGTGGACGGGCATCCGGCGCAGCACCAGCACGAAGACGATCATCGCGACGGTCTCCATGCAGAACTGGGTGAGCGCCAGGTCGGGCGCCCCCTGGACGACGAAGAGCAGCGCGGTGCCGTAGCCGGTGAGGCCTGCCAGGACGACGCCCTTCATACGCCGCCGGACCGTCAGGCAGAGCAGGGCGGCGGCGCAGGTCAGGGCGGCGACGGCGCCCTGGAGCGGGTTGTCCCAGAGCCGGGGGCGTACGGCTCCGTCCCAGGGGGTGTCGACCACGAGGACGGCGAGCTGTCCGCCGAGCATGACCAGCAGCGTGGTGGCGAGGTAGACGGAGAGGGAACCGCGCTGGATGAAGCCGGTGACCTGGAGGGCGAGACGTTCCTGCCCGAGCAGGAGATGGCCGAAGACGCTGTCGGCGGTGGGCCAGGCGATCCGCCGGGAGAGCCGGGTGACCTGGGTGCGGCCGAGGAAGAGCACGGCGCCCGCCGCCCAGGCGACGGCCGACAGGAGCAGCGCGAGGCCGAATCCGTGCCAGAGGGCGAGGTGGTACGGGTCCGGCTCGGCCGGGAACAGGTCGGCGTACGCGTTCGGCAGCCGGTCGGTCCAGCTGACGGCCGGGCCGAGGACCAGGCCGAGCGCGGCGAGCAGCGCGGGCGGGGCGAGGAAGGCCGGGCCCACCCGGTGGACGGGGGTGTCGGGGACGCCGGGCTTGCGGAGGAACGCGCCCCAGAAGAACCGCAGGGTGTACGCGGTCGTCAGCGCGGAGCCCGCGACGACGGCGACCAGCGCCCATCGGTCTGCGGTGGGTCCGTGGAGCAGCGCCGCGAAGGCGGCTTCCTTCGCGGCGAAGCCGAGCAGGGGCGGCAGGGCGGCCATGGAGGCGGCGGACAGCGCCGCGACCCCGGCGACATACGGCAGCGAACGCCCGACCCCGGAGAGTTTCCGCAGGTCACGGGTGCCGGCCGCATGGTCGACGATGCCGGTGACGAGGAACAGCGGGGCTTTGAAGAGGGCGTGGGCGAGGATCATGGCGAAGGCGGCCAGCGCGGCGTCGTGGTTGCCGGTCCCGGCGAGCAGGGTGAGGAAGCCGAGCTGGCTGACGGTCCCGTAGGCGAGGACGAGCTTGAGGTCGTTCAGGCGCAGCGCCCGCCAGCCGCCGAGCAGCATGGTCGCGCCGCCGAGGACGAGGACGACAGGTTTCCAGACGGGGACGTCCGCGAAGGCGGGGGCGAGCCGGGCGACCAGGTAGACGCCGGCCTTGACCATCGCTGCGGCGTGCAGATAGGCGCTGACGGGGGTCGGCGCGGCCATGGCGTTCGGCAGCCACATGGAGAACGGCCAGATCGCGGACTTCGACAGGGCCCCGCACAGCACGAGGACGACGGCGACGGACACGGCGAGGGTCGTCTCGGGCGGATCGGCGACGATCGCGGAGATCCGGTAGGTGCCCGCGGCCTGACCGAGGATCAGGAAGCCGACGAGCATGGCGAGGCCGCCGAACGTGGTGACGACGAGCGCCTGGAGGGCGGAGCGGCGGCTGTGCCGGTGTTCGCTGCCGTGGCCGATGAGCAGGTAGGAGAAGACCGTGGTCAGCTCCCAGAACACATAGAGCGTGATCAGGTCGTCGGCGAGGACGAGGGCGAGCATCGCCCCCGCGAAGGCGAGGAGGTTCCCCGCGAACCGGCCCAGTTGCGGGGTGTCGTCGGTGAAGTAGGAGGCGCAGTAGAGCAGGACGAGCGCCCCGACCCCGGCGGCGAGCAGCACCATCAGCTCCGCCAGCGCGTCCAGCCGCAGATCGAGGGTGACCCCGTAGTCCGGGATCCACTCCCAGGTCCAGGTGTCCGCGCCGCCGGACGCGGCGGTGTTCCAGCGGGTGAAGGCCCAGACGGTGGCGGCCACCGGAGGCAGCGCCAGCACGACGAAGGCCCGCCGGCCGAGCCGGTGCACCAGCGGGCCCGCGCAGGCCGCCAGCGCGAAGTGGGCGACGATGAGCGCGATCACAGCGGGGTGTCCGGGTCGGGTGGCGGGGCGTCCGGAATAAAGGGCACTAAATACAGATATATCTCTCGGGGCGATTCACCCGTCCGGCGCGCCGCGCGCGGCCCGGCCCGCTGCGTTCCGCCCCTCGGGGCCCGGCTGTCTCAGCCGTGTCCGGCGCAGGGTCCGCTGTGGTCGCAGTAGGGCGTGTCGGCGGTGGCGCCGCAGCCGCAGAGCATCGCCCTGGTCTCGTGGCGGGGCCCGTACGGGGTGGCGACCTCCAGGTCCCCGCGCAGGTGCAGCACGCCGTCGGCGTGGAGCGACACATGGGTGGGGACGTCGGGGACCTCGTCGGGCATGCCGTCGGTGCGGTGGTACTGGAGGGCGCCGCTCGGGCAGCGGTGGATGACCTCGGCGACCTCGTCGGCGGAGGCGTTGTCGGGCTGGACCCACGGCCGGCGGCCGACGTCGAAGACGGTGGGGAGCCCGCGCACGCACTCGGCGGCGTGCAGGCAGCGGTGCGCGTCGAAGCCGACGACGATGCCCTCGCCGTCGTAGGACTTGGCGGCGGGGCGCGGGGGCGGCCGGCTGGTCACCGCTGACTCTCCCGGGTCGGTTCGGCATCCTGACCCCTTCAGCCTCGCCCCGGCGCCCCGGCGCCGCTACTCGGGGGCCGGGGTCTCACGGGAGGACCGCGACCCCGTCGATCTCGACCATCGCCTGTTCGTCCCAGAGCCGGGCGACCCCGATGACGGCCATCGCCGGGTAGTCGCGTCCCGCGAGCCTGCGCCAGATCCGGCCCAGCTCGGCGGAGTGGGAGCGGTAGTCGTCGACGTCGGTGGCGTAGACGGTGACCCGGGCGAGGTCGGCGGGGGCGCCGCCGGCCGCGTGGAGGGCGGTGAGCAGATTGCCGAGCGCGAGCGCGAACTGCTCGGGCAGGGTGGCCCCGACGACCTTCCCCTCCGGGTCGAGCGCGGTCTGCCCGGCGAGGAAGACCAGGTGCCCGCCGGTGGCGACGACCGCGTGGCTGAAGCCGGTGGGCGGGGAGAGTTCGGCCGGGTTGATCCGGTGCGACGGACTCATGCGGGCGGCTCCTCGGTCGGGGGCTCGTGCGGGTCGGGGAGCTGGGCGGCGTTCGCGTACAGCTCCTTGGCGATGATGGTGCGCTGCACCTCGCTCGCGCCCTCGTAGATGCGCGGCGCGCGGACCTCGCGGTAGAGGTGTTCGAGCAGATGGCCCCGGCGCAGGGCGCGGGCGCCGTGCAGCTGGACGGCGGCGTCGACGACGTACTGCGCGGTCTCGGTGGCGTACAGCTTGGCCATCGCCGCGCGGCGCGGTACCCCGCTCTCCCCCGCGTCGTACGCCGCTGCCGCCGCGTACACCAGCAGGCGGGCGGCCTCGGTGCGGGTGGCCATCTCGGCGACCTGGTGCGAGACGGCCTGGAGGTCGCTCAGTGGGCCGCCGAACGCGGTCCGGTGGGCGGTGTGGTCGAGCGTCGCGTCGAGGGCGGCGCGAGCCATCCCGACGGCGAAGGCCCCGACGCTGGGGCGGAAGAGGTTGAGGGTGTTCATGGCGACCCGGAAGCCCCGGTCGGGTTCGCCGAGGACGTCGTCGGCGGTGACCGGTACGCCGTCGAACTCCAGGGTGCCGATGGGGTGCGGGGAGAGCATGTCGAGGGCGGAGCCGGTGAGCCCGGGCCGGTCGGCGGGGACCAGGAACGCGGTGATGCCCCGGGATCCCGCGCCGGGGGTGGTGCGGGCGAAGACCACGGCGAAGTCGGCTTCGGGGGCGTTGGAGATCCAGCACTTCTCGCCGTTCAGCGCCCAGCCCGCAGGGGTGTGCTCGGCGGTCAGGCTCAGGGCCGCCGCGTCGGAGCCCGCCCCCGGCTCGCTCAGCGCGAACGCGGCGACGGCCTGCCCGGCCCGGACCTCGGGGAGCCATCGTTCGCGGTGGGCGGGGGTGCCCGCCTGGACGATCGGGGTGGTGCCGAGGCCCTGGAGGGCGAGCGCGGTCTCGGCCTCGGTGCAGCCCCGGGCCAGCGACTCCCGCAGCAGGCACAGGTCCAGCGCGCCGGACCCCAGCATCCGGCCGAGGAGGCCCAGCTCGCCGAGTGCGGCCAGGAGGGGGCGGTTGACCCGCCCGGGCTCCCCCTTCTCCGCCAGCGGGCGCAGTTCCTGTACGGCGAGCGTACGGAGCTCCTCGCACCAGGCGGTTTGTTCCGGTTCGAGGGAGAATGCCGTCATGGCGGCGCCTCTCTTGTCGCGTCGTGTCGCGTGCCCCGTCGCGTCGGGTGGCATCTCGTCGCATCGCATCGCACGCCATGGCTTATCGCGGACCGTTGACTACCGTCACCCAAACGATACGCTCCAGAGGCGACAAGGGGGCGATCCTTCATGGAGCCGAATTCCTCGCCGAACACGCCCACAGCCGCCGCCGACGCGTCCGTACGCGTCCCCGGCGCGCCTCACGAGCCGACCGGGCGCGCCACCGGCGCCCATACCGACACCTTCGCGCGCGACCATCTCCCACCGCCGGAGCAGTGGCCGGAACTCCTCCTGGACGATCCGGCGCCGCGCTACCCCGACCGGCTGAACTGCGGGCACGAGCTGCTGGACCGCACGGTCGAGGAGCTCGGCGCCGACCGTCCCGCGCTGCGCTCCGGCGACGGGAGCGTCTGGAGCTACGGCGAGCTGCGGGAGACCGTGGACCGCATCGCGCACGTGCTGACGGAGGTCCTGGGCGTGGTGCCGGGCAACCGGGTGCTGCTGCGCGGGCCCACCACGCCCTGGCTGGCCGCCTGCTGGCTCGCCGTCATGAAGGCGGGCGCGATCGCCGTCACCGTACTGGCGCAGGCGCGCGCCACGGAGCTGGCCACCATCTGCTCGCTGGCGCGCATCGGCCACGCGCTGTGCGACGCCCGGTCCGCGGAGGATCTGGCGAAGGCGGACGTGGACGGGCTGCGGATCACCCTGTTCGGCGGGGACGGACCCGACGACCTCACCCGGCTGGCGGAGGGCAGGAGCGGTCCGTACCGGGCGGTGGACACGGCCGCCGACGAGGTCGCGCTCATCGCGTTCACCTCGGGGACCACCGGGCGCCCCAAGGGCTGTATGCATCTGCACCGGGACCTCCTGGCCATCGCCGACACCTTCTCCCGCCATGTGCTGCGCCCCTCGGCCGACGACGTGTTCGCGGGCAGTCCGCCGCTGGGCTTCACGTTCGGCCTGGGCGGGCTGCTGGTCTTCCCGCTGCGGGCCGGGGCCTCGACGCTGCTGCTGGAACAGGCCGGTCCGCAGCATCTGCTGCCCGCGCTGGTCCGCCACCGGGTATCGGTGCTGTTCACGGCGCCGACGGCCTACCGCACGATGCTCGGCCAGCTGAACGGTCATGACCTGTCGGCGCTGCGGCGCTGCGTGTCGGCCGGGGAGAACCTGCCGGAGGCGACCTGGCGGGCCTGGTACGAGGCCACGGGGCTGCGCATCATCAACGGCATCGGGGCCACCGAACTGCTGCACATCTTCATCTCGGCCGCCGACGACGCGATCCGGCCGGGGATGACGGGGGTGCCCGTGCCGGGCTGGCGGGCCCGGGTGGTGGACGAGCACGGCGAGGAGCTGCCGGACGGCGAGCCGGGGCTGCTCGCCGTACGCGGCCCGGTCGGCTGCCGCTATCTCGCCGACCCCCGCCAGACGGAGTACGTCCGGCACGGCTGGAATCTCACCGGCGACACCTTCGTCCGCGAACCCGACGGCTACTTCCGTTACGTGGCCCGCGCCGACGACATGATCATCTCCTCCGGGTACAACATCGCGGGCCCCGAGGTGGAGGACGCACTGCTGCGCCACCCGGAGGTCGCGGAGGCGGCCGTGGTGGGCCGGGCGGACGAGCTGCGCGGCGAGATCGTGGTGGCGCACGTGGTGCTGACCGAGGGGTCGGAGCAGACGGCGGACTCGCTGCGCGCCCATATGAAGGCCAACCTCGCCCCGCACAAGTGCCCGCGCGTCTTCGTGTTCGAGGAGTCCCTGCCGCGCACCGCGACCGGCAAGCTCCAGCGGTTCCTGCTCCGGGAAGACCTCCGGAAGGACAGAGCCTAGAGTGATCACGTGGCCGAGTTGCGCACCCCCCGCTCCCTGATCATCACGCTCTACGGCGCTTACGGCCGTCCGGCGGACGGTGCGCCGTTCGCCGTGTCCGAGCTGATCCGCCTGCTGCACGCCGTGGGCGTCGACGCCCCCTCGGTACGCTCGTGCGTCTCGCGGCTGAAACGGCGCGGTCTGCTGGTGGCCGCCCGGGCCGGGGACGGCTCCGCGGGGTACGCGCTGTCGCCGGACGCCCGGCAGCTGCTGGACGACGGGGACCGGCGGATCTACCGGCACCCCGCGCCGAGCCTCGCCGACGGCTGGGTGCTCGCGGTGTTCTCCGTGCCGGAGGCGGAGCGCAGCAAGCGCCATGTGCTGCGCTCCCGGCTGGCCCGGCTGGGCTTCGGCACGGCCGCGCCCGGGGTGTGGATCGCGCCGGGCGGGCTGTACGAAGAGACCCGGCACACCCTGGAACGGCTCGAACTCGACCCGTACGTCGACCTGTTCCGGGGTGAGCACCTCGGCTTCGCCGCCACCCGCGAGGCGGTCGCCCGCTGGTGGGACCTGGACACGGTGGCGCGCCTGCACCACGACTTCCTGGAGCTGCACGAGCCGGTGCTGCGGGACTGGGAGGCGTCCGGGGCCGACGGCGTACCCCGCCCGCAGACCGCCTACCGGGACTACCTGCTGGCGCTGGACTCCTGGCGGCAACTCCCGTACGCGGACCCGGGCCTGCCGGCGGAGCTGCTGCCCGCGGACTGGCCGGGCGGCCGGTCCGCGGAGGTGTTCGGCCGGTTGCACGAGCGGCTGCGGGACGCCGGGGAGCGGTTCGTACGGGAGTGAGGGCGAGGCAGCCTGCGCAAGGAACGGACGAGCGCGTCGGCTGTCAGACGCGGCCCAGCTCGGCAGCGCCGAAGGAGACGTCGAACCGGTCGCACCAAATGCTGACGCTGGTGAAGTCCGCCGGGTCGAGGCCGGCGGGCAGCCGGTAGTTGTGGGATCCCTTGTTTCCCTTCAGCTTGCCGAGGCTTTCATGGAGCCCGTCGTCGAAGACGAACCACCCGGCCCGGCCCTCCTTCACGGGTGCATCGGTCAGCCAGACCCTGAGATCCGGGCCGTTGCTGGTGTCGAGATCCTCCAGCCTCACGATGTGCGAACCGTCGGCGAGCCGCAGCAGCTTCACCGTGCCGGACGTGGCGTGCTCGTGGCTGATCAGATCACCGGAGGCCACGGTCACCGGCGCGGTCCGCTCGGGGCCGGGAGCCTTCTCCGGCGTCGCCGACCGGCCTGCGGAGGTGTCAGCGGACTCCGCGGCCGTCACCTCGGGCAGGGCTTCCTGAACGGTGTCGTCCTGCCAGAGCGTCCACGGCTTGAACCAGTAGAGCCCCACGCCCACCAGCACCACGGCCACCGCCAGGGCTCCCGCCACCACCGGCCGCGTCAGAGTTCCGCGCACCCGTCCCATTTCGGTTCCTCCGCTACGTCGGCCGACCTGATACACCGGCTCCGGACCACCATCCAATCCGACCGACCCCACCCGCGGCGATCTCTCCCGGATGACGAAAGTCTTACGGCATCACCGCCGCCGGACGCCGGGAAGCTCGCTCTCCGTGTGCGGGATGGGGCACGAGCAGGTGACCACCATCGGGCGGGCCCGCACCGGCCGTTGGATCACCGTCGACACGGGTTCGCGTCACCTGCACACCTTCCGGGCGAAGTTGGCGTACGCGCCGGCCGTGCTGCGACGGGCCGACGCGATCGCGGTGCGCCCGCAGACCCGGGAGGAGACCGAGGAGCCGGCCGCGCTGCTGGAGCGGCTCGCCGCCACGTACCGCGAGACCCGCCACGGCGCGCCGCACCCCACGCCGTGCCTCTGTCACACGTGTCTGGTCACCCCAGCGTGAGCCGGGGCTTCGGTCCATCGGTACGGCCGGTGGGCGGGGTGCGGCTGCCCGCGCCGTACGGGAGGGGCCAGGGCGCACCCGGCCCCGTGTAGCCCTGTTCGGCCGCCGCGTGGAGGGCCCAGTGCGGGTCGTACAGGTGGGGGCGGGCCAGGGCGCAGAGGTCGGCGCGGCCCGCCAGGAGCAGGGAGTTGACGTCGTCCCAGGAGGAGATCGCGCCGACCGCGATGACGGGGACGTCCACGGTGTTGCGGATCCGGTCGGCGTACGGGGTCTGGTAGGAGCGGCCGTACTCGGGGCGCTCCTCGGGCACGACCTGGCCGGTGGAGACGTCGATGGCGTCGGCCCCGTGCCCGGCGAAGGCGCGGGCGATCGTGACGGCGTCCTCGGCGTCGGTGCCGCCCTCGGCCCAGTCGGTGGCGGAGATCCGGACGGTCATCGGCCGTTCCTGCGGCCAGACTTCGCGCACGGCGTCGAAGACGTCGAGGGGGAACCGGAGCCGGCCCGCCAGGGATCCACCGTAGGCGTCGGTGCGGTGGTTGGTGAGCGGGGAGAGGAAGCCGGAGAGCAGATAGCCGTGGGCGCAGTGCAGTTCGAGGAGGTCGAAGCCGGAGTCGGCGGCGCGCCGGGCGGCCGCCACGAACTGCTCGCGTACGGCCTCCAGTCCGGCCCGGTCCAACTCGGCCGGTACCTGGCTGACGCCCGGGGCGTACGGGAGTGGGGAGGCGGCCGTCAGGGGCCAGTTACCGCTGTCCAGGGGCTGGTCGATGCCCTCCCACATCAGTCTCGTGGAGCCCTTGCGGCCGGAGTGACCGAGCTGGACGCCGATGGCGGCGCCGGGGGCCGAAGTGTGGACGAAGTCGGTGATCCGCCGCCAGGCCAGGGCCTGTTCGTCGCTCCACAGGCCCGTGCAGCCGGGGGTGATGCGGCCCTCGGGGCTGACGCAGACCATCTCGGTCATGGTGAGCCCCGCGCCGCCGAGCGCGCGGGCCCCGAGGTGGACGAGGTGGAAATCGCCGGGGAGTCCGTCGGTGGCGGAGTACATGTCCATGGGTGAGACGACGACGCGGTTGCGCAGCTCCAGACCGCGCAGCCGGAACGGGGTGAACATCGGCGGGGTGCCGGGCGGGCAGCCGAACTCCTCCTCGACGGCGGCGGTGAACGAGGCGTCGCGCAGCCGGAGGTTGTCGTGGGTGACCCGGCGGCTGCGGGTGAGCAGGTTGAACGCGAAGCGCCGGGGCGGCTGGTCGACGTAGTGGGCCAGCTCCTCGAACCAGCGCAGGCTGGCCGCGGCGGCGCGCTGCGTCGAGGCGACGACCGGGCGGCGCTCGGCCTCGTACGCCGTCAACGCGGACGGAAGGTCGGGCTGTTCCTCGATGCAGGCGGCTAGCGCAAGGGCGTCCTCGACGGCGAGCTTGGTGCCGGAGCCGATGGAGAAGTGGGCGGTGTGGGCCGCGTCGCCGATGAGCACGATGTTGCCTTGGGACCAGCGGGAGTTGGTGACCGTACGGAAGGCGAGCCAGGAGGACCGGTTGGAGCGCAGGGGGCGGCCGTCGAGGGCCTCGGTGAAGAACTTGGCGCAGCGGGTGGTGGATTCGGCCGCGTCGCAGGTGTCGAGTCCGGCGGCGCGCCACACCTCCTCGCTCATCTCGACGATGACGGTGGAGGCATCGGCGGCGTAGGGGTAGCCGTGCAACTGCATGACGCCGTAGGGCGTTTCGGCGATCTCGAAGCGGAAGGCGCCGAGCGTGAAGTCGGCGGCGAGCCAGATGTAGCGGTTGCGGTGTTCGGTGATGCCCGGGCCGAAGGCGTCGGCGTGCGCCGCACGGGTGGCGCTGTGCACCCCGTCGGCGGCGATGACCAGGTCGTGGTGGGCGGCCAGCTCGGCGGCGGGCGGGGCCGGGGTGCGGAAGCGGAGGTCGACGCCGAGGCCGGCGCAGCGCTCGTGCAGGATCTCCAGGAGCCGGCGGCGGCCGAGGGCGGCGAAGCCGTGCCCGCCGGAGGTGTGGGTGCGGCCGCGGTGGGCGATGTCGATGGTGTCCCAGCGGACGAACTCGCGGCTGATGGCGCGGTACACCTCGGGGTCGGCGTGCTCGATGCCGCCGAGGGTCTCGTCGGAGAGGACGACGCCGAAGCCGAAGGTGTCGTCGGGGGCGTTGCGCTCGAAGACGGTGACCTCGCGGTCCGGGTCGAGCCGTTTGAGCAGGGACGCGGCGTAGAGCCCGCCGGGGCCGCCGCCGATGACCGCGATGCGCCGCACGGACGGTCCGCCGCCCGCCACGGCTACCGCCCCTGCCACTTCGGGGGCCGCTTCTCGGTGAAGGCGGCGTGGAACTCGGCGTAGTCCTCGCCGTGCATCAGGAGGGCCTGGGTGTTGGCGTCCAGCTCCAGGGAGGCGGCGAGCGGCATGTCCAGCTCGGCGGTGAGCAGGGCCTTGGTCTGGGCGAGCGCGAGGGCAGGGCCGTCGGCGAGGCGGCGGGCCAGCTCGGCGGCGCGTTCGTCGGCCTTCCCCTCCTCGGCCAGCTCGCTGATCAGGCCGATCCGCTCCGCCTCGGGGGCGCGGACCGCGTCGCCGAGCATCAGGAGGCGGGTGGCGTGGCCGAGGCCGACGACCCGGGGCAGCAGGTAGGCCGCACCCATGTCGCCGCCGGAGAGGCCGACCCGGGTGAAGAGGAAGGCGAAGCGGGCCGAGGGATCGGCGACCCGGAAGTCGGCGGCGAGGGCCAGGACGGCCCCGGCACCCGCCGCGACACCGTGAACGGCGGCGACGACGGGGAAGGGGCACTCCCGCAGGGCCCGGACGACCTGTCCGGTCATCCGGTTGAAGTCGAGGAGCTGTGCGGTGTCCATGGCCAGGGTGGCGCCGATGATCTCGTCGACGTCGCCGCCGGAGCAGAAGCCGCGCCCCTCCCCGGCGAGGACGAGGGCGCGGACGGAGCGCTCCCGGGAGAGCTCGGCGAGAAGGTCCCGCAGATCGGCGTAGGCGCCGAAGGTGAGCGCGTTGAGTTTTTCGGGGCGGGAGAATGTGACGGTTGCCACACCGTCGTCCCGGGTCAGCCGGAGATGACGCCATTCCTCGGTGCTCGGGGCCGAGCTGGGAAACGGGCTCATGGAGGGGTCCCCTTCAGCGATCGGGCTGGTGCCGGCCGTGCGCGGGTCGCGTTCCGCCTCCGAAGTTATCACTCAAGCGTGACTGCCGTCACGAGGTCGCAATACAGCATCCATGAGACCGTTGTGGCGAAAGTCCCCTTTGCTCCGGTCGACCGCCCCTATGGCTGGGCCGGAGCGGTTCGTAAGGTTGAAACCAGGAAGTCTCGCCACGAGTACGACGTGAACCAGAGAAGATGCCTGCCCGAGGGCCGAGACCTCCCGCTTCAGGTAGACCCGCTCCCGAACGGAAACCCTGCCGTGCCGCCCGATGTCCCCGTCCCTGCTTCCTGGCGCATCGCCCTGCCGCACTCCACCGCGGCCGTGCCGATCGCCCGGGCTCTCATCCGTACGGCCCTGTCGGACATCGACGCCCCGGCCGACAGCGACACCGCTGAACTGCTGACCGCCGAACTGGTGGCCAACGCGGTCGAGCACACCCTGGGCGGCGAGCCCATCGAGCTGGTCGTGGAGCTGCTGCCCACCGGCTGCCAGGTCGAGGTGCACGACCGCGACCCCGCCCCGCCGGGCGACCTGTCCCGGCCGCAGCCGGGCTTCGAGGTCGATCCCTGGCAGGAGCACGGCCGCGGCCTGCTGCTGATCCGGACCCTCAGCTCCGCGTGCGGTCACCGCACCACGGAGCACGGCAAGGCCGTCTGGTTCACGCTTCCGGCGATACCGGCGCAGCCGGGTCCGTCGCCGGGGAGCTGACCAGCCGGGAGCGCTTGCGGCCGTAGCCGGCGTAGAGGAGCGAGCCGACGGCCAGGAAGACCGCGAACTGGACCCAGGTCGTCCAGCCGGTCCCGTACATCAGATACAGGCAGAAGGCGACGCCCAGCAGCGGGCTGACCGGGTAGAGCGGGACCCGGAAGGACCGCTTCAGCTCGGGGTTGCGGCGGCGGAGCACCACCACCGCGACGTTGACGGCGACCATCGTGGCGAGCGTGCCGATGGTCGTCAGGTTCACGACGACGTCGAGCGAGACGAAGGCGGCCGGGACCGCGAAGACGCAGGCGACGATCCAGGTGTTGGCGACCGGGGTGTGGGTCGTGGGAGAGACCCGTTCGAAGACGCGCGGAATGAGTCCGTCGCGGGACATCGACATCAGGATGCGGGTCTGCCCGTACATCACGGCGAGCACCACCGAGGCGATGGCGACGACCGCGCCGAAGGCGATGATGCCACCGCCCACCGAGGAGTCGGTGACCTCGTTGACGGCGATCGAGAGAGCGGCGCTCTTGTTCGCCACGTCGTCCGAGCCGATCGCGCCGATGGCGGAGAGAGCCACGGCACAGTAGAGCAGGGTGACGACGCCGATGCAGATCAGGATGGCGATCGGGATGTTGCGGCGGGGGTTCTTGACCTCTTCGCCGGCGGTGGTGATGGCGTCGAAGCCGATGTAGGAGAAGAACGCGAGCGAGGCGCCCGCGGTGATCCCGCCCAGCCCGTGGGTGGCGAACGGCATGAGGTTGTCGTCCTGGAACGCGCTGAACGCCACCGCGCAGAACGCGACCAGGATGCCGATCTTGAGGACCGCCATGGCGGCGGTGGCCGTGGCGCTCTCGCGGACGCCGCGCACCAGCAGGGTGGCGGCCATGGCGATCACGACGACCGCGGGCAGGTTGACCACACCGCCGTCACCGGGCCCGGAGGACAGGGCGGCGGGCAGTTCCCAGCCGAAGATGCTGTTCAGCAGCTCGTTGACGTACTGGCTCCAGCCCACCGCGACGGCGGAGACCGAGACGCCGTACTCCAGCAGCAGGCACCAGCCGACGAGGAAGGCGGTGCGCTCGCCGAGCGCCGCGTACGCGAAGGAGTACGAGCTTCCGGAGACCGGGATGGCGCTGCCCAGCTCCGCGAAGGAGAGGGCGGTGAAGATGCAGGTGATCGCCGCGAGGACGAAGGAGATCACGACGGCGGGGCCGGCCTCGGCGACGCTGTCGGAGAGCCCGACGAAGATGCCGGTGCCGACGATAGCGCCGACCCCGAAGCAGACGAGCTGGAAGAGGCCCATCGTGCGTTTGAGGCCGTGGCCCTCCAGGTCGCCGCCGGATTCGGCGATGAGCCGCTCGGGGCTCTTGCGGCGCAGGCCCGACAGGTGGGGGCCGGCGGGCTTCGGGGTGCCGGATCGCGGCAGACCGGTGCTCATGCGGGACGTTCTCATCTCTGGTGGTGCAGTGGGGGGACGGCCCGTGCGCCGGGGTGCGGCGGCACAGGTATGGGGTTCGACCCTGCGGGGGTCTCCCCGGGTCCGAACCCCACCAAGAGCCGACATCGTAGCCACCGGCACGCATGTTCACCCAATCGGGCGCATGAGCATGCGAACCCCTGCCCCGTATCCGTACCGAGCGCGCCCTTGCGGGCGCTACTTTCCGGCGAGCGTCGCCACCAGGACGGCCTTGATCGTGTGCATCCGGTTCTCCGCCTGGTCGAAGACGACGGAGTGCGGCGACTCGAAGACCTCGTCGCTGACCTCCAGCTCCGTCAGCCCGTACCGGGCGTGGATGTCCCGGCCGACCTGGGTGCCGAGGTCGTGGAAGGCCGGCAGGCAGTGCAGGAACTTCACGTCCGGGTTGCCGGTGGCCCGCAGGACGTCCATCGTCACGGCGTAGGGCCCGAGGGCGGCGATGCGCTCGGCCCAGACCTCCTTGGGCTCCCCCATGGAGACCCAGACGTCGGTGGCGACGAAGTCGGCGCCCGCGACGCCCTGGGCCACATCGCCGGTGAGGGTGATCTTCGCGCCGCTGACCTCGGCGAGCTTCCGGGCCTGCGCCACGACCGTCTCGTCCGGCCAGTACGCCTCGGGGGCGACGATCCGGACGTCCAGGCCGAGCAGGGCGCCGGTGATCAGGTAGGAGTTGCCCATGTTGAAGCGGGCGTCGCCGAGGTAGGCGAAGGCCGTCCCCGCGAGGGGCCCCTCGCGGCACTCGGTCATGGTGAGGACGTCGGCGAGCATCTGGGTGGGGTGCCAGTCGTCGGTGAGCCCGTTGAAGACCGGCACGCCGCCGTGCGCGGCCAGCTCCTCGACGGCCTGCTGACTGTCGCCCCGGTACTCGATCCCGTCGAACATCCGACCGAGCACCCGGGCGGTGTCCTTCACGGACTCCTTGTGGCCCATCTGGGAGCCCGCGGGGTCGAGGTAGGTGGTGAAGGCGCCCTGGTCGGCGGCGGCGACCTCGAACGCGCAGCGCGTCCGGGTCGAGGTCTTCTCGAAGATCAGCGCGATGTTCTTCCCGCGCAGCCGCTGGACCTCGGCCCCGGCCTTCTTGGCCGCCTTGAGCTCGGCGGCCAGCGCGACCAGGCCGAGAAACTCCTCGGAGGTGAAGTCCAGCTCCTTGAGGAAGTGGCGGCCGGTGAGGTCTATGGCCATGATGACTGCTCCTGGGTCGGACGGGGATCGGCGCACTGCGCGCGGCAGGGCTGGAAGTCTATACGATGCCTCGCATCTCTATACAGGTCCATGGGGTCGCCTTACGCCGGCCGCTCATGCCACGGGGTCCCGCTCCACCGGGCAGCTCATACAGCGCGGCCCGCCCCGCCCCCGGCCCAGCTCGCTGCCCCGGATCTCGATCACCTCGATGCCCTGCTTGCGCAGATAGGTGTTGGTGGTGGCGTTCCGCTCGTACGCGACGACCACGCCGGGCTCGACCGCGAGCACGTTGCAGCCGTCGTCCCACTGCTCGCGCTCGGCCGCGTGCACGTCCTGGGTGGCGGTGAGCACCCGGATCGCGTCGAGGCCGAGGGCGGCGGCGATGGCGCGGTGCATGTGCTCGGGCGGATGGTCGGTGACCTTCAGCTCGCGGGGGCCGCTGCCGGGCTCGATGGTGTACGAGCGGAGCATGCCGAGACCGGCGTACTGCGTGAACGTGTCGCCGTCCACCATCGTCATCACCGTGTCCAGGTGCATGAACGCGCGAGCCTTGGGCATGTCGAGCGCCACGATCGTGCGCGCCGAACCGGCGTCGAAGAGCCCGCGGGCCAGCATCTCCACCGCCTGCGGCGTGGTGCGCTCGCTCATCCCGATCAGGACCGCGCCCTGTCCGATGACCAGGACGTCGCCGCCTTCGATGGTGGAGGGGTAGTCGTCCTGCCCCTCCGACCAGTGGTGGAAGACGCCCGCCTCCGGTCCGGTGAAGAGCGGGTGGTGGCGGTAGATCGCCTCGAAGTGGACGGTCTCGCGCTGCCGGGCGGGCCAGCGCATGGCGTTGATGGAGACCCCGTCGTAGATCCAGGCCGAGGTGTCCCGGGTGAAGAGGTGGTTGGGGAGCGGACCGAGGAGGAAGTCGTCCAGGTCCATCACGTGGAAGCGGACGGAGGTCGGTTCGCTGTACCGCTCCAGGAACTCCCGCTTGGTCATGCCGCCGACCAGCGCCTCCGCCAGCTCGGCAGCGGACAACTGCTCGAAGGCGGCCCGCAGATGCTCGGTGGCGAGCGGGCCGTACTCCTTCTCGTCGAAGACCCGGTCGAGCACGAGCCGCCGCGCGACCGGGATATCGAGGGACTCGCGCAGCAGATCCCCGAAGAGGTGCACGGCGACCCCCCGGTCGCGCAGGACGTCGGCGAACCCGTCGTGCTCCTCCCGGGCGCGGCGCACCCACAGGACGTCGTCGAACAGGAGCGCGTCCTTGTTCCTGGGGGTGAGCCGCTTCAGCTCCAGATCGGGGCGGTGGAGTATGACGCGGCGCAGCCGCCCGGCTTCGGAGTCGACATGGAATCCCATGCCTTCATCCTCACCGCGCGGAGCACCGTTCACCCGGCGAATCGCCTACCGGTTGGATCGCCCGCCGTCAGAGCCGGGGGTCCACCGGCTCCGACTCCAGGGCCAGGACGGCGAACACCGCCTCGTGGACCCGCCACAGCGGTTCGCCCTCCGCCAGCCGGTCCAGCGCCTCCAGACCGAGCGCGTACTCCCGCAGCGCGAGCGAGCGCTTGTGGCCGAGGAACCGGGAGCGCAGGCGCTCCAGATTCTCCGGGCGGGTGTACTCGGGGCCGTAGATGATGCGGAGATACTCCCGGCCCCGCACCTTGATGCCGGGCTGGACGAGGCGGCCCTTGGCGTCCCGGACGAGGGCACCGAGGGGCTTGACGACCATGCCCTCGCCGCCGCGCCCGGTCATCTCCAGCCACCAGTCCACACCCGCGCGGACCGAGGCTTCGTCGCCGGTGTCGACGACGAGCCTGCGGGTGACCTGGAGCAGCCCGGTCGGGTCGTGCTCCACGAGCAGGTCGAGCCAGGCGAGCTGCTCGTCGTGCGGGACGGCGGCCAGGGAGCGGCCCTGGACGGCGAGGATCTGGAAGGGGGCCAGGCGCACCCCCTCCAGCCCCTCGGTGGGCCAGCAGTAGCGCCGGTACGCCTCGGTGAACGCGGCGGCGTCCTGCGCGCGAGCCCGCTGGTGTCCGGCGAGGCCCGCCACCTCCACGCCCCGGGAGGCCGCCTGCTCCAGGGCGGCGACGGCCGGCGGGAAGACGGCGCCGGACGCGGCGCCGACGGCGGCGTACTGCGAGCGCAGCAGCCCACCCGCCTTCAGCGACCACGGCATCAGCTCGGCGTCCAGGAGCACCCAGTCGGTGTCCCACTCCGCCCAGAGTCCGGCGGCGGTGACGGCGCTGCGGAGCCGGGCCAGGACCTCTTCGGTCATGGCCGGGTCGTCCAGGAAGGGGCGGCCGGTGCGGGTGTACAGCGCGCCGGTGGGGCCCGCCGTGCCGAACCGCGCGGTGGCCGCCTCCGCGTCCTTGCAGACCAGGGCGACGGCCCGGGAGCCCATGTGCTTCTCCTCGCACACGACCCGCTCGACTCCGTCCGCCGCGTACTGCGCGAACGCCTCGGCCGGGTGCTCCAGGAAGCCGTCCTCGCGGGAGGTGGCAGTGGGGGCCATCGTGGGCGGCAGGTAGGCGAGGAGCTGCGGGTCGACGGCGAACCGGCTCATGACTTCGAGCGCGGCGGCTGCGTTCTCCTCGCGCACGGCGACGCGCCCCATGTGCCGGGTCTCCACGACCCGGCGGCCCTGGACGTCGGCGATGTCCAGCGGCCGGCCCTCCCTGCCTCCGGGCGCCTCGGTCACCAGCGGCTTGACCGGCTCGTACCAGACCTTCTCGGCGGGTACGTCGACGAGTTCACGCTCGGGCCAGCGCAGCGCGGTCATCTTCCCGCCGAAGACGGCGCCGGTGTCCAGGCAGATGGTGTTGTTGATCCAGGAGGTGGTGGGGACGGGGGTGTGGCCGTAGACCACGGTGGCGCGGCCCCGGTACTCCTCGGCCCACGGGTAGCGCACGGGCAGGCCGAACTCGTCGGTCTCGCCGGTGGTGTCCCCGTACAGCGCGTGCGAGCGGACCCGGCCGGAGGTGCGGCCGTGGTACTTCTCGGGCAGCCCGGCGTGACAGACCACCAGCTTGCCCTCGTCCAGGACGTAGTGGCTGACCAGGGAGTCGATGAACTCCCGTACCTGCCCCCGGAACTCGGGGTGCTCGGCGTCCTCGCGCTCCAGCTGCTCGACGGTCTCGGCGAGCCCGTGGGTGAGCTGGACCTTGCGGCCCGCGAGATAGCGGCCGAGCTTGTTCTCGTGGTTGCCGGGGACGCACAGGGCGTCGCCCGACGCCACCATGGACATCACGCGGCGCAGCACTCCGGGGCTGTCGGGGCCCCGGTCGACGAGGTCGCCGACGAACACGGCGGTGCGCCCCTCGGGGTGGGCACCGTCCGTGTAACCGAGCTTGCCGAGCAGGGTCTCCAGCTCGGAGCTGCAGCCGTGGATGTCCCCGATGATGTCGAACGGCCCGGTGAGGTGGCGCAGGTCGTTGTAGCGGCGCTCCAGGACCACTTCGGCGCGCTCGGCCTCCTCCTCCGTGCGCAGGACGTGCACCTTGCGGAAGCCCTCGCGCTCCAGGCCGCGCAGCGAGCGCCGCAGCTCGCGGCGGTGCCGCTGGATGACGTGGCGGGGCATGGAGGCGCGGTCCGGGCGGGCCGCGTTGCGGGCGGCGCAGACCTCCTCGGGGAGGTCCAGGACGATGGCGATGGGCAGGACGTCGTACTTCCTGGCCAGCTGGACGAGCTGCTTGCGGCTCTCGGACTGGACACTGGTGGCGTCGATGACGGTGAGCCGCCCGGCCTCCAGTCGCTTGCCCGCGATGTAGTGCAGGACGTCGAAGGCGTCGCGACTGGCGCTCTGGTCGTTCTCGTCGTCGGCGACCAGGCCCCGGCAGAAGTCCGAGGAGATGACCTCGGTCGGCTTGAAGTGCTTGCGGGCGAAGGTGGACTTGCCCGATCCGCTGGCGCCGATGAGAACGACGAGGGAGAGGTCGGTCACCGGCAGGGTGCGCACGGGGCTCGGTGCGGCGGCGGTGGCCCGGCCGACGGCCTCGGCGGCCTCGGCGGCCTCCGCGCCGGTGGTGCTGTGGTCGCTGTTCATGCGGCTTCCGCCTCCTTCTTCTTCTCGGTCTGCTCGGTCTTGTCGGTCTGCTCGGTGGTGCGGGTGAACACGGCCATCTGGGTCGGCGGCCCCACCTCGGGGTCGTCCGGCCCGACCGGCTCGTACCGGACGGTGTAGCCGTGCCGTTCGGCCACCTGCCCGGCCCAGTCCCGGAATTCGGCGCGGGTCCATTCGAAGCGGTGGTCGCCGTGCCGGACGTGTCCGGCCGGGAGGGTCTCCCAGCGCACGTTGTACTCGACGTTCGGCGTGGTCACGAGCACGGTCCCCGGTCGTGCCGCGCCGAACACCGCGTACTCCAGGGCGGGCAGCCGGGGCAGATCCAGGTGCTCGACGACCTCGCTGAGCACGGCGGCGTCATATCCGGCGAGCCGCTTGTCGGTGTAGGTCAGCGAGCCCTGCCGCAGGGTGACCCGGTCGGCCCGGCGCTCCCCCATCCGGTCCAGCTTGAGCCGCCGCGAGGCGATGGTGAGGGCACGCATCGAGACGTCGACGCCCACGATCTCGGTGAACCGCACGTCCTTGAGGAGCGCCTGCACCAACTGGCCCTGCCCGCAGCCGAGGTCGAGCACCCGGCTCGCCCCGGCGGCGCGCAGCGCGTCGAGGATCGCGGTGCGCCGCTGCGCGGCGAGCGGGACCGGCTTCTCCTCGGTGTCGGTGCTCTCGTCCACCGCGTTGTCGACGCTGTCCACGTCGAGGTCGTCCGACTCGGCGAGCCGGACCAGCTCCAGGGCCTGGTCGGCCTGGCGGGTGAGCCCCCAGCGGTGGGACAGATAGCGCCGGGTGATCAGCGGCCGCTCGGGGTGGTCGGCCAGCCAGCCCTCCCCGGCCCGCAGCAGCTTGTCCACCTCGTCGGGCGCGACCCAGTAGTGCTTGGCGTCGTCGAGCACCGGCAGCAGGACATAGAGCTGCCGCAGCGCGTCGGCGAGCCGCAACTCGCCCTCCAGCAACAGCCGTACGTAGCGCGAGTCGCCCCACGCGGGGAACTCCTCGTCCAGCGGCACGGCCGTGGCCTCGACCCGCTCCCAGCCGAGCGGCGCGAACAGCTTGTGCACCAGCTCGACGCCGCCCCGGGCGGGCAGGGCGGGCACCTCGATCCGCAGCGGCAGCGGGCTCTCGGCCCGCTCGGGCATGGCCCGGCAGACACCGCCGAGCGCGGACTTGAACACGGCGGAGATGGCGACCGACACCAGCGAGGACGCCGCGTAGGGACGGTCGTTGACATACTGCGCGAGCGCCGCGTCGGGCGCGCCTCCCCGGCCCTTGCCCTTGCCGCGCCGCACCAGCGCCACCGGATCCACCTCCAGCAGGAGTGCGGCCGTGCAGCGCTCGGCGGACGCTTCGGGATAGAAGACGTGCGCGGTGCCGTGCGAGGTGGAGAACGTCTGCGCCTTGTCGGGATGCTTGTGCAGCAGGAAGCCCAGATCCGTGGCGGGGCGTTCAGGGGTGCCGGTCGTACCGATTGTCAGGAACACCTGTCCGAGTATGATCCTCGCCCCTTGCCCCCACCAGGCATTTTCGCCCGCTTGTCTACTGCACCGGCTTCTCCGGCTCCCCCGGCTCCTCCAAAAGACCGGCCAGCTCGGCCATGAGGTCAGGACCCACCCGGCAGCAACCCCCGACGAGGCGGGCCCCGGCCCGCGTCCAGGCCCGCACCCTGCCCGGGTCGAAGGTGGAGCGCCCGGTCCACCCCCGCGCCCCGGCGTCCCAGCCCTCGCCGCTGTTCGGATAGACCACGGCGGGCCGGCCCGTGACCGCCGCCGCCAGCTCCACCGCCTCATGCGCCTCGTCCGGGTCGCAGCAGTTGACCCCGACCGCGATGACGGACTTCCGCCCGGCCGCCACCGCGAACGCCTCATCCAACGGCTGGCCGGCCCGGGTCCGGCCACCGGCCACGCTGTAGGAGAGCCAGTACGGCAGTCCGGTCTCCTCGGCCACCCGGACCAGAGCCTCGGCCTCGTCCAGGTCCGGCACGGTCTCCAGCGCCAGGACATCGGGCCCGGCCGCCGCGAGCGCCGCCACGCGGGGGCGGTGGAAACGCTCCAGCTCACCGACGCTCAGCCCGTAACGCCCCCGGTACTCGCTGCCGTCCGCGAGCATCGCCCCGTACGGTCCGACGGACGCGGCGACCCAGGTCTCCCGCCCGGGGCCCGCCCGGCGCGCCGCGTCGGCGGCGCCCCGGGCCAGCTGCACGCTGCGGGCGAGCAGGGCCTCGGTCCCGGACCGGTCGAGCCCGTATCTCCCGAACCCTTCGAACGTGGCCTGATAGCTGGCCGTGATGAGCACCCGCGCCCCGGCCCGGAGGTAGGCGAGGTGGGCGGCCTCGATCTGTTCCGGCGCGTCGGCCAGCAGCCGGGCCGACCACAGCGCGTCGGACAGATCGCAGCCCTGCGCCTCCAGCTGGTTGGAAAGCCCGCCGTCCAGCAGGACGGGTCCGGCGTCCAGCGCGTCGGCGAGCGTACTGCCCGTGCTCGCGGCCACCTCAGCCTCCTCAGTCAGGTCAGGTCAGGTCAGGTCAGCTGGGACTGGATCTGCGAGGAGATCAGTTCCAGATGGTCCAGGTCGTCCAGGTCGAGGATCTGGAGGTAGATCCTCGACGAGCCGATCGCCCCGTAGCGGCCGATCTTGTCGACCACCTCGGCGGGCGATCCGGCCAGGCCGTTCGCCTTGAGCTCCTCCACATCCCGGCCGATGGCCGCCGCGCGCCGGGCGACCTCGGCGTCGTCCTTGCCCGTGCAGACGATCAGCGCGTTGGAGTACACGAGGTCGTCCGGCGAGCGCCCGTGCGCCTGCGCGGCGGCCCGGACCCGGCCGAACTGCTTCTCGCTGTCCTCCAGCGAGGCGAACGGGATGTTGAACTCGTCCGCGTACTGCGCGGCGAGGCGGGGGGTGCGCGTCGCCCCGTGGCCGCCGATCAAAACGGGCACCTTGGCCTGGGCGGGCTTGGGCAGCGCGGGCGAGTCGGTGAGCTGGTAGTAGGTCCCGTCGTAGCTGAAGGTCTTGCCGACCTCCGTCGCCCACAGCCCGGTGACGATCGCGAGCTGCTCCTCCAGGCGGCCGAACTTCTCCTTCGGGAACGGGATGCCGTAGGCCTTGTGCTCCTCCTCGAACCAGCCCGCGCCCAGGCCCAGTTCGATCCGGCCGCCGGACATCTGGTCGACCTGGGCCACCTGGATGGCCAGCACTCCCGGAAGCCGGAACGTGCCGGCGGTCATCAGCGTGCCGAGGCGGATCCGCCGGGTCTCGCGCGCCAGTCCGGCCAGGGTGATCCAGGCGTCCGTCGGTCCGGGCAGACCGTCGCCGGAGCCCATGCGGAGATAGTGGTCGGAGCGGTAGAAGGCGTCGAAGCCCAGGTCCTCCGTGGCCTTGGCGACGGTGAGCAAGGTGTCGTAGTCGGCCCCCTGCTGGGGCTCGGTGAAGATGCGAAGATCCATGCCTCCATCCTGCCTCCCCCGAGGCCGTCGTCCGGCCCTTGCCTCCCCCGGAACCCGTGCCTTCCCTCATCGGGGCCGGCGCCACCCCCTCGGAGCACCTCAGAGCCCGTGCCTCCGCTCAGGGCCCTGCGGCCGACGGTGCGGGGCCGCGTATGCCGTACGGGCCGTCGCGCTCCCTCGCCCGCTCCGGCTCCCGCTCCCTTTCCGCCAGGCGTCTCAGCATCCCGTGCACGCGGTCCAGTGATTCGTCCGCCGCGTCCATGGCCTCGATGCACTGCCAGTACAGCCCGTCCTCCCCCGTGTCGCAGGCCACCCCGACCAGAGCGATCCCGGCCTCGCCGAGCAGCAGCGCGAGCCCGGCCAGGGCGGGCCGGACCTCGCCGATCCCCGACAACTGGGCGGCCCTGGCGCCGCCGGAGATCACCGTCGGATGGTCCAGCGCCGAGCATCCGGCGCCGATCTCCCCCAGCGCCCGTGCCTCGCTCCGTAATTCCATCGGCCCGCACAGCGCCAGCCGACTGCCGACCGCCCGGGCGAGCGCCTGCGCCTGCCAGGCCTCCGCCATGACGTCCAGCGCGCCCCGGCTGTCGGCCAGAGCCCGCCGGCCCGCCTCGATGAGTCGCTCCGCTTCCATCTGTCTCCCCCGTCCGTACGAAAACCCGCTCACCTCATTCATTACCCACAGTGAGGTAGACAGCACCGTAAGGCCAGAGGAAATCGGAAATCTGTGGACACGAAGTCGAATGTGGATAACTTGATCACTCCGAAGAGTGACGATCGGGGGGTTCGGCGGCGCTCGGCAGCGGGAAGCGCTTCTCGTTCCGCTCCAACTTGGCCACCAGTGCCGCCGTCGGGTCGATGCCCAACACCTCGCAGAACTGCAGGAGATAGGCGAGCACGTCCGCCACCTCGTCGGCAACCCGGTGGGCGGATTCGGGGTTTTCCATGATCCCGGCCGACTGTTCGGGCGTCAGCCACTGGAAGACCTCCAGCAGTTCGGAGGCCTCGACGCTGAGCGCGGCCGCCAGGTTCTTCGGGGTGTGGTACTGCCCCCAGTCCCGCGCCGCCGCGAACGCGGCCAGCCGACGCTGGAGTTCTGCCACATCGATGTCCGTCACAGCACCAGGTCTATCACCGGCCACCGACAGTGCCTCCCGCGCGGCTCCCGCACATCGCGGGCTCCTGGCGGAGGCGAGGTCGGCGGTCCGGAACCGGCTGCCGCCGCCCCGGCCGCCGCCCCCAGTGCCGCTTGCTACGACTGGGCGAGGCCCGCGGGCGTGACCCCCTCGACCTCCATGCCCACCGGTGCGAGCAGGAAGACGTTGCGGTCGACGCGGTGCATACCGCTGCCCAGACCGAAGACCACACCGCTGCTGAAGTCGAGGATCCGCTTCGCCACGTCCGTTTCCGCCGCCGTCAGGTCGAGCAGCACCGGAACCTGGGCGACGAGGTACTCGGCGACCTCCCGGGCGTCCGCGAAGACCTGCACCCGCAGGACGACGAGGCGGCGCTGTTCGGCGGCGCGCTCGTCGGGGACGGTGCGGTGGTCGATCCGGGACGGCCACTCGTCACGGCCGCGCAGGGGTACGACCTGGGCGAGCCCCTCCCACTGCTCGTCGGTGGCGTCGTATCTGTCATACCTGTCGTACCTGCTCACCGGTTCACCCCGTCGTCGAGCCGGTCGGATGGGCACCGGCTGCACTCACTGTTCATCGGGCAATCCTCTCGCCCCTCACCCGTTCGGCGTACCAGCGACACGGCGAAGTCCGCGTCCGTGTCGCATCCGATACCCGTCAGGCATCGGTTCATGGCGGCCGGGCCCGTCAGACCGTGATGACCTGGACCCCCGCCTCGCCGAACCGGTCCCTGGCCTCCGCCCCGATGTGGGAGTCGGTGACCAGGACGTCGACGAGGCCCAGGTCGCAGACGCGCGCGAAGGCCCGCTTGCCGATCTTCGACGAGTCGGCCGCCACCACCACCCGCTGGGCCCGTTCCGCGAGCAGCCGGTTGACGCTGGCCTCGCCCTCGTGGTGGACGTACGCGCCGCGCTCGATGTCGATGGCGTTCACCCCGAGGACGGCGACGTCGAGCGTGATCTCGTTCATCACGCCGACGGCGAGCGGGCCCGTCAGCTCGTACGACTGGGGCCTGGCGACGCCGCCCGTCACGACCATCTTGATCTGCGGGCGGATCGCCAGCTCGCTCGCGATGTTGAGGGCGTTGGTCACCACGGTCAGCGTCGGCTGGCCGCCCGCCACCGCCGTCTCGCCCACGATGTCCGGGCGTACCGCCAGCGCCCTGGCCACCTCGGTCACGGTCGTCCCGCCGGTCAGGCCGACGACCTCGCCGACGGCCACGAGGCCGGACACCGCGCGGCCGATGGCCTGCTTCTCCGGCGCGTGGCGGCCCGTCTTGTAGCGGAGGGCCAGTTCGTAGGAGACGCCGTGGGCGACCGCGCCGCCCCTGGTGCGGGTGAGCAGGTGCTGTTCTGCCAGCTGGTCCAGGTCGCGGCGGATGGTGGCGGCCGAGACGTCGAGCGCCGTCGCCGCCTCCTCGACGTCCACCCTGCCGTGCTTGCCGACCAGTTCCAGCAGCGCGTCCCACCGGGCGTCCCTGGACAAGAGCGTCTCCTCACCGTCCGGCGCGGGCACCGCGTTTCGCGGGAACGCGGTCGCCGGGGGCCGGACCGCCGCAAGCGTCGCACAGGGCCCGCCGGGAGCCCTCCCCCCCCCACCTGCACCTTGCTTGTTTTTGCTCGATAACTGCATGTAACGTGCAGAATTCTACACGCGGGGTGTTCGGCCCCGCTCAGCCCCCATCCCGTGGTCCACCTCGTTCCCGTGGAGTGCAGACGTGTCGTATGCCGAGACCGAGACAGCCAGTCAGCCCGCCTGCTGGCGGCGCGCCGCCGCCCTGGCCGGGGGCCCCGAGGCCGCCGCCCTGCCCGTCGCGGGCGAGCGTGTCGCGGTCGTCGGCTGCGGCACCTCCTTCTACATGGCACAGGCCTACGCCGGGCTCCGCGAGGCCTCGGGCCAGGGCGAGTCGGACGCCTTCGCCGCCTCCGAGTTCCCCTTCGGGCGCGGCTACGACCGGGTCGTCGCGCTGACCCGCTCGGGGACCACGACCGAGGTGCTGGAGCTGTTGAACCGGTTGCGCGGCACGACGCGCACGGTGGCCGTCACGGCGGATCCGCGGACCCCGGTCAGGGCGGCGGCCGACGCTCTCGTCGTCCTGGACTTCGCCGACGAACGGTCCGTCGTCCAGACCCGCTTCGCCACGACCGCCCTCACCCTGCTGCGGGCCCACCTCGGTCTGCACTCCGACGCGGTCGTCGCGGACGCGGAGGCAGCCCTCGCCGAGCCGCTCCCCGACGAACTGCTGCGGAGCACCCAGTTCTCCTTCCTCGGCCGGGGGTGGACGATCGGTCTGGCCCACGAGGCGGCGCTGAAGATGAAGGAGGCGTCGCTGTCCTGGACGGAGTCGTATCCCGCGATGGAGTACCGCCACGGCCCCATCAGCATCTCCACCACCGACACCACGACCTGGATGTTCGGCGAGGCTCCCGAGGGCCTGCCGGAGCAGGTCCGCGCCACGGGCGCCCGGTGGGTGGACGGCTCCCTCGACCCCCTGGCCGATCTCGTACGCGTCCAGCGCCTTGCCCTCGCCCGCGCGGCCGCCCGGGGGCTCGACCCCGATCTGCCGCGCCATCTGAGCCGCTCGGTGGTTCTCGACGGGGCCTGAGGCGGGGGCTGCGCGACCATGGAGGCATGCACCTGACCCTGTCCGCGGCGGCCCACCGGCTGTCGGCGGCCTCGGAGCCGCAGGGGGGCATCGCCGGCTGGGCCGCCGGTCTGGTCGAGACGTTCGGCGGGCCCGGGGCGGGTGCGGCCATCGCCCTGGAGAACGTGTTCCCGCCGCTGCCGAGCGAGGTCATCCTGCCGCTGACCGGGTTCGCCGCCTCGCAGGGCGTGCTCAGCATCGCCTCGGCGCTGTTCTGGACGACGCTGGGCTCGGTCGTGGGTGCGGTGGTGCTGTACGGCGTCGGCGCCGTGTTCGGCCGGGAGCGGATGCATGCCTGGTGGGCGAAGCTGCCGCTGGTCAAGGCCTCCGACCTGGTACGGACCGAGGCGTGGTTCGCCCGGCACGGCACCAAGGCGGTGCTGCTGGGCCGGATGGTGCCGGTGTTCCGGAGCCTGATCTCGGTACCCGCGGGTGTGGAGCGCATGCCGCTGCCGGTGTTCGTCGCGCTGACGACGACGGGCAGCCTGGTGTGGAACACGGTGCTCGTGATGGCCGGATACCTGCTCGGCGACCAGTGGGACGTCGTCGGGGCGTACGTCGGCGTCGTGTCCAAGGTCGTCCTGGGCCTGGCCGTCGTCGCCCTGGCCGTCTACGTCACGATGCGGGTCCGGGGGCGCGGACGCGAGAAGCCCTGACTCCGGGGGCGGCGCTAGCTGCACGGCCGGAGCGCAGCCCGGCCCGCCCGGTCGACGGGACACCCCGTCGGGGTGTCCCGCGTACGACCGCTCAGGGTGCGACGCAGGCGTCACTCCTCGAAGTAGGCGTCCAGGGCCTTGTCCAGCTCGGCCGGCCAGCTCTTGAGCTCGCTGCGGCTGGCCGCCTCGACCTCGGCGTTGAACCAGCGGCGGCTCGACAGGTGGACGGTCACCGTGAACCTGCGGCCGAAGCGGGCCGGGGTGGTCTCCACCGCGCCGATCTCGTCCCAGCCGAACTCGGCCTCCTGGTCGTCCAGCCGGAACCGGACGCCTTCCCGGGCGACCCGGATCGAACCGCGCCGGTCGCTGACCTCGAAAACGGGGCCATCCCCGTCCTCGGCATCGGCATCGGCCTCGGCCTGAGCTTCGGCCTCGCCGTCGACCGCCGCTTCCGGTTCCCGGTCGGCGTCGCCCTGCGCGGCCGCCGTTCCGGCCTCGTCGTCGCGGACCTCCGCCGCCTCCGGAACGGACTCCGACTCCGCTTCCGGTTCCGGCTTGCGGGTTCCGGCGGGCGCCGCCAGTCCGGGCAGGGGGATGAACGCCGGGTCGGTGCCTGCGGCGAACTCGGGCTTCTTGTTCGAATCTATGCTCTGCTCCACGGCGGGCAGTATGGTCGACGAACCTGTACGTGACCAGTCGCCACTGCTCCGGTCGGCCGATGGGGCCCGGAAATTACCGGGCGGCCACGGAGGTTGACCCTTCATGACTGAACGCCCGGGACCTCGCGCCCTGTCCGACGAAGCCCTCTCCGGCCTCCTCGGCCGACAGCAGTTCGGCACGCTCGCCACGAACAAGCGCAGCGGCCACCCCCATCTGACCACCATGGTCTACAACTGGGACCCCGAAGCCCGCATCGTGCGGTTCTCGACCACGGCCGACCGGGTCAAGATCAAGCATCTGCGGCGCGATCCCCGTGCGGCGCTGCACGTGTCGGGCGGCGACGTGTGGTCGTTCGCCGTCGCCGAAGGGGAGGCCGAGGTCTCCGGGAGCACGACGGAGCCCGGGGACGCGGTCGGGCGGGAACTGCTCGGGATGATCCCGGAGGCCGGGCGGCCCGAGGACGAAGCTGCGTTCTTCGGGGAGTTGGTGGCCGAGCGCCGGGTGGTCATCCGGCTGAAGGTGGACCGGCTCTACGGCACGGCGCTCGACGTCTGACGGCAAGAGGAGCGGCAAGAAGGGGCTGCCGGGGCCGCAGGGACAGCCCTGGCAGATCCCGGCCCCGCCAGCCCGCCCCTCGCCGCTCCTCTTGCC
>NZ_QWFA01000190.1 GCF_003501885.1 Streptomyces globisporus
CCCCCTCTCCGCTCCCCCGCCGACTGTGGGGCGGGGCACGGGGCCGGAGGGGCACCGGCCGGCAACCGCCTACCCTTGTCCCATGAGCAGCGGCAACCGGAGCGAAGCAGTGGACGTCCAGAAGAGCTACGAGGTGCGCACCTACGGGTGCCAGATGAACGTCCACGACTCCGAACGGCTGTCGGGTCTCCTGGAGGGCGCCGGTTACGTCCGCGCCCCCGAAGGCTCCGACGGCGACGCCGACGTCGTCGTCTTCAACACCTGCGCGGTGCGGGAGAACGCCGACAACAAGCTGTACGGGAATCTCGGCCGCCTCGCGCCCATGAAGACCAAACGCCCCGGGATGCAGATCGCCGTCGGCGGCTGTCTCGCGCAGAAGGACCGCGACACCATCGTCAAGCGGGCCCCCTGGGTCGACGTCGTCTTCGGCACGCACAACATCGGCAAGCTGCCGGTCCTCCTGGAGCGCGCCCGCATCCAGGAAGAGGCGCAGATCGAGATCGCCGAGTCCCTGGAGGCCTTCCCCTCCACGCTCCCCACTCGCCGCGAGTCCGCCTACGCCGCGTGGGTCTCCATCTCGGTCGGCTGCAACAACACCTGTACCTTCTGCATCGTCCCGGCGCTGCGCGGCAAGGAGAAGGACCGCCGCACCGGCGACATCCTGGCCGAGATCGAGGCCCTGGTCGCCGAGGGCGTCTCCGAGATCACCCTCCTCGGCCAGAACGTCAACGCGTACGGCTCCGACATCGGCGACCGCGAGGCCTTCTCCAAGCTGCTGCGCGCCTGCGGAAAGATCGAGGGCCTGGAGCGCGTCCGCTTCACCTCGCCGCACCCCCGCGACTTCACCGACGACGTCATCGCCGCCATGGCCGAGACGCCCAACGTCATGCCGCAACTCCACATGCCGATGCAGTCGGGATCCGACACCATCCTGAAGGCGATGCGCCGCTCCTACCGCCAGGAGCGCTTCCTCGGGATCATCGAGAAGGTGCGCGCCGCGATGCCGGACGCCGCCATCTCCACCGACATCATCGTGGGCTTCCCCGGCGAGACCGAGGAGGACTTCGAGCAGACGATGCACGCCGTCCGCGAGGCCCGGTTCGCCAACGCGTTCACCTTCCAGTACTCCAAGCGCCCCGGGACCCCGGCCGCCGACATGGACGGTCAGATCCCCAAGGAGGTCGTGCAGGAGCGGTACATGCGCCTGTCCGCCCTCCAGGAACAGATTTCCTGGGACGAGAACAAGAAGCAGGTCGGCCGCACCCTGGACGTGATGGTCGCCGAGGGCGAGGGCCGCAAGGACGGCGCCACCCAGCGCCTCTCCGGCCGCGCGCCCGACAACCGCCTGGTCCACTTCACGCAGCCCGAGCAGGCCGTGCGCCCGGGTGACGTGGTGACCGTCGAGATCACCTACGCCGCCCCGCACCACCTGCTCGCCGAGGGCACGCCTCTCGCCGTACGGTCCACCCGCGCGGGCGACGCCTGGGAGAAGCGCACCACCGAGGCCGCCGCGAAGCCCGCCGGAGTGATGCTCGGCCTCCCCGGCATCGGCGCCCCGGACCCGCTCCCGGCCGCCGCGGCCCCGGCCTGCGGCATCGGCTGAGGGCTCGGGGACGTGTCGCGGGGCCTGGAGGGCCGGGGCCGAGGGCCTGGGCCGGCGGCTCTGCGCCGCTCGTCACCCCCTGTGGCCGACCGGCTCGCGACCGTCGGCAAGTACGCTGACCGGCATGCTTGTCGCCGCCGCCGTCTGCCCCTGTCCGCCGCTCCTGGTGCCCGAGGTCGCCGCCGGGGCCGCCCCCGAGCTCGACGCCGCGCGTGACGCGTGCCTCGACGCCGTGGGCGTGCTCGCCGCCGCGCGACCGGACCTGCTCGTCGTCGTGGGGCCCGGCGACGAGCCGTCCGGACCGGGCGAGCACCCGACCGTCGGGCCCTACCCGCCCGGCGCGCGGGGATCCTTCCGGGGCGTCGGCGTGGACCTCGACGTGACGCTCGGCCATGCACCCGACGGGGACACGACGGCGGGCCGCCCGCTGCCGCAGTCCCTCACGGTGGCCGCCTGGCTGCTCGGCCGGGCCCACTGGACGGGCGCTCCCGTGGAGGGGCTCGCCTTTCTGCAGACCGCGGCCCCGGACGACTGCGCGGAGGCCGGCCGCGCCGTCGCCGGACGCGCCGACCGGATCGCGCTCCTGGTGATGGGCGACGGCAGCGCCTGCCGCACCCTCAAAGCGCCCGGTTACCTCGACGACCGGGCCGCCGCCTTCGACGCCCGGGCCACCGAGGCGCTCGGCTCCGCGGACCTCGACGCCATCGCCGCGCTCGACGCCACGCTCGCCCACGAGCTCAAGGCGGCCGGCCGGGCCCCCTGGCAGCTGCTCGCCGGCGCCGCGCGGGACGCCGGGCTCGCCGGACGGCTGCTGTACGAGGACGCCCCGTACGGCGTTGGCTACACCGTCGCGGCCTGGTCCTGACGAGACCGGGTCTGAAACAGGCAGGCCCTGAACCGACCGGCGGCGGGCCCGGAGCGCTCGGCTCCGGACCCGCCGCCGGGGCAGGACCGCCGCGTCAGGGCGCGGGCGGCGGCGGAGGAGGCGTGTTGCCGGGGCTGCCGGGGGTGCTCCCGGGCGTACCCGGGGCGCCGGGGGTTCCGGGCGTGCCGCCGTCCTTCTGGCCCAGCTTGTCCACGGCCTCCTTGGCCTTGCGCGTACCCGAATCGATCTTGTCGCTGTACTTGCCCTTGGTCCTCTGGTCGACCGTGCGCGCGGCCTTGTCGAGGCCCTGCTCGATCTTGCCCCCGTGCTGCTGTGCGAGGTCGCCGACCTTCTCCTTGGCCGGCCCCAGCTTGGCCTTCAGGTTGTCCAGGAACCCCATTGGGTCACCTTCCGTGCAGTGTGGAGGACTGTCTTCGCGGGAACGTTCTCCCGCCCCCATTGTCCGTCACCTGTCCGTTCCTGCCGTTTTTACTCCCCCGATGGCGCCACCTGGTGTGTTCGGGAGGGCCCGGATTTTTGGGACACTGTCCGGGTGATCCCTCCCCACCCCACCCCCCGCGTCATCACCGTCGTAGGCCCCACAGCGGCCGGAAAATCGGATCTGGGGGTCTTTCTCGCCCAGCGGCTCGGCGGCGAGGTGATCAACGCCGACTCCATGCAGCTCTACCGGGGGATGGACATCGGCACGGCGAAACTGACGCTCCCCGAACGCGACGGCGTGGCGCACCACCTGCTGGACATCTGGGACGTCACCGAGACCGCCAGCGTCGCCGAGTACCAGCGCCTGGCCCGCCTGGAGATCGACCGGCTGCTCGCCGAGGGGCGCACCCCCGTCCTGGTCGGCGGCTCCGGGCTGTACGTGAAGGGCGCCATCGACGCCCTGGAGTTCCCCGGTACGGACCCCGAGGTCCGCGCCCGCCTCGAAGCGGAGCTGGCCGAGGGCGGCTCCGGCGTCCTGCACGCACGGCTGGCCGCCGCCGACCCCGAAGCCGCCCGGTCCATCCTGGCGAGCAACGGTCGCCGCATCGTCCGCGCCCTCGAGGTCATCGAGATCACCGGCAAGCCCTTCACCGCCAACCTCCCCGGCGACGAGCCGGTCTACGAGGCCTTCCAGATCGGCGTCGACGTGGAGCGCCCCGAGCTGGACGAGCGCATCGCCCTGCGCGTCGACCGGATGTGGGAGGCCGGACTCGTGGACGAGGTGCGCGCCCTGGAGGCGGCTGGGCTGCGCGAGGGCCTCACCGCTTCACGGGCCCTCGGCTACCAGCAGATCCTCGCGGCGCTCGCGGGGGAGTGCACCGAGGACGAGGCGCGGGCCGAGACCGTGCGCGCCACCAAGCGCTTCGCCCGCCGTCAGGATTCGTGGTTCCGCCGCGACCCGCGTGTCGTGTGGCTCGGCGGCGGAGACCATGACCGCGGGGAACTCCCGCACCGGGCACTGACGTTGGTCGAACGAGCGGTCACAGCCTGATCACGTGATGGCATCGGGAAGCTCCGCCCGTCAATTCGGCGCCCGTGACCGTGCCATCATCGAGCATCGATCCACCAGTGGAGTCCGAGTTGGGAGGGCGCGTGGCGATGGAGGCCGGCCCTCGCGACACGGAGCAGCGCGACACAGAGCACGAGGTGCCGTCACCGCGGGATACCGCGGGACGGCTGAGCCCCGACGGGCCCGACGAGCAGGACGTGACCCCTGAGGTCGAGGTCGAGCTGCGGCCCACCCGCAAGCTGCGGATCTGGCAGCTCGCGCCCATCGTCATGCTGGCCGCGGTCGGCTCGCTGATGTTCGCCTTCCCGCTCGCCTTCGAGTTCGGTGACGGCGGTGCCATCGTCGCCATGCTGGGGCTCCTGATCAGCTGCTGCGCGGCCGGCTGGGGCATGATGGCGGCCCGCCGCGTGGGCCACACCTGGCCCGGACTGCCCTCTCGGGGCTCGGGCGACCGCCCCGACTGGCGGGTGATCGCGCTGTACGCCGTGACCGGCCTCGCCCTGGTCGCCCTCGCCGTCTGGCGCGTGGCCCGGCTCCGCTGACGGCGGACCCGCACGACGAGCCCGATCGCGTGGGGGGCTGCCCCGGACGCCGGGTCCGCCGGAGCGGGTTGTCGGCGCCGCCTCGTACAGTGGGCGTGTGAGCACCTCGCAGATCGCCTTCCTCAAGGGTCACGGCACCGAGAACGACTTCGTGATCGTCCCGGACCCGGACAACGCCCTCACGCTGCCCGCCGCCCTCGTCGCCCGGCTCTGCGACCGCCGGGCCGGTATCGGCGGCGACGGACTGCTGCACGTCGTGCGGTCCGCCGCGCACCCCGAGGCACGGTCCATGGCGGACGAGGCCGAGTGGTTCATGGACTACCGCAACGCGGACGGCTCGATCGCCGAGATGTGCGGCAACGGCGTGCGGGTCTTCGCGCACTACCTCCAGCGCGCCGGTCTCGTCGAGGAGGGCGACCTGACCGTCGCCACCCGGGGCGGCCCCAAGCGTGTGCACCTCGCCAAGAACGGCGACATCACCGTCTCCATGGGACAGGCCCTGCTGCCCGAGGCGAGCGTCACGGTCAGCGTCGACGGCCGCAGCTGGCCCGCCCGCAACGTCAACATGGGCAACCCCCACGCCGTCGCGTTCGTCGACGACCTGGACCACGCGGGCGATCTGTTCACCGCCCCGCCCTTCACCCCCGAGGCGGTCTACCCGGAAGGCGTCAACGTCGAGTTCGTCGTCGACCGGGGCCCGCGCCACGTCGGTATGCGGGTCCATGAGCGCGGCTCCGGCGAGACCCGCTCCTGCGGCACCGGCGCCTGCGCGGTCGCCGTCGCCGCCGCCCGCCGGGACGGCGCCGACCCCGCCGTGACCGGTCTCCCCGTCACGTATCGGGTGGATCTCCCCGGCGGCACCCTCGTCATCACCGAGCGCCCCGACGGCGCGGTCGAGATGACGGGCCCCGCCGTGATCGTCGCCGAAGGCGTCATCGACCCGGCCTGGCTCGAAACCGCCTGAGCATTGGCTTGACGCTTTCCTTTGGACGGTTCGCCGCCCTCTGAGGCGGGGCGCGCTCGAAACGGTGATCGGTCCGGGCTTCGCTCGAATGGGTGATCCGTTTCACGCTGGGCGAGAGCTGGACTGCGCCACGTGGTGGGCTCGATAGCATCAAGCACCGGCCCCGAGGCGCATCCAGCCCTCGCCCCGCCGGTCGAGTCGCCGGAGGTGCCCATGAGTGCAGAGGCCGCCGATCCGGGCGCCCCCCTTCGCAGGCGGAGCCGCCCCCGGATCGATCTGCGCAGACTGGGCCGGGTGGCACTGCGCGGCCCGGTCTCCCGCGACCGGCTGCCCGACGCCATCGGCCATGTCGCCGAGGCGCACCGCGCCCACCACCCCGACGCCGACCTCACCATCCTGCGCCGGGCCTACGTCCTCGCGGAGTCCTCGCACCGCGGTCAGATGCGCAAGAGCGGCGAGCCGTACATCACGCATCCGCTCGCCGTGACGCTGATCCTCGCCGAGCTGGGCGCGGAGACCACCACCCTCACTGCCTCCCTGCTCCACGACACCGTCGAGGACACGGAAGTGACGCTCGATCAGGTCAAGGAGCAGTTCGGCGACGAGGTCTGCTATCTCGTCGACGGCGTCACCAAACTGGAGAAGGTCGACTACGGCGCCGCCGCCGAACCGGAGACCTTCCGCAAGATGCTCGTCGCCACCGGCAACGACGTCCGGGTCATGTCCATCAAGCTCGCGGACCGGCTGCACAACATGCGCACCCTCGGGGTGATGCGCCCCGAGAAGCAGGCCCGGATCGCCAAGGTCACCCGGGACGTCCTCATCCCGCTCGCCGAACGGCTCGGCGTACAGGCGCTCAAGACCGAGCTGGAGGACCTGGTCTTCGCGATCCTGCACCCCGAGGAGTACGAGGAGACCCGCGCCCTCATCGCCGCGGCGACGGGCCCGGGCGACCCCCTCGAAACCATCGCCGACAACGTGACGCACACCCTGCGCGACGCGGGCATCAGCGCCGAAGTCCTCATCAGGCCACGCCACTTCGTCTCCGTGCACCGGGTCCGCAGGAAACGCGGCGAACTGCGCGGCACCGACTTCGGCCGGCTGCTCGTCCTGGTCGGCGAGGACGCCGACTGCTATGCCGTCCTCGGTGAACTGCACACCTGCTTCACCCCGGTGATCTCCGAGTTCAAGGACTTCATCGCCGCCCCCAAGTTCAACCTCTACCAGTCGCTGCACACCGCAGTCGTCGGCCCCGAAGGAGCCGTCGCCGAAGTCCTCATCCGTACGCACCGGATGCACAAGGTCGCCGAGGCGGGCGTCGTCGCGCTGGGCAACCCGTACGCCCAGGACCCCGCCGCGGCCCCGCAGTCCGAGCCGTCCGACGAGCGCGCCGACCCGACCCGGCCCGGCTGGCTCTCCCGGCTGCTGGACTGGCAGGAGTCCGCCACCGACCCCGACACCTTCTGGACCACCCTGCGCGACGACCTCGCCCAGGACCGCGAGATCACCGTCTTCCGCACCGACGGCGGCACCCTCGGGCTGCCTGCCGGAGCCAGCTGCGTCGATGCCGCATACGCCCAGTACGGCGACCTGGCCCACACCGCCATCGGCGCCCGGGTCAACGGCCGTCTCGCCACCCTGAGCACCGTCCTCAGCGACGGCGACACCGTGCAGCCGCTGCTCGCCCAGGACACCGCCTCCGGCCCCTCGCCCGACTGGCTCGACCACGCGCGTACCCCCGCCGCCCGGATCGCGATCACCGGCTGGTTCAGCGACCACCCGGACGAGGCGAAGCCCGACCCGGAGACCGTGGACGCGACCGGACCCGGCGCGCAGAGCGAGCCCTCCCCGGAACGTGAGGATCCCGGGGCCGCGGGCCCCGGCCGCGGCCGGTCCGGGCACCGCGCGACGGGCGTCGTCGTCGACGACCCGGACGCACCGGTGCGCCTGGCCGGCTGCTGTACGCCGGTGCCCCCCGACGAGCTGACCGGCTTCGTCGTCCGGGGCGGCGCGGTCACCGTGCACCGCCGGGAGTGCCCCGCCGTCGCCGCGATGCAGGACATCGGCCGCGCCCCGGTCGCGGCCCGATGGGCCGACGGGGAGGGCCGGGAGTCCGACGCGGGCTGCCGGGTCACCCTGGTCGCCGAATCGTTCGGCCGCCCCCGGCTCCTCGCCGACCTCACCGAGGCCATCGCCACCGCCGACGCGGCGATCGTCTCCGCCACCGTCGAACCCCCCAGCGAACAACGGGTCCGCCACACCTACACCCTGCGGCTCCCCGACGCGGCAGGTCTTCCCGGCCTGATGCGCGCCATGCGCGACGTCGCCGGGGTCTACGACGTCAGCCGCGCCCAGCACCCGGCCCCGACGGGCTGAGCCGCCCCGCACCACCCGTCCTCGTTCGGGTGGTGCGGCGCGCGGCTCCCCGGCCCGGCGGCCCCGCGCTGATAGCGGTAGTCCATGCCGCTCCTGACCCGCCGCCTGCGCGCCGCCCTGCTGGCGACCGCCTCGGCCACCCTCGTCGCCGCAGCCCTGCCCGCCCCCGAGCCCCTGGGCATCGGCGACCGGCTCTTCCCCGAGCTGGGCAACCCCGGATACGACGTCCTCGCGTACGACATCGCCTTCACCTACCGCGGCTCCAACACCAAGCCCCTGGACGCCGTCACCAAGATCCGCGCCCGCACCACCGCCCCGCTGGACCGCATCAACCTCGACTTCGCCCGGGGGACCGTCCGCGGCGTCGAGGTCAACGGGCAGAGCGTCGACTTCGGCAGCAAGAGGGAGGACCTCGTCCTCCAGGCACCCCGCCGCCTCCCCGCGGGCGTACCGCTGAACATCACCGTCCGGCACACCAGCGACCCGAGCGGATCCGGGGACGACGGCGGCTGGGTCCGTACCGCCGACGGGCTCGCCATGGCCAACCAGGCCGACGCCGCCCACCGCGTCTTCCCGGGCAACGACCACCCCTTCGACAAGGCGTACTTCACCTTCCGGATCACCGCCCCGCACCGGCTGACGGCGGTCGCGGCCGGGCTGCCCGTGGCGAAGACCCGGCACGGCTCCTCGACCACCTGGACGTACCGCACCGAGCACCCCATGGCCACCGAACTGGCCCAGGTCTCCATCGGCAGCTCCGCCGTCGCGCACCGCACCGGACCGCACGGGCTGCCGGTGCGCGACGTCGTCCCGGCAGCCGACCGGAAGAAGCTGGAGCCCTGGCTGAGGAAGACCCCGGCCCAGCTGGAGTGGATGGAGCAGCGGGTCGGCCGCTACCCCTTCGAGACGTACGGCGTGCTCGTCGCCGACAGCCCCATCGGGTTCGCGCTGGAGACCCAGACGCTGTCCCTGTTCGGGAAGTCCTTCTTCACCGAGCCCGCCTACCCGGAGTGGTACGTCGACTCGGTGATGATCCACGAGCTGGCCCACCAGTGGTTCGGCAACAGCGTCTCGCCCGCGAGCTGGTCCGACCTGTGGCTCAACGAGGGACACGCCAGCTGGTACGAGGCCCGGTACGCCGAGGAGAACGGCGGCCCGACCCTGGAACGCCGGATGCGCGAGGCGTACAAGCTGTCCGACGGCTGGCGCGCGGACGGCGGCCCTCCGGCGCACCCGGAAGGACCGGCCCCGGGGCAGAAGCTCAGCCTGTTCCGCCCGGTCATGTACGACGGCAGCGCGCTGGTGCTCTACGCCCTGCGCCAGGAGATCGGCGAGGCCGCCTTCGACCGGCTGGAGCGCACCTGGGTCCGGGTGCACCGGGACTCCACGGCGACCACCGCGGACTTCACCCGGCTCGCGTCCGGTATCGCCGGCCGTGATCTGACCGCCTTCTTCGACGGCTGGCTGTACGGGAAGAAGACCCCGCCGATGCCCGGACACCCGGACTGGAGCAGCGCGAAACCCGCGTGACGGGCCCGGTGGGGCCGTGCCACTATCGACCCGTCGGCGCGGCGGACCGCACCGGAGTCCCCCGAAGGGAATCATCCGGGAAGATCACACGTTGTGACTGACGTAAAGACTTCTATCGACGTAAGGATCCAATGACCTCCTCTTCTTCCCTTCCCCAGGACGCGCAGGACGCGCAGAGCGCCACGGAGAACACCACCGAGAGCCTCACCGAGGCCCGCCGGGCCGACGCCCTGATGGAAGAGGACGTCGCCTGGAGCCACGAGATCGACGGAGCCCGGGACGGCGACCAGCTCGACCGCTCCGAGCGTGCCGCCCTGCGGCGCGTGGCCGGTCTCTCCACCGAGCTCGAGGACGTCACCGAGGTCGAGTACCGCCAGCTGCGCCTGGAGCGCGTGGTGCTGGTGGGCGTCTGGACCTCGGGGACGGTGCACGACGCGGAGATCTCCCTCGCGGAGCTAGCCGCACTCGCCGAGACGGCGGGAGCCCAGGTGCTGGACGCGGTGTACCAGCGGCGCGACAAGCCCGACCCGGCGACCTACATCGGTTCGGGCAAGGCGCTCGAGCTGCGTGACATCGTGCTCGAATCCGGAGCCGACACCGTCGTGTGCGACGGTGAGCTGAGCCCCGGCCAGCTGATCCACCTGGAAGACGTCGTCAAGGTCAAGGTGGTCGACCGGACCGCTCTGATCCTCGACATCTTCGCCCAGCACGCCAAGTCCCGCGAGGGCAAGGCGCAGGTCTCGCTCGCCCAGATGCAGTACATGCTGCCCAGGCTGCGCGGCTGGGGTCAGTCGCTCTCCCGGCAGATGGGCGGCGGCGGTTCCAGCGGCGGCGGAGGTATGGCCACCCGTGGTCCCGGTGAGACCAAGATCGAGACGGACCGGCGGCGGATCCGCGAGAAGATGGCGAAGATGCGCCGGGAGATCGCGGAGATGAAGACCGGCCGCGAGATCAAGCGGCAGGAGCGCAAGCGCAACAAGGTGCCCTCCGTCGCCATCGCCGGATACACCAACGCGGGCAAGTCCTCGCTGCTCAACCGTCTGACCGGGGCCGGTGTCCTCGTGGAGAACGCCCTGTTCGCCACCCTGGACCCGACCGTCCGCCGGGCCGAGACGCCGAGCGGCCGGATCTACACCCTGGCCGACACCGTCGGCTTCGTCCGGCACCTGCCGCACCACCTCGTCGAGGCGTTCCGCTCCACGATGGAGGAGGTCGGCGAGTCCGATCTCATCCTCCACGTGGTGGACGGCTCCCACCCCGTGCCGGAGGAGCAGCTCGCCGCGGTGCGCGAGGTGATCCGGGACGTCGGCGCGGTGAACGTACGAGAGATCGTCGTGATCAACAAGGCGGACGCCGCGGACCCCCTGGTCCTCCAGCGCCTGCTGCGCAACGAGAAGTACGCGATCACGGTCTCGGCCCGGACGGGCGAAGGCATCGAGGAGCTGCTCGCGCTCATCGACGCCGAGCTGCCCCGGCCGTCCGTCCTGGTCGAGGTGCTCGTGCCGTACATCCAGGGGGCCCTGGTCTCCCGGGTGCACGCCGAGGGCGAGGTGCTCTCCGAGGAGCACACCGCCGAGGGAACCCTGCTCAAGGCCCAGGTCCACGAGGAGCTGGCCGCCGAGCTGGAGACCTTCGCCCTCGCCGCGCACTGACGGCGGCGGGACCGTACGACAGCCGAAGGCCCGGCCCGGACTCTTGAGAGAGTTCGGGCCGGGCCTTCGATGTCCGGGGTTACTGCCCCGCGAACTTGTCGCTCATCGTCGCGAAGGTCCGCCGGGCGTCCTCGCCGAGCCGCGGGCCGGCCAGCCAGCCCGAAGTGACCGGTCCGATCGAGGTGTTGGAGACCAGCATCGACTTTCCGTCCGGCCCGGCGACGAACCAGCCGCCACCGGAGGAACCGCCCGTCATGGTGCAGCCGATCCGGTACATGGTCGGGGTCCCCGGGGCGATCGAGAGCCGGCCGGGACGGTCGACGCACTGGTGCATCAGCAGACCGTCGTAGGGCGGACCCGCCGGGTAGCCCCAGGCGCCCATGCCGCTGATCTGCTGGATCTCCGGAGCGTCGAACGAGACCGGCAGCGCGTTGCCCACGGTCTCCTCAAGGGACTTGGTCCCGTTCTCCGGCTTCACGTGCAGGACCGCGTAGTCGTACGGGGCGCCGGCCCCGCCCGTCGGGCCGCCGCCGGAGATCCACTCGCCGGAGGACGCGGCCCAGTCCGCCCAGTAGGTGCCGTACGGGGCGATCTCCTGGGGCTGCGCGGTCCGCAGCTGCGCCGCGTTCTTGCCCTGGTCGTTGTACGAGGGCACGAAGACGATGTTGCGGTACCAGCCGCCGCCCGCGCCCGCGTGCACACAGTGTCCGGCGGTCCACACGAGGTTGGACTTCCCGGGGTTCTTCGGGTCCTTCACGACCGTGCCCGAGCACACCATGGAGCCCTTGGGGGAGTCGAAGAAGACCTTGCCGACCGGGGCGGCGTACCGGTGGTAGGGCAGCTTCTCCGGCTTGGCCTGCACCGGGGCGGGCTCCGGGTCGCTGACGTCCTGGCCGGCGGAGAGGTCACCGGCCGCCATCGTCTTGGCGGGCTCCTCGGCCGACGCCATCCGCTCCGGCTTCCACAGGCCGTCGATGACCGGGTTGACGAAGTCCTCCGCCTTTCGCAGCCAGCCGTCCTTGTCCCAGTTCTTCCACTCCCCCTTCTTCCACTTCTCCGGGTCCACACCGTGCTTCTCCAGGGCGTCGCCCAGATCGCCGGGAAGACCGGCGGCGGGGTCCTTCTCGGCCGCCCCGCCGGTGGCCGACGGTTTGGCGGCCGCGGAGTCCTCTTCGGGGCCGCAGGCCGTGGCCGTCAGTGTGAGCGCCGCGACGAGGCCGGTGGCGGCCAGCAGCGGACGTATCGATCGCATGGAAGAAATCCCCCTGAACAGCTGATGCGTGCGATGGCGCGCGACCGCGCCCGATGCGCAAGCGCCGTGCTGCGCGGTCGCGGTCGTGCATTCTGTCATGTACTTGTCATGCACGGGGCGCGGAGCCGACGGCCGGTCGTCAGCGGCCCCCGGCAGTCGACTGCCGGGGGCCGCTGACCCGCAGGTCCTCGCGGGCCCTACTGGCCCGCGTACTTCTCACTCACCGCGCGGTAGATGCCCTCGGCCTCCTTGCCGAGCCGCGGACCGGCCAGCCAGCCGGCCGTGACCGGGCCGATCGAGGTGTTCGAGACCAGGGCGGGCTTGCCGTCATGACCCGCCGCGACCCAGCCGCCACCGGAGGAGCCACCGGTCATCGTGCAGCCGATGCGGTACATCGTGGGCTGCTCCCGGAAGACCGAGAGCCGGCCCGGCTTGTCCTTGCACTGGAGCAGCTTCTGACCGTCGTACGGCGGCGCGGCCGGGTAGCCCGTGGCCGTCATCTCGGCGATCTTCGGCACGGCCGGAGCGTTGAACTCGACCGGCAGCGCCGAACCGACCGTCTCCTCCAGCGACTTGCCGCCCGCGCCCTTCTCCGGCGTCACGTGCAGCACCGCGAAGTCGTACGGCGCGCCCTGGCCGCCGGTCGCGGCGCCCTGCTCGATCCACTGCTCGGAGGTCTGGGCCCACTGGCCCCACCACACACCGTAGGGAGCGATCTTCTCCTTGGGTGCGGTCTCCAGCTCGGCCAGCGACAGGCCGTCGTTGTTGTACGCCGGGACGAAGGCGATGTTGCGGTACCAGCCGCCCTTCTTGCCCGCGTGCACGCAGTGTCCGGCGGTCCACACCATGTTGGACTTGCCGGGGTTCGCCGGGTCCTTCACCACGGTCGCGGAACAGACCATCGAGCCCTGCGGACCGTCGAAGAGCAGCTTCCCGGACTCCGGGGCGTTGCCGTGGTACGGCGTCGCGACACCGGCGGCCCGGACCGGGGCCGGCGTCGGGTCCGTCACGCCGTCGTCGCCCGAGATGTCGTTGTCGACCGGGTTCTCCGGGGGCTTGTCGGCGTCCCGCATCCGGTCCGGGTCCCACAGGCCCTCGATGATCGGGTTGACGAAGTCCTTGGCCTCACGCAGCCACTTGTCCTTGTCCCAGTTCTTCCACTCCCCGTCCCGCCACTGGTCGGGGTCGATCCCGTGCTCCTTGAGGCGGTCCTTCAGGTCGTCCGGGATGGTGACCTTGCCGTCGGCCTGGCCGGCCGAAGCGCTGGGCGTACCGCCCGCGTTGTCCTCCTCCGGACCGCACGCGGTGGCGGTGAGCGCCAGCACGGCGGCGACGGCGGTCGCGGCGAGCGCGGAGGAGGGCATGCGCCGTGCGCGCCTCCCGCGGCGTGCGGTATCGGTCGGGCGAATGGGTCGCATCTCGTGATCCCCCTGGGACTTCGTCACTCGGTACTCGTACTGCATTGCGGACACTTCGGGCGCCGGAGCAGATGCTTCCGCGCCGCTGTGCGGCCCCCACTATGCCGGTGCCGATGGTGACGGTACGCGGCAGGTCCACGGTTCCGTCGCCGCGAGGATGTTCCGATTTACCCGTGATCCATCGCGGTCGGCGTCGTTGGTACGTACGGGGGACACCAGGACAGCGTTCACGGCCTCGGTGCGTCCGCGCGAAATCGTACCGACGTGCAACGCAACTGTTACCGCAGGAGGATCAAGAGCCGTGTCCGTGACCGAACCCGCACCGGTGGCGCCGCCCTCCGCGCACGAGGGCATCCTCCGCCGCCAGTCCCTGCGCGAATCGGCGGCCCGCACCTACGCCCGGTCCCTGCCGATCGTCCCGGTGCGCGCCCGCGGGCTCACCATCGAGGGCGCGGACGGCCGGCGGTATCTGGACTGCCTGTCGGGCGCGGGCACCCTGGCGCTCGGCCACAACCACCCCGTCGTCCTCGAAGCGATCCGGAAGGTCATCGACTCCGGCGCCCCCCTGCATGTGCTGGACCTCGCCACCCCGGTCAAGGACGCCTTCACCACCGAGCTGTTCGCCACCCTGCCCCGGCAGTTCGCCGACAACGCCCGCATCCAGTTCTGCGGTCCCGCCGGCACGGACGCCGTCGAGGCCGCCTTCAAGCTGGTCCGCTCCGCAACCGGGCGCTCCGGCCTGCTGACCTTCACCGGCGCCTACCACGGCATGACCGCCGGAGCCCTGGAGGCATCCGGCGGCGCCACCGACGTACGGGCCGGTGAAGACGTACGGGTCACCCGGCTCCCCTTCCCGCAGGACTACCGCTGCCCGTTCGGGACCGGCGGCGAGCACGGAGCCACGCTCGCCGCCCGCTGGACCGAACACCTGCTGGACGACCGCAAGGGCGGTGTGCCCGCCCCCGCGGGGATGATCGTGGAGCCGGTCCAGGGCGAGGGCGGCGTCAACCCCGCCCCCGACGCCTGGCTGCGCCGCATGCGCAGGATCACCGAGGAACGGTCCATCCCGCTCATCGCCGACGAGGTCCAGACCGGGGTCGGCAGGACCGGCGCGTTCTGGGCCGTCGAGCACAGCGGCATCGTCCCCGACGTCATGGTCCTCTCCAAGGCGATCGGCGGCTCCCTGCCCCTCGCCGTGATCGTCTACCGCGCTGAGCTGGATCTTTGGCAGCCGGGCGCGCACGCGGGTACGTTTCGTGGCAACCAGCTCGCCATGGCGGCGGGCGCGGCCACGCTCGCGTACGTCAGGGAGAATCAACTGGCGGACCGCGCAGCGGTCCTGGGGGCCCGGATGCTCGCCCGTCTCAGGGAACTGAGGGCGCATCACCCGGGAATCGGTGACGTACGGGGGCGTGGACTGATGATCGGCCTGGAGCTGGTGGATCCCGAGAGCGCGCCCCTGCCCGCCGAAGCCGGCGACCCCGCCCCGGCCCCTCCGCCCGACCCGGCCCTCGCCCTCGCCGTCCAG
>NZ_QWFA01000191.1 GCF_003501885.1 Streptomyces globisporus
CCCGGACCCCGACCCCGAGGGCGTCGGCCCCTGGAACATGCCCCTGACGGTCTGCCCGACGCCGGACGCCCCAGCCCGTCCGGCGTTCGAGGACGGAACCCTCGGCGGGGAGAGCCCGCAGCTCACAGGGCCCTCGGGCGAAGGAGCCCCGCAGGTGCACGGACCCCACGACCACGGTTTTGTCCTCGAACGCCGGACGGGCTGGGTGGGCCAGGTGGGCCGGGCGGGTCGGCAGAACCAGGCGGGCCGGGTACGCAGGCTCGGCACGCCCCTTGGCATCCTCGCCGCCGTCACCGGCGCCTTCGCCTACGTCGGCACCGTCGACCCCAACGAGCCCGGCCACTACCCCGTCTGCCCCCTGCTCAAGCTGACCGGCGTCTTCTGCCCCGGCTGCGGCGGACTCCGCAGCGCCCATGCCTTCATCACCGGTGACCTCGGCGCGGCGCTCGAAGCCAACGCGATCGCCACCGCCGGCTACTTCCTCTTCGCCGCCGTCTGGGTCCTCTGGCTGGTCCGGGCCTGGCGCGGAAAGCCCCTGCGGATCGCCCTGGCACCCGCCTGGTGGTGGGGCGTGGGCGCCGTCCTGCTGGTCTTCACCGTCGTCCGGAATCTGCCGTTCGGCTCGGCGCTGGCCCCCTGAATTGCCCAGGTAGTGGGACGCGGCGTGGCCGGATGCGAGCCCTGGGCGCTCCTGCGGATACCATCGGTACGGCTGATCCTGTTCCCTATTCACCGTTCCGGAAGGGGGCCGCTCGCGTGAGTGTGCTCGACGAGATCATCGACGGCGTTCGCGCCGACCTCGCGGAGCGACAGGCGCGCGTCAGCCTCGACGAGCTGAAGGAGCGCTCCGCCCGCGCCCCCCAGGCCAAGGACGGAGTCGCCGCCCTGCGCGGCGAGGGTGTCACCGTCATCTGCGAGGTCAAGCGCTCGTCGCCCTCCAAGGGGGCCCTGGCCGCCATCGCCGACCCTGCCGCGCTCGCCGCGGACTACGAGGCCGGCGGCGCGTCCGTCATCTCGGTCCTCACCGAGGAGCGCCGCTTCGGCGGCTCGCTCGCCGACCTGGAGGCCGTCCGCGCCAAGGTCGACACGCCGATCCTGCGCAAGGACTTCATCGTCACCTCGTACCAGCTGTGGGAGGCCCGCGCCTACGGCGCCGACCTCGCCCTGCTGATCGTCGCCGCCCTCGACCAGGAGGCCCTGGTCTCCCTCATCGAGCGCGCCGAGTCGATCGGGCTCACCCCGCTCGTCGAGGCGCACGACGAGGAGGAGGCGGAGCGCGCCGTGGACGCCGGAGCCAAGATCATCGGTGTCAACGCGCGCAACCTGAAGGACCTCAAGGTCGACCGCTCCACCTTCGAGCGGGTCGCCCCCGAGATCCCCGACCACATCGTCAAGGTCGCCGAGTCCGGTGTCCGCGGCCCGCACGACCTGATCGCGTACGCCAACGCCGGCGCCGACGCCGTCCTGGTCGGCGAGTCCCTGGTCACCGGCCGCGACCCGCGCGCCGCCGTCGCCGACCTCGTCGCCGCGGGCGCTCACCCGGCCCTGCGCCACGGCCGCGGCTGAGCGGGGACGAAGCGACCATGACCGGACGTCCCGCGCCCCGCACCCGACCGGGCCTCGCCCCGGCCGGGGGCCCGGCGCGGGACCCGCACGCCCCGCTGGCGCGCGGCTGCCGCCCGCGCGGTTGCCGCGCCCCCGCCCGGCGCGTGCACGGACGGCGTGTGCGGTACGTGATCGGGGACGAGCCCGGCCAGGTCAACGGCATGCGATGGCGCCCGGGGTCCGCGCAGTAGCGAGCCCCGGCCGACGTACCGCAGTACCCCAGCACGTTCGTACGTACGACCGCACCACCGTGACCGCACGCCGGTTCCGGTGGCGCTCGCCGCTCCGCGCATACGGTGAACCCACCCGTTGCCATGCCAAGGAGCACGTCGCATGACGTCCGAGTTCTTCATTCCGGACCCCGAGGGTCTGATCCCCAGCGCCGAGGGCTATTTCGGCGCGTACGGCGGCAAGTTCATCCCGGAGGCGCTCGTCGCCGCCGTGGACGAGGTCGCCGTCGAGTACGACAAGGCCAAGGCCGACCCGGCGTTCGCCGCCGAGCTCAACGAGCTGATGGTGAACTACACCGGCCGCCCCAGCGCGCTGACCGGGGTCCCGCGCTTCGCCGAGCACGCGGGCGGGGCGCGGATCTTCCTCAAGCGCGAGGACCTGAACCACACCGGCTCGCACAAGATCAACAACGTGCTGGGCCAGGCGCTCCTCACCAAGCGCATGGGCAAGACCCGCGTCATCGCCGAGACCGGAGCCGGCCAGCACGGCGTCGCCACCGCCACCGCCTGCGCCCTCTTCGGCCTCGACTGCACCATCTACATGGGCGAGATCGACACCGAGCGCCAGGCGCTCAACGTGGCCCGGATGCGGATGCTCGGCGCCGAGGTCGTCGCCGTGAAGTCCGGCAGCCGCACCCTGAAGGACGCCATCAACGAGGCGTTCCGCGACTGGGTCGCCAACGTGGACCGCACGCACTACCTCTTCGGTACGGTCGCGGGTCCGCACCCCTTCCCCGCGATGGTCCGCGACTTCCACCGCGTGATCGGCGTCGAGGCCCGCCGCCAGCTCCTGGAGCGCACCGGCCGCCTCCCCGACGCGGCGGTCGCCTGTGTCGGCGGCGGCTCCAACGCCATCGGCCTCTTCCACGCCTTCATCCCGGACGCCGGCGTCCGCCTGGTGGGCTGCGAGCCCGCCGGGCACGGCGTGGAGACCGGCGAGCACGCGGCGACCCTGACCGCGGGGGAGCCCGGCATCCTGCACGGCTCCCGCTCCTACGTCCTCCAGGACGACGAGGGCCAGATCACCGAGCCGTACTCCATCTCGGCGGGGCTCGACTACCCGGGCATCGGCCCCGAGCACTCCTACCTCAAGGACGTCGGGCGCGGCGAGTACCGCGCGGTCACCGACGACGCGGCCATGCAGGCGCTGCGCCTGCTGTCCCGCACCGAGGGGATCATCCCGGCCATCGAGAGCGCCCACGCGCTCGCCGGGGCCCTGGACCTCGGCAAGGAGCTGGGCAAGGACGGGCTGATCCTCGTCAACCTGTCCGGCCGCGGTGACAAGGACATGGACACCGCCGCCCGCTACTTCGGGCTCTACGACACCGACGCCGTCGTCGAGGCGGACGCCGACAGCGACCGCGCCGAGATCGAGGGGGACGCCAAGTGAGCGGCAACATCGAGCTGTTGAACACCACTCTGGCCGCCGCGAAGGCCGCGGACCGGGCGGCGCTCATCGCCTACCTCCCGGCGGGCTTCCCGACCGTCGACGGCGGCATCGAAGCGGTCAAGGCCGTCGTCGCGGGCGGCGCGGACGTCGTCGAGGTCGGTCTCCCGCACAGCGACCCGGTCCTCGACGGGCCGGTCATCCAGACGGCCGACGACATCGCCCTGCGCGGCGGCGTCCGGATCGCCGACGTGATGCGCACGGTCCGCGAGGCGTACGAGGCCACCGGCGTCCCGATCCTCGTCATGACGTACTGGAACCCCATCGACCGCTACGGCGTCGAGCGCTTCACCGCCGAGCTGGCCGAGGCGGGCGGCGCCGGGTGCATCCTGCCCGACCTGCCGGTCCAGGAGTCCGCGCTGTGGCGCGAGCACGCCGACAAGCACGGCCTGGCCACCGTGTTCGTCGTCGCCCCCAGCAGCCAGGACGCCCGCCTCGCCACCATCACGGCGGCCGGGAGCGGCTTCGTCTACGCCGCGTCCCTGATGGGCGTCACCGGCACCCGCGCCTCCGTCGGCGCCCAGGCCCAGGACCTGGTGGGACGCACCCGCGCCACCACCGACCTGCCGGTCTGCGTCGGCCTCGGCGTCTCCAACGCGGCGCAGGCCGCCGAGGTCGCCGGATTCGCCGACGGCGTGATCGTCGGCTCGGCCTTCGTCAAGGCCATGCTGGACGCCCCCGACGAGGCCGCCGGCCTCGCCGCCGTCCGCTCCCTGGCGGGCGAACTCGCCGAAGGTGTTCGAAAGCGCTGAGCCCGTGAATCACCCGAATGGGTGGATTGTGGACCGGGGAGGCGCGCAGGTGCCTCCCCGGTTCGTTCCCCGGGTGTGAGCGACAAGATCCCTGAGGGAAACAGAAGCGCGCGCGAGCGCCTGGCCCAGCAGCGCGAGCGGGACAAGGGGCGCGAGAAGCGGCGCCGGACGCTGATCGTCGCCTCGGCGGTGGTCGGGGTGCTCGGCCTGGCCGCCGTGGTCGGCCTGATCGCGGCCAACGCGGGCAAGGACGGCGGCGGCGACTCCGCCTCCGGCCCCGCCGTCGCCCCGTCGGGCGCGATCGGCGAGGCCGCCCTGACCCTGCCGGTCGGCGCGGCCGACGCTCCGTCCACCCTCACGATCTGGGAGGACTTCCGCTGCCCGGTCTGCGCCCAGTTCGAGACGGCCTTCCGGGACACGATCACCGAGCTGGCCGACGACGGCCGGATCCGGGTGGAGTATCACCTGGCCACCATCATCGACGGCAATCTCGGCGGCTCCGGATCGCTGCGCGCCGCCAACGCCGCCGCCTGCGCCCAGGACGTCGGCAAGTTCGCCCCGTACCACGACGTCCTCTTCAGCAACCAGCCTCCCGAGCCGGACGACGCCTTCGCCAAGAACAGCCGGCTGATCGAGCTGGCCGGGGAGGTCGAGGGGCTCGACACGCCGGGCTTCCGCAGCTGTGTGGAGGACGGCGATCACGACAGCTGGGTGAAGAAGTCCGACACGGCGTTCCGCGAGGGCGGCTTCCAGGGCACGCCGACGGTGCTGCTCAACGGGGAGTCCGTCTTCCCGGCCAAGGGCGACGAGCAGATCTCCCCGGAGAACCTGAAGAAGTGGGTCGCCGAGGCCAACAAGGGCAAGAAGCCGGGCAGCGCCTCCCCGGCCGAAGGGTCCACGGATCCGTCCGCCCCGGCCGACGGATCCGCCGCCCCGTCCGGCCCGGCCGAAGGTGCCTCCACGCCGGCCGCCCCGTCGTCGACCGCCGGTTCCTGACCGGGCCCGGCCCGCCCGTGACGCGGTCCCCGTTACCCAGACGTTGCCGGGTGGCTTGCCGTACCCGCCGCCCGGCAAGGTAGCGTCGACCTCGCCATGAACCTTGCCTCCATTCCCAGTCCGTCGACCGGCGTGATCGAGCTCGGCCCGATCCCGCTCCGCGGCTACGCGTTCTGCATCATCATCGGTGTCTTCGTCGCCGTCTGGTTCGGCAACAAGCGCTGGATCGCCCGGGGCGGCAAAGCCGGCACCGTGGCCGACATCGCCGTCTGGGCGGTGCCCTTCGGCCTCGTCGGCGGGCGGCTCTACCACGTGATCACCGACTACCAGCTGTACTTCAGCGAGGGTGAGAACTGGGTCGACGCCTTCAAGATCTGGGAGGGCGGCCTCGGCATCTGGGGCGCGGTGGCCTTCGGCGCGGTCGGCGCGTGGATCGGCTGCCGCCGCCGGGGCATCCCGCTGCCCGCCTGGGCCGACGCGATGGCCCCGAGCCTGGCGATCGCGCAGGCCATCGGCCGCTGGGGCAACTGGTTCAACCAGGAGCTGTACGGCAAGCCCACCGACCTCCCCTGGGCGGTGGAGATCAGCGAGGGCGCGAACCGGGTCGCCGGAACCTACCACCCGACCTTCCTGTACGAGTCGCTGTGGTGCATCGGTGTGGCGCTGCTGGTCATCTGGGCCGACCGCCGCTTCACGCTCGGCCACGGACGGGCGTTCGCGCTGTACGTCGCCGCCTACTGCGCCGGCCGCGGCTGGATCGAGTACATGCGCGTCGACGAGGCCCACCACATCCTGGGCCTCCGCCTGAACGTGTGGACCGCGATCATCGTCTTCGTCCTCGCCGTCGTCTACATCGTCCTCTCCGCGAAGCTGCGTCCGGGCCGCGAGGAGATCGTCGAGCCCGACCGGGACACCACCCCCGGGAAGGACTCCGACAAGGACGGCTCCGCGAAGGCGGACGCTGCCGAGAAGGACGCCGAGGACGCCGACGCCAAGAAGGACCCGATCGGCAAGGACGAGCCGGGCAAGGGCCTCACCGCCGGGAGCACCGAAGCGGCGGCCGAGAAGGGCTGACCCCCGCGCCCTCCCCGGGCGCACTCCGCACCACCTCCCGCTCGCCGGGCGGGCCCACGGTCTCAGGCCCGCCCGGCGAGCGCGATCGTGCGGCGGGCGGACGCCACCACCGCCGCGTCCACGAACCGCCCGTCCGGCAGCGCCAGCCCCCCCGCCTCCACCGCCGAGGCCGCGACGATCTGCTCGGCCGCCTCGATCTCCTCGGCCGTCGGCCGGAACGCCCGCTCGATCACCTCCAGCTGGCGCGGATGGATCGCCGCCCGCCCCAGCAGCCCGAGCGCCCGCCCCCGCGCGCACGAGGCCCGCAGCCCGTCCAGGTCCCGGACGTCCGGGAACACCGACTGGGCCGGCGGCGGGAGGGCCGCTGCCCGCGCCGCCACCACGACCCGACTGCGCGGCCAGTCCAGCCCGGCATCCTCCCGTACGCCCAGATCGGCCCGGAGATCCGCCTCGCCCAGGCCGATCCCCCGTACCGCGTGATGCGCCGAGGCGATCGAGTACGCGTGCTCGATCGCGAGCGCCGACTCCAGCAGCGGATACAGCGCTACGCCCGGGGCCACGGCCGCCACATGGTGCACCGAGACCGCATGGGTGATCTTCGGCAGCCGGAACGCGGCCAGACCCGGCAGCCCCGACAGCGCCCGGATGTCGTCCTCGCCGTGCACCCGGACATGGACCGGTACGGCGTCGGGGGCGGCGGTCACCTGGTCGCCGAGGAGTTCGGCGGTGGCGGAGCGCGCGTACTCCTTACGGTCCGGGGCGACGGCGTCCTCCAGATCGACGATCACCACGTCCGCCCCGGAGCCCAGCGCCTTGGCCACCACCTCCGGCCGGTCCCCGGGGACGTACAGCCAGGTCAGCGGTGGCCGGCCCAGGTCGTCCTGCGGGTCCTCCGGCAGCGGAGGGAAGGGCGTGTCGCAGCCGGTCACAGCGCTCCCTGGTCCCGCAGCGCCGCGATCCGCGTCTCCGAGAGGCCGAGCCCGGCCAGGATCTCCTCGGTGTCCGCACCGTGCGGGCGGCCCGCCCACCGGATCCCGCCCGGGGTCTCCGAGAGCCGGAAGAGGACGTTCTGCATCCGCAGCGGCCCCAGCTCCGGGTCGTCGACCTCGGCGATCGTGCCCAGCGCCCGGTACTGCGGGTCCTCCATCACCTCCCGCACGTCATGGATCGGCGCGACGGCCGCCTCCGCCTTCTCGAAGCCGTTCAGCACCTCCTCGCGGCTGTGCCGGGAGATCCAGTGGCCGACCGCCCCGTCCAGTTCCTCGGTGTGCTCGGCCCGGGTGGTGCCCGCGCCGAACCAGGGCTCGTCGATCAGGTCCGGGCGGCCCACCAGCCGCATCACCCGCTCCGCCACGGACTGGGCGGAGGTGGAGACCGCGACCCAGTGGCCGTCGGCCGTGCGGTAGGTGTTGCGCGGGGCGTTGTTGCGCGAGCGGTTGCCGGTGCGCGGCTGGACGTAGCCGAGCTGGTCGTACCAGAGCGGCTGCGGGCCCAGCACGGTCAGGATCGGCTCGATGATCGCCAGGTCCACCACCTGCCCCTCGCCGGTCTTCTCGCGCCCGGCGAGCGCCGCCATCACCGCGTACGCCGTCGCCAGCGCCGCGATGGAGTCGGCGAGCCCGAACGGCGGCAGCGTCGGCGGCCCGTCCGGCTCTCCGGTGATCGCGGCGAACCCGCTCATCGCCTCGGCCAGCGTCCCGAAGCCGGGGCGGTGGGCGTACGGCCCCGATTGGCCGAAGCCGGTGACCCGGGCCAGCACGAGCCGCGGGTTGACGGCGTGCAGCTCCTCGGGGCCGAGCCCCCAGCGCTCCAGCGTCCCGGGCCGGAAGTTCTCGACGACGACGTCGGTCTCGGCGGCCAGTTGCAGGAGCACGTCCCGGCCGCCGGGTGCGGACAGGTCCAGCGTCAGGGTGCGCTTGTTGCGGCCGAGCAGCTTCCACCACAGGCCGACCCCGTCCTTGGCGGGCCCGTGCCCGCGCGAGGGGTCCGGCTTACGGGGGTGCTCGACCTTGATCACATCGGCGCCGAAGTCCCCGAGCATGGTGGCGGCGAGGGGGCCGGCGAAGAGGGTGGCCAGGTCGATGACCTTCAGCCCGGTCAGGGGTCCCGCTGTCGTGCTCATACGGCGTCGGCCTCGATCTCGCTGCGGTAGGGCATGGATGGGGAAGCGCCGGGTTTCTGGACGCAGAGCGCGGCGGCCGCGGACGCGAAGGCCACGGCCGCGGCCACCGGGCGCCCCTCGCCGAGCGCCACGGCCAGCGCCCCGACGAAGGTGTCCCCGGCCCCGGTGGTGTCGACGGCGGTCACCGAAGGGGCCTCGAAGAGCACCGGCTCCCCGCCCCGGGCGGCGTACAGGCAGCCCTTCGCGCCGAGCGTGACGATGACCTCGGGCACCCGGCGCAGCAGGACCTGGGCGGCGGCGTGTGGTTCGTCCTGCCCGGACAGCTCGGCTGCCTCGTGCTCGTTGGGGACCAGCAGGTCGATGTGGTCGAGGAGTTCGTCGGGCAGGGGCTGTACGGGAGCCGGGGTGAGGATGGTCCGCACGCCCTGCGCCCGAGCCGCGCGGGCGCCCTCGACGACGGCGGACAGGGGGAGTTCGAGCTGCATCAGCAGCAGCTCGGACGCGGCGATCGCGGCGATCTCCCCGGGGCCGAGCGCGGTGACGACGCCGTTCGCGCCCGGGACCACGACGATCGCGTTGGAGCCGGTGTCGTCGACGACGATGTGCGCGGTGCCGCTGGGGCCCTCGGCGGTGTGCAGGAGGTCGGTGTCCACCCCGGCGTGTTCGAGGCCCTCGCGCAGCTGGGTCCCGTACGCGTCGTCGCCGACCGCGCCGATCATCATCACCTCGCCGCCCGCGCGGGCGGCGGCGACGGCCTGGTTGGCGCCCTTGCCGCCGGGGATCGTCCGGAACTCCCGTCCGGTGACGGTCTCGCCGCGTCCGGGGGCGCGGGCGGTATGGGCGACGAGGTCCATGTTGGTGCTGCCGAGCACCGCGATGCGGGTCATGGGCGCAGAGCCTCCTGGTGGGTCAGTGCGGCGAGGGCGTCGAAGCCGGCCCGGTCGAAGCCGGGTACGGAGGTGGTGAGCCGGTTCTTCAGGGGAGCCGTCCAGTGGTGGGGCAGGGCGTCCGGGGTGCCCGCGAGGAGTCCGGCGAGGGAGCCCGCGGTGGCCCCGTTGGAGTCGGTGTCCCACCCGCCGGAGACCGCGTTGCCGATCGACCGGGTGAAGTCGCCGTCGGCGTGGGTGAGGGCGGCGGCGAGCAGCGCGGCGTTGGGCAGCACGTGCACCCAGTGGTGGGTGTCGGAGTGGACGGCGTGCAGCCGGTCCACGACGGCGTCGAACTCCCCTTCCGTGCGCGCTGTTTCGATGCCGAGCCGGACCGCGCGGGCGTACCGGGAATGCGGCGGCACCACCCGCAGCCCGGCGGCCAGGCAGCCGTGCACATCGCTCTCGCCCCCGGCCGCGACGGCGAGCGCGGCGGCGGTGAACATCGCGCCGTACACCCCGTTGCCGGTGTGGGTGAGGACCGCGTCCCGGTGCGCCTGGGCGGCGGCCCCGGCCGGGTCGCCGGGGTGGGTCCAGCCGTGCACGTCGGCCCGGATCTGCGCGCCGATCCACTCCCGGAACGGGTTGCGGCGGCGGGCCGTCTCCGGGGGTTCGACGCCCGCCAGGAGGTTGCCGTACGCGATGCGCTCGGCGGTGAAGGTACGTCCGGCCGGAAGCTCGTCCAGCCAGAGCCGGGCCAGGTCGGCGGTGGTGAAGGAGCGCCCGTGGCGCTGGAGCAACAGCAGAGTCAGCAGTGGGTAGTTGAGGTCGTCGTCCTCCGGCATGCCGTCGATGTTCTCGGCCAGCGACGTGGGAGCGGAGCGACGGTTCCAGGGGTGGGCGGCGAGCAGTTCGGCGGGCACGCCGCGCGCGGTGAACCAGGTGGTGAGGGGCCAGTTGCCGGTGGCCCGGGCGAGCGCGCGGATGCCGGTCAGCGGCAGCTTCTCCACCGGCTTGCCGAGCAGACAGCCCGCCGCCCGGCCGAGCCAGGCGGCATGCAGCCGGGCGTGGGTGACGACGGGCGTCCGGCCGGCGACGGGCGTACGGTCTCCGACGGCGAGCGCGGGCTCGGGCGCCCCCGGCCAGTGCGGGCAGGCGGCTCGGATGTCCACCAGGTCGGTCGGCTCGTCGGCGGCCAACGGCGAATCCAGCGCGGCGAGTTCATCCAGCAGCTCACCGGCCAGCGCCCGCAGCCGGGCCGGTGCGGGCGGCTCGGAGGCGCCCGCGCGGTCCGGGGCGGGGGAGCCCCCGGCCGCGTACCACCGCTCCTCGATCTCCCTGGCGTCCCGGCCGTCCTGCGCGGCCTGCCGCAGCTCGTGTCCGACCAGATCCTCGGGCTGCACCCAGGTGAGGCGGACGCGCGGATCCTGGGGCGGGGCGGCGCTCACCGCTCACCGGCCAGGGCGGTGAACGCCTCCTCGTGGGCCGCGCGCCGCTCCAGGTCGCGGGCGAAGACCTCCCGGGCCACCTGCGCCAGCGCCCGGGCCGGGGTGTGCAGATCCAGGCGGCTCGCCTCCGCGACCGTCTCCGCCCAGTCGGCCGGGATCTCGCCGCCCAGCGCGCCCACGATCGCCCCGCTCATCGTGGCGATGGAGTCGCAGTCACGGCCGTAGTTCACCGAGCCCAGCACCGTACGCCGGTAGTCGCCGCCCCCGACCAGCAACATCCCCAGGGCGACGGGCAGTTCCTCGATGGCGTGCAGCCGCGAGGGACGGCGGGCGCCGAGCGTGGGGGAGCGGTAGTCGGGGCCCACCGTGTCGAAGGGCTCCACCGCCGCCCGCAGCGGGGCGAGCGCGGACTCGAAGTCGTCGTGGCGCGCGGCCACTTCGCAGGCCGCCTCGATCGCGGAGCGGGTGCCGTCCTTCGCCGGCGCGAGGGCGGCGTCGACCACCGTGTCGGGGGTCGCGTCCGGGTGGCAGGCGGCGGCCACGGCGGCCGCGAAGACCCCGGCGGCCTCCCGCCCGTACGACGACTGGTGCGGGGCCGCGACCTCCAGCGCCTCGGCGTACGCGGCCTCCGGGTGGCCGGCGTTGACCAGGCCGACCGGGGCCATGTACATCGCCGCCCCGCAGTTGACGATGTTGCCCGCCCCGGCCTCGCGCGGGTCCACGTGCCCGTAGTGCAGCCGGGCCACGAGCCACTTCTCCGCCAGGAAGATCCGCTGGAGGGGGAGCGCCTCGGCCTCCAGCTCCGGGATCCAGCGGGGGGAGAGCAGGTCCGGGACGAGATGGTCGGCGACGGCGTACGCGTCGAGGTGGTCGCGGACCTTCTCGTAGACCCGGATCAGGGCGTGGGTCATCAAGGTGTCGTCGGTGACGTGCCCGTCGCCCTTGTGGTACGGCGCGATGGGGCGGGCGGTGCGCCAGTCCTCGCCGTACCAGGGGCCGACGATCCCGGTCACCCGGCCGCCGTGGCGCTCGGCGATCTGCTCGGGGGTCCAGCCCTCGACCGGGCCGCCGAGCGCGTCGCCGACGGCCGCGCCGACGAGGGCCCGGGCGAAGCGGTCATCGAGCCCTGGAGTGGAGGGGGAGGTCTGCGGGGTCGAGGCGGCCGGAGCTGTGGCCGTTGTGGGCGTCATGCCGGAATTGTCCACCCGGGAGGGCTGGTTCCGTGGCTGCCAGCAGCCCGGCGAGTTCGATCAGGTCCGTGCCCGCGAGCCGGGGCAGCGCGCAGCCCGCGAGCGTCCGGCAGGCCTCGCGCCAGCCCGCCGGTACGGCGGTCTCGCCCCGGGCGGCGGTGGTGAGGGCGAGCGCGACGGGGACGGTCTCGGCCGCCGCGATCCCGTAGCTGTAGACGTGGTCCACGATCTGGTGCTCCAACACCGGGACCAGGGCGAACGCCCCGGCCGGCTCGTCCGCGAACTCCCGGGCCAGGCGGACCGCGTGCACGGCGTTGCGGGCGATCTCGGTGCCGTCGGGGAGCCGGTCGAGGGCGGCGTTCACCACGGTGTCGACGTCCGCCCCGGCCAGCGCCACGGCGATCGCGGCGGCCACGGCCCGGGCGCCGTGCACCCCGTCGCCGTCCTGGGTGTACCGGGCGTCGAACTCCGCGAGGGCCGCGGCCTCCGCCGGATCGCCCGGGTGGACCACGGCGAGGACGGCCGCCCGGACGCAGGCGGCGTCGTCGAAGTAGTGCGGGTTGTCGTGCCCGGTGGCGGGCGGCCGCAGCCCGGCGGCGAGGTTGCCGAGCCCGGCCCGCACCGAGATCCGGGCCCGCAGCGGAAGGACGGCCGCCTCGACCTCGGGGGCCCGGGCGCTGGCGGCGGCGACGGTGGCGGCGAGCGCGTTCCAGGCCCGGTCGACGGCGTCCCGCATCCGGCGGCCGGGCGCGAGGCCGTCCGCCTCGTCGGCGGCCGCCGCCAGCACCGTACGGGCGGCGAACGCGGCCCACTCGGCGTCGTCGGACGGCCCGAGCCGCAGCGGCTCGGGCGGCTGGTTGAGGGCGATGGGCACGGGGAGCGTGGTGGTGGCGTTCTGCTCGGCGAAGGTGTCCAGCTCCCGGGTGAGCCGCCGGGTCCACTCGGGCATCCGGGCCGCGCGATGCCGGGCCGCCGGCCACCCGGCGGCGTCCCCGGACGCGAGGCCCAGGAGCAGGCCCTCGATCCGGGCGCGGCGGGAGGGGGCGGGGGAGGTACGGGACGATTGCCTACCCGGCCGGGGGACCCCCGGGCTTCCGGGGGGCCCGG
>NZ_QWFA01000192.1 GCF_003501885.1 Streptomyces globisporus
GGGTCGCGCTTCGGGGCGGGGGCCGGCCCTGCTCCGAACGGTGCGAGCGGGGTCCGACCCTGCTCCGACCTGCTGCGGCCGGACCTCGGACGGGCCCTACCGACGGGTACGGTACGCACGCCGACGCCCCTCTGGGAAGGGCCGGGCTCCCGGTCGGATAACCGCCGCGCAGACTTTGGCAGCGGGTGACAATCCGCAGCCGCGCCCCTTGTCGGCGGGTGCGCGAAATCGTGCCCGGCCGTCGGGTGCGCACGGCCGGGCACGACGTTCGGATGCGGTACGTCAGCGGGGCGGGATCAGCCGCTGATGACCGGGGACTTGCCCGTGGTGGCACTCACCAGGGTGTACAGGCCCTGGAAGCTGGCGGTGGTGCCGACGATGCCGCAGCCACCGCCGACCTTGTTGGCGATGGACAGGGTGAGCCCGCCGCCCGCGGTGTTGAGGGTGCCGTTGCTGCCGCCCGCGGTCGGGTTGTTGTACTTGGCCGCGACCTTGCCGGTGACGTTGAAGGTGCAGGGGCCGAGGATGCTGCTCCCGGACACCTTCGCCTTGATCGCTCTGATCTCACCGGTCACCTGGCCCGTGGAGTTGGTGCCGGCGCCCGCCGCGTAGTCCAGGCCCCAGATCTCCCACGACGGGGTGGTGGTGACGGTCCAGGTGGAGCTGAACGGGCCCGTGCACGGCGAGTTGAACGAGATCGCCGTGATGGAGGCGAGCTTGGCCGGGCTCCCCGCGACCGGGGAGGTCGGCGCGGAGCCCGAGGCGGCGGAGGTCGCGCACTGGATCTTGTTGCCGTTGTTGTCGGTCAGGACGGTCACCCCGGCGCTGCCGTTGAAGGTGCCGGTCGGGGTGATCGTCCAGCTGGTCGGCGCGGCGACGGCCGACGGGGCGGCCAGCACGACGGATGCCGCGGCGGCACCGATCGCGGTCAGGACACCGGTTCGCTTGAACATGGGGGTACTCCCTTTTCTCGTCCCGTTGGGGATTCGGCTGAACGTGACTGGAGAGGTTCGTGCGCTGTGTCCGCCGGGCCGGACGGTGCGGCGTTCGGCGGGTCCACGGGGTGCCGGACGGTGCGGCACACGGCGGGGTCCGCGAGCAGGGGTCTGCGGTGCGCGGACCAGGACATGAGGGGCGGTTGGCCGCATCACCTCCTCGTACGGGTGGAGCGGAGACGGCCTACCGCTTCGCGGAGTGCCAGAATTCGGACAGCTTCCGGCCCTCGTTCGGCGCGAGGCCGGCGGGGTCGTAGGGGCTGCCGAAGTACGTGGTGGTGGCGTCCAGCGTCACGCTGTTCTTCCCGGCGGCGGACGGGAGCCCGGTCTTGAGGTTCACCGCCCAGTCCAGGAGCCCGGCTCCGCAACCGCTTGCGCCCGGTACGGCGAACGTGGCGTCGCCCTGGTCGGCACCGTCGAAGGTGTAGCGCCCCATCTCGCCCTCGTCGTCGTTCGGCGTCCCGTCGGCGGCGAACCGCTGGAGCGAAAGGGTGGGTGCCGTCACGTTCCGGGGCTTGAGGAGCACCGGGTTGGCGGTGGTCCCGATGTAGCACTTGTCACCCAGGAACGGATTCTTGAGGTGGATACGCACCGGGATGGTGAGAATGGGCTCACCGGTGGAGAAAGCCGCGCTCATATTGAAGTCGCGTGGCGCTCCGGCCGGTTCGATGGTGGCCGTCACCCGGTTGAGATTGTTGTCCGTCAACTGACGGCAGATTCCCGATACGAGGGGAATTCCGCTGGGGCACATCAGCCCGAGCAGCCCGCCCGGGATCTCGGCCGGGTCAGCCGTCAGGGCCCCCTCGGGCGGGGCCACCAGCGAGGCGGTGCCGTCGGCGCGCTGGACGACGCCGAGCTGCAGATCGGTGTGGCCGGTGGAGACCACGCTCTTGCCCAGCGTGATGGAGCCGGTGGCCGAACTCGACGCGATGCAGGCGGCGATGGTGTTCACACCGTCGGCGGCCAGCATGGCGGGCGCGTCGACCGGACAGCGGTCGAAGGGCGCCCAGTCCCCGTTGAGCTGGGTGGCGGCGGTGGCCGAGCCGGTGGAGAGCAGAGCACTGAATGCCGTGAACGCCGCGAGCAGACCTACGCGGGTTCGATTGGAAACGGATCTCATGTCGTCCCCTCTGTCGGCCGCCGTGGCGCGGCCTCGTGCACGAAGTTGACCGGTTCTGCAACGCATGCCCACACCGCGACGACCGTCGGGCGTTGGGGCCTCGGGTGGCCCGGGGGCGGAGGATCGGAGCATCAAATTTCGGGCAGATTTCATGACCGAATTGACCGAGGCGTGATGTTACTCGCGGGAAACAGGGCGACACAATCCGTCCGGCTAAGATTCTTTGAACCACACCTTTTTTGATCCGTAAATGAGCATCGCGGCACGCTCGCCTTATCAAGGAATGCGCACCCGGAGGCAGGGAATTACGTACCGCCGGGCGGAACCCCGCGGGCGGTGCGCAGGCGGGGCCGACGCGCCGGGAGACACGGAAGTCTGGCTTCCGCTCTCCGGCGGATGGCATGGAATTTCGGCCAGGCGGCTTGAAACCCTTCTCCACCAGCGGGCGTTCACCCGCGTTCGCCGTGGTGGGCCGCCCGTACACCCGGCCGCTCTCCGGCCCGTCCGACTCCGGCCGGGCCATGCCGGCAACAACTCGACGGCAGCAGAACCGCTTTGTTGTCACCGCCTGAGCGGGCGGCCGAAATTCATTGTCCGAAAGCGCGCAGGAGCGCCCGACCTGCACGGAAGTCGCACAGTGCGGCCGAGATGTGTGCCCCCTGCACGTCGATCTTGTCCAAGTGGTGTGCAGCACCTGTTCCTTGGTCTATCTTCGTCGCGGACTTGGTACGCACCTGTCGGTTCGTGGGAGCGCTTTCCCCCACCGTCTCACCCCACCACCGGGCGCCGGGAGCAAGGGGATCTGTCATGCCACATCTCATACAGCCGTTGGATACCGAAGACCCGCTCGGGCCGCTCCCGCAGGAATTCGCGGCGATCATGCGGCCCGAACTGCCCAGCCTCATCAAGGAAATCGGCGTCGAGGTCACCCGGGCCTATCCGGAATACGCCCGGCTGCTCGACGGTCCGAACGGGCAGGCCATCAGGGTGGGCGTGGAGCAGAGCCTCGCCTCATTCGTCGATCTGGTGGCCGAGCCGTCCTCCCCGACCACGCTCCGGGACGACATGTGCCGGCGCTTCGGACGCTTCGAGGCGTACGAGGGCCGGAGCATGGACACCCTCCAGGGGGCCTACCGGCTGGGCGCGAGGGTGGCGCTGCGGCGGGCGAAGAAGGTCGGGCAGAGCTATCACCTCTCCCCCACCTTGATGCTGAGCTTCGCCGACGCGCTCTTCGCCTACGTCGACGAACTGGAATCGCTTTCCCGGGAAGGCTTCCTGGAGGCGCAGTCCCAGTCGGGCGAGCACAACGAGGCGCTGCGCCGCCGGCTGCTCCATCTGATCCTCGCCGGCCGCCCGGCCCCCGGGAGCGCCATCGCCGATCTGTGCGAGCAGACCGGGTGGACGCTGCCCGAGGAGGTGACGCTGATCGCCGTGCGCGCCCCGGCGGAGCTGGACCGGCTCCACGCGGACCGTGACCTTCTCGTCGACCTCAGCGCCCCGCAGCCACACCTGCTCGTCCCCGGAGCGCTGGACGACGTACGAAGATCGATGCTCGCCCAGGCCCTGCCGGCCGGGCGCACGGCGATCGGGCTGACCGTCCCCACGGCGCTGGCCTGCGAGTCGCTCCGCTGGGCCCGCCGGGTTCTGGAACTCGTCGACTCCGGTGTGATCGAGGACGCTCCGCTGATCCGCTGTGAGGACCACCTCCTCACCCTGTGGCTCCTGTCCGACCCCGCCCTGCTCGACCAGCTCGCCCAGCGGGAGCTGGCCGCCGTCGCGGGGATCAGCGCGACCCGCCGGGAACGGCTGGTCGAGACGCTACGGATCTGGCTCGACACCCGGGGCACCGCGGCGCAGATGGGCGCGCTGCTGGATGTCCACCCGCAGACCGTGCGCTACCGCATGCGCAGCCTGGAGACCATCTTCGGTGACCAACTCGTCGATCCCGAGAGCCGCTTCGCCACCGAGGCGGTACTGCGCGCGCTGCGGCTGCGCTCCCGCGCCACCGGTACCTCCCCCTGAGCCGGATCACGTTCGGCGTGACGGGTCAACTTACCGGCGCGTAAGGCGAAATAGACGGTCAGTCCCCAAACGGTTGCGACACGGAGACGTATCCGGCGAGAAACCCGGAACCGCGTCCCGTACACAGGAGGGAGTCCGTCGCCCGCCGGGCGACGGCTCCCGTGCACCGCCTCCTGGCCGACCGTCGAAAAGGGAAAGCCCCATGACCGCCTCGCACCTCCTCGTCCCCGTGCCGATCCCGGACCGGGTCGCCGCGCTGATCGGTTCGTGCATTCCGACGCACATCCTCCAGGCGGAGTTCGACGCCGACTGTGCGGCCCGGGAGGTCCGCAGGTTCCGCGGGCCACGGCTGGGGGTCGAAGACCAGGCCGACCGCGAACAGGCCCTGTCCGATCTGGCCCGCGCCAACAAGGTGCTCGCCGCGCACCACCCCCACCTCGCCGTGCTCCCCGGCTCGCCCTTCTGACCGGCCTTGCGGGACGTCTCCACTCCCCTTACCTTACTCCCAAGTAAGTTTACTTCGGAGTAAGGAATTGGCGTGGACGGAACCAGCAGCGGCAACCTCACCGACGACCTGTCCGCGCTCGACTTCGCCGCGGTCGCCCCCGAGGAGTTCGCACGGATCGTCAAGAGCCTGTCCGCCAAGCAGCTCGCCGAGGTCATGCGGGGCGAGCTGCGCACCCGGATCCTCGGCGAGGTCTTCGGCCGGATGCGGCAGCAGTTCCGGTCCGAGGCGGCCGGCGGCCTCACCGCGCTGATCCGCTGGAAGATCACCGGGGAGAGCGACGCGTTCTACGAGACGGCGATAGCCGACGGCGCCTGCCGGGTCACCGCGGGCCGCTCCGACGCCGAGCCCCGCACCACGCTGGTGATGGCCGACGCGGAGTTCCTCAAGCTCGTCTCCGGCAACGGCAATCCGGTCACGATGTTCATGACGCGCAGGCTCAAGGTCGCCGGTGACGTCGGTCTGGCGTCCGGCCTCACCCGCTACTTCGACATCCCGAAGGCGTGAGGGCATGAGCTTCTTCTCCCTGGCCCTGACCGAGGAACAGCAGGACCTGCGCGACTGGGTGCACGGCTTCGCCGCCCAGGTGGTCCGCCCGGCCGCCGCCGAGTGGGACGCCCGGGAGGAAACCCCCTGGCCGGTGATCCAGGAGGCCGCCCGGATCGGTCTGTACGGCTTCGAATCCCTCGCCGACCTGTACGGGGACCCCACGGGGCTCTCCCTCCAGATCGCCAACGAGGAGCTGTTCTGGGGTGACGCGGGCATCGGCATGGCCCTGTTCGGCACCTCGCTCGCGGTCGCCGGGATCTTCGCCTCCGGCACTCCGGACCAGCTCGCCGAGTGGGTGCCGCAGTGCTTCGGCGACGAGGACGACCCGAAGGTCGCCGCGTTCTGCGTCTCCGAGCCGGGGGCCGGGTCCGACGTCTCCGCGATGACGACGAGGGCCCGTTACGACGAGGCGACCGACGAGTGGGTCATCTCCGGCCAGAAGGCGTGGATCACCAACGGCGGCATCGCCGAGATCCATGTCGTCGTCGCCTCCGTCGACCCGTCGCTCGGCTCCCGGGGACAGGCCGCGTTCATCGTCCCGCCCGCCACGAAGGGCCTGACGGCGGGCCGCACGGTCAAGAAGCTCGGCCTGCGCGCCTCGCACACCGCTGACGTCTTCCTCGACGACGTCCGCATCCCCGGCCACTGCCTGCTCGGCGGAAAGGAGAAGCTGGACACCCGCCTCGCCCGGGCCCGCGAGGGCGGCCCCGCCAAGGGCCAGGCGGCCATGGCCACGTTCGAGGTCAGCCGCCCGACGGTGGCCGCGCAGGCGCTCGGCATCGCGCGGGCCGCCTACGAATACGCCCTCGAATACGCCGGTGAGCGCGAGGCGTTCGGCCGCCCGATCATCGAGAACCAGTCGATCGCCTTCGCCCTGGCGGACATCCGCACGGAGATCGAAGCCGTACGCCTGCTGATCTGGCAGGCCGCCTGGATGGCCCGTAACGACCGCACCTTCGACGCGGGCCAGGGCTCCATGTCGAAACTGCGGGCCGGCGAACTCGCGGTCTCGGCAACGGAGAAGGCGGTCCAGATCCTCGGCGGCGCGGGCTACAGCCGGGAGCACCCGGTCGAGCGGATGTACCGCGACGCCAAGATCTACACGATCTTCGAGGGGACCAGCGAGATCCAGCGCCTGGTCATCGCGCGGGCGATCTCGGGGCGGCACATCCGCTGAACGGACTCCACACCTCTTCCCCACTCTTTGGTCACAACTCCATCACCACCGGAACAAGTCGCTCCCTCAGGCCCCGTCAGGTCGCTACGGTCGGGCTCCGCACGGCACTTGGGGGGATCATGGATGGGAACAGTTCACAGCACCCGTCGCGTCGGCCCGGCTGGGGCCAGGGGGGCAACTTCACGCCACAGCCGCCTTCGACGGGTGGTCCGCGGTGGGCACGGAAGCGTGTCGTGCTCCCGACGGCCGGAGTGTTGTTCCTGCTCGGTGTCGGGATCGGCGCCACCGGTGAACAGCCGCAGGAAGTGCGCACGGTCGCGGCGAAAGCGAAGCCCGGACCGACGGTCACCGTCACCGAGACGGCGAAGGTCACGGTGACCGCGACCCCGGAGCCGGCTCCGACCGTCACGAAGGTCAAGAAGGTGCGGGTCACGGTCACCGCCGCTCCCCCGGAGCCGAAGCCGGTGAAGAAGCCCGTCGCCCGGGACGATTCCTCCGGCGGCAGTGGGGGCTCCGGCTCCGGAAGCGCGTCGACGTACTACAAGAACTGCGATGCGGTTCGCGCTGCCGGTGCCTCACCCATCCGGTCCGGCCGGCCCGGGTACGGACCGCACCTGGACCGTGACGGCGACGGGGTGGGCTGCGAATAGGTCTGCACCGGTTCTCCGGGGCCTCGAAACATGTGATTCTCGTCGCGCCGGACGAGTACGCCGTCGCCGGGCCGAAGGCCCACGCATGGCGTTTGCGGCCGACTCCCCGAGTCCCTCAGTGGGCCCGTCGGGACGTGCGCGGCGGGCCCCGGGCCCCCCGTCACACCCCGTCCACGTGCGGCAACGGGGGGTTCGGGCCGCTCGGTCGCGGCGGGACGTGGCGGCAAGGTGAAGAGGTTCACCGGGCGGCAGGACAGCGCCCCGGCGTCGCTTCGCCGCCGGGGCGAAGGCTGCCCGTGGCGGGCCCCACACGTTCGACCGGCCGCCGGACCGCCTCCGTGCCACTAGCCTCTTCACATGACCTCCACTTCGACCGAGCCGACGCCTGCCCGCCCGATGGTTGAGCTGAACGCGGAGATCCGCGCCCTGGTCGCCGACGGCGGTGTGGTGTCGCCGGAGGGCCGCCGGGAGTACGAGCGGCTTCTCGTCGAGTGGGTGGCGGCCGTACGGGGCAGCTCCACGGAAGCGGTCTGACGGTACGGCGACGGGTGCACCCGCCGGAAAGCCCTGCGGGACTCCGTACAAGAGGAGCCCCCCTCCGGGAAGCCCCGACCGGGTGTCGGCGATAGTGATCGTCCGTCCGCGTCCTCACCCCGGGAGCACCTCATGACCGCCGCATCACCCGTCGGCGCACGCCGCCCGTCCCTCCTGCTCGTCACCGATCTCGCGTACGAGGCGCGCGGCCGCCGCTACTGCGACGAGGACATCTACCTCTCCTCCCGGCTGCGCGAGGCGTTCGACGTCGCGCTCTGCCACCCCGGGGACGCGGCCGCGCTGCTGGCCGGGTTCGACACCGTGCTGGTCCGCAACAGCGGGCCGGTGCTGCACTACCGCGAGGCCTACGACGCCTTCCTCGTACGGGCCCGGGAGCTGGGAACGGCCATCTACAACCCGCTGGACGGGCGCGGCGACATGGCGGGCAAGGAGTATCTGGTCGAGATGTCCGCGGCGGGGCTCCCGGCCATCCCGACCGTCGACCGGGCGGCGGCTCTGGCCGAGCTGCCGGACGTCGACCAGTACGTGGTGAAGCCGAAGCTCGGGGCGGACTCGGTCGGGCTGCGTTTCGTCACGGCGGCGGAGGCCCGCGCCGAACTGGAGGCGGCGGCCGAGGGCTCCCTCCTCGTCCAGCCGCGGATCGACTTCCGGCACGAGCTGTCGTTCTACTTCGTCGACCACGACTTCCAGTACGCGCTGTACGCCCCCGACCCGGAGCGGCGCTGGGTGCTGGAGCCGTACGCGGCGAGCGCGGAGGACCTGGAGTTCGCCCGGCGCTTCATCGCCTGGAACAGCCTCGACCACGGGATCCAGCGGGTCGACGCCTGCCGGACGGCGGACGGCGCGCTGCTGCTCGTCGAGTTGGAGGACCTCAATCCGTATCTGTCGCTCGACCGGGTCGGGGAGGACGTCCGGGAGGCGTTCGTGGCCCGGCTGAAGACGTCGATCGCCTCGCTGCCCCGCTAGGGCCTTTCGTCAAACTGCCGTCGTCGCCCGGAGGGCGGGGCTCGCGGGCCCCGGCACGCGCATCTGCGGCGACCTCCGTTCGGCCCGCCCCCGCATGCGGGGGCGCACGGGCGGTGTGAGGGTGCAGGGGTGACGACTGCCAGCGAGCAAGCCCCCGCCACGCAGAGTGCCGCCGCGCCGCCGCCCGTCCTCGACCGGCGGCGGCGCAACATCGTCTTCACGACGATCGTGCTCGGCATGCTGCTCGCGGCACTGGACCAGACGATCGTGGGAACGGCCCTGCCGACGATCGTCTCGGACCTGGGCGGCGCCTCGCACATGTCGTGGGTGGTCACCGCGTATCTGCTGGCCGAGACAGTGGCCACCGTGCTGGTCGGCAAGTTCGGCGACCTGTTCGGGCGGAAACTGGTCTTCCAGGTCTCGGCGATCATCTTCATCACGGGATCGTTCCTGTGCGGCCTCGCCTCGGACATGCTGCTGCTGATCATCTGGCGCGGGATGCAGGGCATCGGCGCGGGCGGGCTCATGGTCACGTCGATGGCGCTGATCGCGGATGTGATCCCGCTGCGCGAACGGGGCAAGTACCAGGGAGCGATCGGGGCGGTCTTCGGTATCTCCACCGTGATCGGGCCGCTGCTCGGCGGGCTGTTCACCGACCATCTGACGTGGCGCTGGGCGTTCTACGTCAATGTGCCGATCGCCATCGTGGTGGTCATCGCCGCCGCCCGGAACATCCCGTCGGTGAAGGCGGCGGGGCGGCCGGTCATCGACTACCGGGGCATCGCGCTGGTCACCGTCGGGGCGAGCGCGCTGATCCTGGCGACGAGCTGGGGCGGGAACGAGTACGCCTGGGGCTCGGCGGTGATCATCGGCCTCTTCGTCGGCGGTCTGATCGCCCTGGCCCTGTTCTGTCTGGTGGAGACGCGGGCCAAGGAACCGATGCTGCCGATGCGGCTGTTCCGGAACCCGGTGTTCACCGTCTGCTCGATCCTCAGCTTCATCGTGGGCTTCGCGATGCTCGGCTCGATGATCTTCCTGCCGACCTATCTGCAGTACGTGGACGGGGACTCGGCGACGCTGTCGGGGGTGCGGACGCTGCCGCTGGTCGCCGGTCTGCTGGCCGCCTCGATCTTCAGCGGCAACGTGGTGAGCAAGACGGGCCGCTACCGCGTCTTCCCGATCGTGGGGACGCTGGTGATGGCGGCCGGGCTGTTCCTGCTGTCCCGGATGGGGCCGGAAACGGGCGTCTGGCTGGAGTCGCTGTACATGGTGGTGCTGGGGATCGGCATCGGGCTGGCCATGCAGGTGCTGACGATCGCCGTGCAGAACACCGTCGACTACGAGGACCTCGGCACGGCGACCTCGGGCGTGACGTTCTTCCGTACGCTGGGCAGCGCCTTCGGGACGGCGGTGTTCGGCACCATCTACGCCAACGCGCTGAAGCCGAACCTGACCGACGGCGTCGCGCGGGCGGTCGCCGCGGGCGGCGACCCGGCGGTCCTGGCCAGAGCTTCCGAGAGCCCGCAGGCCCTGCACGCGCTGCCCGCCGCCCAGTCGGAGCCGCTGGCCCAGGCCTACGCGGACACCCTGCACACGGTGTTCCTGTGGACGGTGCCGGTCGCCCTGATCGGCTTCGTCATCGCGCTGTTCCTCAAGGAGGTGAAGCTGCGGGACTCGGCCCGGCTCGGCTCGACGGACATGGGCGAGGGTTTCGCCCAGCCGGGCAGCGGGGACTCGGCGAAGGTCCTGGAGTACTCCGTGGCGACGATCCTGCACGGCGCTGGTCCGGAGACCGCCCGGCGGATCACCGCCGAGTCCGACACCCGGCTCGACATGGCGGGGGCCTGGGCGGTGATGCAGGTGGACCTGTTCACCAGGATGGTCGGCCACGCGGGCCTCGGGCTGATCGCGGCCCGGCACCGTATCCCGCCGGAGGTGCTGGTGCCCGTCTTCGACCGGATGATCGAGGAGGGCTATCTGACCGGCGACGGCCCGATCTTCTCGCACACGGCGGCGGGCCGGCGGGAGGCCGCGGTGATCTCCGACGCCTGGGGCCGCTGGCTCAACGACCGCCTGGCCGAGGACGGCGCACGCCCCGACGACGCTCAGCTCCGGGCCACCGTGGACGTGATCGCCAAGCGGCTGCTGGCGGAGGACCTGGCCCAGGAGCTGTCCCCCGCGGCAGGCTCCGGCGGATCGTCGCGGGTGGGGGCCCCGGTCTGAGCCGCCTCGGGGACGGTCGCCGCTCTCAGTACTCCCAGGCCCGGGGGCGCTCCAGCGCTTCCCACTCCGCGCGGAGCAGGCCGAGGGTCGCGTTGTCGTAGCGCCGGCCGCGGTGCAGGCAGGAGGACCGGCGTACGCCTTCGTGGACGAAACCGGCTCCGCGCAGGGTGGCGAGGGCCGCCGCGTTGTCGGTGTGCGTGACCGCCTCGACCCGGTGCAGGCCCAGTTCGCCGAAGGCCAGGTCGGTGAGGGCGGCGAGCGCGTCGGCGCCGAGACCCCGGCGGCGGTGCCCGGCCGCGAGCAGGAGGTAGGCCTCGGCGGTGCCGTCGACCAGGTCCTGCGCGACGAGGGCGACGTGCCCCGCCGGCGTGCCGTCCGGCAGGAGGACGAGGAAGTCGTCGCGGTCGCGGTTCTCGACGTGGGCCTCGATGCGCTCGCGGAACTCATGGAGGGGACCGGGCCAGACGCCCATCTCGTGGGCGGCCACCGGGTCGGCGCGCCAGTGGTGGATCAGTTCGGCGTCGCCCGGTTCCAGCGGGGTGAAGGCGACGTCACGGCCCCGCCAGAATCGCTCCCTCGCGGTGTACGGCGTCGCTGCTTCGTCCTCGTCCATGCGCGGATCGTACGGTCGGGCGCGGTGGGCCGGGAAACGGATTTCGGGTGACCGGACGCCGGTCAGTCGACGAAGACCGCCGTCGTGTAGACCCAGGCACCCTCGTGCCGGACGAAGCGGCTCTTCTCGTGGAGGGAGTCGGGGCGCCCGTCGTCGGTGTAGTGGGCGCGAAAGGTGACCGTTCCCGTGGAGTGGAAGGCGCTGCCCTCGGTGGTGTCCAGGATGTCCAGACCCACCCAGCGCATCGACGGGTCGAAGTCGACGCCGGGCGGCCGGGTCTCGGGGTGCCAGGTGCGCAGCAGGTACGCCGCGTCCTGGACGACGAAGGCCGCGTACCGGGAGCGCATCAGGGCCTCACAGGTCGGCGCGGCGGCGCTGCCGGAGTGGAATCGGCCGCAGCACTCCCCGTAAGCGGCGGGCAGGCCGCAGGGGCACGGGGAGGCGGGGGTGATC
>NZ_QWFA01000193.1 GCF_003501885.1 Streptomyces globisporus
GTCGGGCGGGCGGTGGGGTGCGAGCGGGCGGCGGGCAGTCCCGCCGCGCCCGTGGGCTCGTCCATCGACCGGTGCATCAGGGTCTCCCTCCGGCCCCGACCCGGGCCATGATGTCGCAGAGTGCGCGGTCGTCGAAGATCCGCGAGGTCGGGATGCGCACAGTGGTCCGGTACCGGCCCGTCACCGCGTGGCCGGCCAGGTTGGTCCAGTAGCAGCAGTGGCGCAGGTCGAGGCCGCCGGGCCCGGCGCGCAGCCAGTCGTCCTGGCTGCGGGGCACGATCATCACGACCAGGATCTTGTGCACCGTCACCGGGCTGCGGGCGAGTTTGACGAGGTGGGCGTTGTCGAGGGTGAAGGAGAACGCCCCGCCCGCCGGGTGCGGCGGTATCTGGTAGGTGCATTTGAGCTGCGCCTTGATGGTCACTTCGTCGTCGACGGTGTGGGTGGGGGCGCCGTGGCTGACGTGCCAGTCGATGCCGTTGTCGGGGAAGGGCTGGGACAGGGAGCATCCCGCCGCCGCGGCGACGGCGTGCAGATAGCCCACCTGAAGGGTCTCCATGCAGGCGGTGGTGGCGAGGGAGCCGCGCAGCGGCGCGTCGGGCTGCTGCGGCGGCCGGGGCCCGAAGGGCTCGGCGCGGGCGGTTCCCCCGGGGTCGGGCTGCGCGAGCGCCATGGCTCCGTGTGCCTTCCGGGCGTGCCGATCGATGGCAGGTGGTCTGCCGGCGGGTTTCGTGGGCTGGGCGGATCGACGGACGTCGGCAGCAACTGCCCGGCGTCACACCTGTGTTGTCACCGCATCAGACCGCCCGCAAACGGCGTATCAGGCAAACAGCCCGGGTATCACCGATATCGGGCAGAGGAATCACTCCATCTGCCGTGCGGGTGCGAGGAGTTCGGGGATGATGCACTGGTTCGAAGGGCCACTGGCCGCTTTTGACACGGAGACGACAGGCGTGGACGTCGAGCAGGACCGGATCGTTTCGGCCGCTCTCGTCGCGCAGGACACCGCGGGCGGTCGCGTCCGCGTCACCCGTTGGCTGGTCAATCCGGGGGTTCCCGTCCCGCCCGGGGCGACCGAGATCCACGGGCTGACCGACGATCACCTTCAGCGCAACGGGCGCTGGCCCGCCCCGGTGATGGACGAGATAGCCCGGGCGCTGGCGGAGAGCTGTGCGACGGGCCGGCCGCTGGTCGTGATGAACGCGCCCTTCGATCTGACGCTGCTGGACCGGGAGTTGCGGCGGCACCGGGCGTCGTCCCTCGCGGGGTATCTCGACGGGGTGCCGATGCGGGTGGTGGACCCGCGGGTGCTGGACAAGCATCTGGACCGCTACCGCAAGGGCCGTCGTACGCTCACGGATCTCTGCGCGCGGTACGAGGTGGTGCTCGACGGGGCCCATGACGCGGCGGCGGACGCGACGGCTTCGCTGGAGCTGGTGCGGGCGGTGTGCCGGCGCTTCTCGACCCGGCTGGAGCGGCTGTCGCCGTCGGAGCTGCACACGCTGCAGGCGACCTGGCACGCGGCCCAGGCACGTGGCCTGGAGGCCTGGTTCGCGAAGAGCGGGACGCCGGAGGCGGTGGACCCGTCATGGCCACTGCGCCCGGAGCTGCCCGCCGCGGCGTGACGGCGCGGGTGGACCGGACAGACGGCCCGGACATGCGAAAGCCGGTCCGCCTGATGCGTGCGGACCGGCTTTCCCCGGTGGGCGATACTGGGTTCGAACCAGTGACCTCTTCGGTGTGAACGAAGCGCTCTCCCACTGAGCTAATCGCCCGGGAACGGGTTGAACCATACAGGGCTCCGCGGGCTTCGTTCAAACCGCTTCCCGCCTCGCTCTACTCAGGACGTCCCGGCCGGGAAGTGAGTATCCGAGCGCATGTACGGGCCGGGCGGCCGGGGGCCACACTCCCGTACATGGAACATGTGCCCCCGCCCGCCGAGGAACTGGCCCGCCTCGACCGTGAACTGGCCGAGCTGGACGCCCGCCGGGCTCAGCTGCTGACCCGGCGCGCCTGGCTGCTCGCCGCGCTGCGGCCACCCGCGCCGACGGCCGCCCCGGGCTGGAACCCGTCGGCCTGGGGCGCGCCCGCCGCCGGCCGCCCGGGCGCTCCGGCGCAGCCGTGGGGCTACGTTCCGCCGAAGCGGCCGTCCGCGCCGCACAGCGCGCAGAACCTCCTGCTGACGCTGGGCGGTCTGCTGCTGACGGTCGCGGCCATCGCGTTCACGCTGGTGAGCTGGGGCTCGATGGGGATCGGCGGCCGGTCGGCCGTGCTGGCCGCGGTGACCGTGGGGGCCCTGGCCGCCCCGGCGGTGCTGCTGCGGCGGGGCCTGACCGCCACCGCCGAGGCGCTGGCCGCCCTGGCCCTGGTGCTGACGCTGCTGGACGCCTACGCGGTCCACGCGGTGGCGGCCCCGGACACGGACGGGCTCGGTTTCACCGCCGTCGCGGCCGCGGTGCTCGCGGCGCTGTGGACGGCGTACGGGCTGGCGCTGGGCAAGCTGCACCTTCCGCTGCCCGCCGCCGTGGTCCTCGCCCAGTGGCCGCTGCTGTTCGGGGCGTGGGCCGCGGGCGCACCGACGCTGGTCGTCGGGTGGGCGCTGCTGGCCACGGCGGTGCTGGACGGGGCGATCGCACTGTGGGGCAAGGGCACCGGGGTGCGGGTCACGGCGTGCGTCGGCGGATCGGTGATGGCGTTCTCGGCGCTGATGGTGGGCCTGACGCTGTCCGTGACGGCCTCCGGGCCGCTCGGGGCTCTGGCGCCCGGTGCGCTGCTGCTGACTGCTGCTGCGGCTGCCCTGGCCGGGGCGTGGCGCGCGCCGAGGGGCTTCGCGCGGACGGGCGGTGTGGTGGCCGGTCTCGCGGCGGTGGCCGCCGTGGGCGGCGTCCCGGCGGCAGCGGTGCCGGAGGGCTGGCAGGTGCTCGCGTACCTGCTGGCCGGCCTCGCGCTGACGGCGGTCGTACGGACCCGGCTGCCGGGGAACGCGGCGATCGGCGTGCTGGTGGCGTCGGCCGCGGTGGTGGCCGGTGCCCTGGTGGGGACGGTGCCGGGGCTCGCGGCGGTGCTGCTGGGCCCGGTGACGCTGCCGTCGGACGTGTGGGCGGGGTCGCCGGAGGGTTTCCGGGCCGCGGTGGGCTCGACGCTGCCCTGGCCAAAGCTGGCCGCGGCCCCGGTGGTACTGGCCCTGGTGGCCGGGCTGCTGGGGGCGGCCTACCGGTGGTGGCCGTCGCTGGCCCGGATCGCCGCGCCGCTGATCGCACGGGAGACGCCGGAGTCGGCCGGTGCGCCGGCCCCGGGCGCGTCGGGCGAAGGCGCGCCGGGCGCGCCCGGCGCGGCCGCGCCGGCGGCCGGAGCGCCTTGGTACGCCGGGGGCCGGGCGGGGGCGCCCTGGTACGCCGGTGGGGCGCCCGCTGCCCGGAGGCGGCCGTCCGGGGCGGCCCTGCGCGGGGCTGCCGGTGCGGGGGCCGCGGTGCTGGGCTGGGGTGCGCTGCTGCTGGCCGGAGCCGTGCTGGACGCGCCCTACGCGGTCGCGGTGGCCGGGGAGACGCTCCTCGTGGCCGGCCTGCTGGCCCTGGCCGTTCGCGGCGCGGGGAGCGGCCGGGACGGTTCGGCGGCGGTGCCGGTGACCGCGCTGGTGGTGGCGGTGGCCGGGGCGGTGAGCGCCGGGCTGCTGTCGCTGGCGTCCGAGGGGGCCTCCTACGCGGTGTTCGGCGCGCTGGCTGCCCTGTTCGCCGGGGCGGCGGTCCGGGCGGGGGCCGGGGTGCCGCGTGCGGTGTTCGCGGTCGCCGCCACGGTCGGGAGCACCGTGCTCACGGGGTTCGCGGGCCGGTCCCTGGAGCTCGCCCCGCACGAGGCCGCGCCGCTGGTGCTCCTGGTGCCCGCGCTGACGGTGCTGTTCGGGGCCCGGCTGCGGCGGAACCCGGTGGCGTTGCCGGTGGAGCTGACGGGCGCGCTGGGTGCGCTGGTCGCGGTGGTGCTGGCGGTGCCGGACGCGCCGTTCCTGGCGCTGGTGCTGGCGCTGTGCGGGGTGCTGGCGGCGGGTGCGGCGGTGCGGCCGGAGCGGCGGCCGGTGGCGGGTTATCTGGCGGCGGCGCTGTTCGTGCTGGCCACCTGGGTGCGGCTGGCGGCGTCGGAGGTGTCGTTCCCGGAGGCGTACACGCTGCCGGTGACCGTGCCCGCGCTGGTGGTCGGGTTCCTGCGGCGGCGGAAGGACCCGGAGGCGTCGTCGTGGACGGCGTACGGGCCGGGGCTCGCGGCGACGCTGCTGCCGAGCCTGGCGGTGGTCTGGACCGATCCGGGCTGGCAGCGGCCCCTGCTGCTGGGCGTGGCGGCGCTGGTGATCACGCTGCTGGGCGCGCGGTACCGCCTCCAGGCGCTGCTGCTGCTCGGCGGGGCGGTGCTGGCCCTCGACGGGCTCCACGAGCTGGCGCCGTACGTGGTGCAGGTGGCCGGGGCGCTCCCCCGCTGGCTGCCGCCGGCCCTGGCCGGACTGCTGTTGCTGGTGGTGGGGGCGACGTACGAGCAGCGGCTGCGCGACGCCCGCCGGCTGAAGGACGCGCTGGGGCGGATGAGGTGAGCCGTGCCGCTCGGGGCCGCTGTCCGCGGCGGCCCCGAGCGGCTCAGGAGCGGGCAACGCAGAGGGCCCGGGAGACGGATTCCGTCTCCCGGGCCCTCTGTCCCGGTGGGCGATACTGGGTTCGAACCAGTGACCTCTTCGGTGTGAACGAAGCGCTCTCCCACTGAGCTAATCGCCCGGGCGCACCGCAAACATTACCCCATGTCAGCGGTGCTCCTGGACCGTCCCCGGGCTACTCGCTGATCTTCCACGGCATGGTGATGCCGAACTTCCAGACGTAGATCCCGACCAGCACCGCCACGATCACGAGCCCCACCGTGGTGAGGATGATGTTGCGCCGCCGGACCTTGGGATCGAGGGCCCGCTGCGCCGCCTCGGTGACCTTGCGCTTGGTCCAGCGCAGCACCAGCTGGGCCCAGACGAACTCGGTCGCCCAGATCGCCATGCCGGCGAAGATCACCAGCCAGCCGGGGCCGGGCAGCACCAGCATGAGCACGCCCGCGACCACGACGCCGAGGCCGACGACGAAGACGCCGACCTGCCAGCTCAGGTGGAGCGCTTTCGACGCCTTGATGAAGCCCGGCGCCCGCGAGCCCAGCTCGCGTTCCTCCCGGTCCGATTCCCCCGTGGCGGATGCCGGGGGCACCTGCTCGGCGACCCTGTTCCGCTCGTCACTCTCCGCGTTCATGAACCCAACTTACCCGACCCGTCGCGGTCATACTTTTGTCACTGGAATGGACGCATAACTCAAAGTTACACGCCGCTGAGCGAGGGACCCGAAGCATCACAAATGGGTCAGAGGGGTTTACAACGCCACCGTAGGTGGCATGTCGATTTCGCCGACGTGCGAATCCCCGAGCGCACACTGAGCGAAAGGCCCTGGCGCTTATGAACACCACGGTCAGCTGCGAGCTGCACCTGCGCCTCGTTGTGTCGAGCGAGTCCTCACTGCCTGTACCCGCGGGCCTGCGGTATGACACGGCCGATCCCTATGCCGTGCACGCCACCTTCCACACCGGAGCGGAGGAGACGGTCGAATGGGTATTCGCCCGTGACCTCCTTGCCGAGGGGCTGCACCGGCCCACCGGCACCGGAGACGTCCGCGTCTGGCCATCTCGTAGTCACGGTCAAGGCGTCGTATGCATCGCCCTGAGCTCCCCAGAGGGAGAAGCCCTGCTCGAAGCTCCGGCGCGGGCCCTGGAGTCGTTCCTGAAGAGGACCGACGCCGCGGTTCCGCCAGGCACCGAGCATCGTCACTTCGATCTCGACACGGAGCTCTCCCACATCCTGGCCGAGAGCTGAGCCAGGCAGAGAGCCGCTCGACGCCGTCCGACTCGGGGCGACGGCGTCGTGTCGACAACCGCATAGGGCAGACACCGGCGCCGTCGCCGCGGAATCCACCGCGACGACGGCGCCGGTGCGTCTCACCGCTCCTGCTCCTGCTCCCGGACGCCGGAGGGGTCCGTTCCACTCCCGGGCGGGCCCGCACCGGCCCGGGGGCCGATGCGCCGAGCCAGTAGAGTCAGCCGCCATCGGCAGGCGCCCGCCCGCCGGAGGCCAGGGAGCGAAGCGTGCTGATCCCTCACGACACCCGGATCGCCCTCGACACGGTGGTCGATCTGATGAACACCGCGCCGGAGAGCGAACCGCCGCCGGACGGGACCGAGGACGCGCTCGCCGATGTCGCCGCGCTGTACGCCTTCGCGGAGCGGCATCACATCAGCGGGGTCGGCACGCTCGGCGAGAAGGACCTGACCGGCGTGCGGGACGTACGGGACCGTTTCGCCGAGGTCTTCGCGGCGCCCGACCCCCGCACCGCGGCCGATCTGATCAACCGGCTCGTGGCGGCGGCGGGGACCACCCCGCAGCTCACCGACCACGACGGCTACGACTGGCACGTGCACTACTTCGCGCCGGACGCCTCGATCGCCGACCATCTCGCGGCCGACTGCGGCATGGCGCTGGCCTTCATCATCGTGGCGGGCGAGCAGGATCGGCTGCGGCGCTGCGAGGCCCCGGACTGCGGGCACGCGTTCGTCGACCTGTCGCGCAACCGCTCCCGCCGCTACTGCTCCAGCCGTACGTGCGGGAACCGGCTCCACGTCGCGGCGTACCGGGCCCGGCGCAAGGAAGCCGCGAGCTGACGGCGTCGCCGACATCGCACCGCGCGGCGGCGGCGCGTCACAGCATGAAGAGGTCGTGCAGGGCGGCCATCAGTAACAGCACCCCGATGACCGTCAGGAAGATCATCAGAGGCGGCTGGGAGAGCGCGAAGAGACAGCCGCGGGGCTCTTCGGCGGGGCGTGCGGGGGCTTCGCCCCGGGAGGTATCCACCATCTCGGTGTGATCATGACGCACGCGTGGGCGGGTTTGCGCTCAACCCGGGTCATTGCCCAGGGAGTTCACCGTCCCGTGGCCATCGGAAATCGCTTCGGCGTACGGGTCGCCGACAGGCATTCGGAAGGTCTGCGGCCCGGACGGGCCGGCCGGCCGGGCGCCGGGGCCTCAGATGCCGTGCTTCTTGAGGATCGCCTCGATGTCGCTGAAGTCGTCGCCGGGCGCGGCGGCCTCCTGCTTCTTCTTCGGCTTCGCCGCCGTCACGGCGGGCCCGGCCCCGCCGCCCGCGCCGAGCGAGGGGGCGGAGGCGCCGGGGGCGACCGCCTCGTTCCGCCCGGCCGCCCGCGCCGCCTTGCGTTCCGCGCGGGTGGTGCCGCTGCGGCGCTCGACGGCGCGGGTGGTCATGAACAGCAGCCAGGAGAGGCCGAGCACCCCGAAGCCGAGCCAGACGCTCGGCTTGAAGGCGATCCCGGCGACCCACTCGACGACCCCGGTCAGCACGAGCCCGACCGGGACGAGGGAGTAGGCGGCGATCCTCGTCGCCGTGAGGAACCGCTTGCGGTACGCGGTCACCGCGGCGATGCCCAGGCCGGCCGCCGACACCGCGGAACAGATGGTCTCGGCAAGCATCACGGCCTCCAGGCGCAGGGGGTATGTCCCTTCCATCCTGCACCGGCGAGCGCCGTCGCGGCCACGGTGGCGGCCCACCTCAGGGACATTTCAGGGCCGGGCTCCTCCCCAGGGAGTGGGGCCCGGTGCGGATTGGGTCGCACCCCGCCCGGCCTGAAAGACTGGGCGCATGAGCGATTCCACCCCCGCGGCACCGGTCGTCCTCGACCTCTGGTGCGATCTCGAATGTCCCGACTGCCACCGTGCCCTCGACGACGTACGCGCCCTGCGCGCCCGGTACGGGGACCGTCTGGAGATCCGGCTGCGGCACTTCCCGCTGGAGAAGCACAAGCACGCGTTCGCCGCGGCCCAGGCCGCCGAGGAGGCCGTCGAGCAGGGCCAGGGGTGGCCGTACATCGAGGCCCTGCTGTCCCGGACCGACGACCTCGGCCGTACGGGCGAGCCGGTGCTCCTCGACGTGGCCCGCGAACTGGGCCTGGACGCGGAGGAGTTCGACACTGCGCTGATCGACGGCCGGCACCTGCTGATCGTCGACGCCGACCACGCCGAGGGCAGGGCGATCGGCGTCACCGGCACGCCCACCTACGTGATCGGCGACGAGCGGCTGGACGGCGGCAAGAGCCAGGACGGGCTGCGCGAGCGGATCGAGGAGATCGTCGACCGGACCCTGGCCGCGCGGGACCGGTAGCCGGGCATCCCGGGGAGCGGCGGACGGGCTCCGGGCTGCACGTACAGGCTCCCGGCTCCCGGCTCCGGGCTGCGCGTAAAGGCGCTCCCGGCTCCGGGCCGTACCGGCTCAGGAGGGGCCCCTACAGCGCCTTGGCCAAGTTGTACCGCGTCGTCGTGTAGCCCAGGGACTCGTACAGCCGCAGGGCCGGGGTGTTGGACGCGAAGACGTGCAGGCCGAGCCGGTCCACGCGCCAGGCGCGGGTGATGTCCTCGGCCAGCAGCATCAGGGCCCGGCCGTGGCCCCGGCCCCGGTGTTCCTCGCGCACCTCGACGTCGAAGACGAATCCGGCGGTGCCGCCCGGCTCCTGCTCCCGCAGGGCCACCCACACATGGCCGACGACCTCGCCGGCCATGAGCAGCACCCGGAAGCGCATCCCCTCGGTCGCCAGTCCGTCCGGCAGGTGGGCCGCGTGGTCGGTCTCGGACTTGAGCCGGGCCTGCTCGGGCTCGACGCCGCGGTCGATCCAGCTCTGTGCGTACGTCCGCACCGCGTCCTGCCGCCAGGCGGCGAACTCCTCCTCGCTCATGTCGCGTGAGGTGAGGCCCGCGGGCAGCGGGGCGGTGTCCGGGCCGAGGTCCTTGACCATGTTGCGGCTGCGCTCGGTGTAGCCGAGGGCAGCCGCGAGGCGCCGGGCCGGGTCGTTGTCGGCAGGGACCTCCACCCGGACTCGCGTACAGCCCCACCCCCGCAACACCTCCTCGGCGGCGAGCGCCGCGATGACGCCCCGGCCTCGCCTGCGCCGGGACTCCTCCACGGTGAGGGAGCGCAGCACTCCGGCGGTCGGGCCGAACGCGTCGTCGGTGCTGATCGCGACGGAGCCGACGGGCCGCCCGTTGTCGCACACGTCGTAGTGGCGGGCCCGTGCGCCGTCGGCGCCCTGCTGAAGCGGCCCGGACGGCCGGAGTGTCGTCGTCATCAGAGGTTTGTATCCCCTGGACGAGACCCCGTCACGCGCTTTACGGGTCGAGGTCGTCGCCGGCCCGCTCGGCGAAGATCCGCATGGCCTTCGCCGTCACCGGTCCGATCTCCGGCGCCAGCTCCCGGTCGTCGACCCGGTGCACCGCCTGGATGTCGCGGAGGGTCGAGGTCAGGAACACCTCGTCGGCCTCGGCGAGGACGTCCATCGGCAGATCGGTCTCCTCGGCCCCGGTCCACTCCACGGTCAGCGCGCGGGTGATCCCGGCGAGGCAGCCGGAGGCGACCGGCGGGGTGTGGATGCGGCCGCCCAGGACGACGAACACATTGGAGCCGGTGCCTTCGCAGAGCCGGTCGGCGGTGTTGGGGAACAGCGCCTCGGAAGCGCCCCTCTCCCGCGCCCGGGCCAGGGCGACGACGTTCTCCGCGTACGAGGTGGTCTTCAGGCCCGCGAGCGCGCCGCGTTCGTTGCGGGTCCAGGGGACGGTGATCACCGCGGTGCTGTCCGGGCGGCGGCTCACCCCGTCGAGGGCGACGACGAGGCTCGTCCCGCTGTCGCCCCGGTCCGAGCCGAGCGGGGACAGCCCACCGGTGTAGGTGATCCGCAGACGCCCCAGGGCGGCGGGGTTGGCGTCGATGACCGCGGCGACGGCGTGCCGGACCTCGTCGTGGTCCGGGTCGGGCAGGCCGAGGCCCCGGGCGGACCGGGTGAGACGGTCGAGGTGCCGGGTCAGCGCGAAGGGGCGCCCCTCGCTCGTACGCACCGTCTCGAAGATGCCGTCGCCCACGGTCAGTCCGTGGTCGAGCACCGAAAGCCGGGCGTCGTCGGCGTCCCGCAGTCCGCCGTTGACCCAGATCCTCATCATGCGGTCCTTCCTGTCTCCGGATACGCGCCCGACGCTACAGCGAGCAGCCGGGAGGCCTTGAGTTCGGTCTCGTCCCATTCGCGCTCCGGGTCGGATCCCCAGGTGATCCCGGCGCCGGTCCCGAACCGCAGCAGCGGCGCCGGTCCGGTCCGGTCGATCCAGAACGTGCGTATGCCCACGGCGAGCGATGCGGCGCCCCGGTCGGCGTCGACCCAGCCGATCGCCCCGCAGTACGGCCCGCGCGGACCCCGTTCCAGCTCGGCGATGATCCGCAGCGCGCTGGACTTCGGCGCGCCGGTGACCGAGCCGGGCGGGAAGGCGGCCGCGAACAGCTCCGGCCAGCCCGCTCCGTCGGCCAGCCGGCCCCGGACCGTGGAGACGAGGTGGACGAGGCCCGGGTGCTTCTCCACCACGCAGAGATCGGGCACGCTCACGCTGCCGGTGGCGCAGACCCGGCCCAGGTCGTTGCGGACCAGGTCCACGATCATCACGTTCTCGGCGTGGTCCTTCTCCAGCAGATCGTCCTCGGTCCGGCCGGTGCCCTTGATCGGCCCGGACTCCACCGTCCGCCCGTCGCGCCGGAGGAAGAGCTCCGGGGAGGCGGTGGCGATCTCCACACCGTGGCCGGGCAGCCGGATCGTACCCGCGTACGGGGCGGGGTTGCCGCGGGCGAGCAGGGAGGTCAGGGCGTCGACGTCGGCGCCGGCCCCGCCGCCGGGGAGCGGTGCGGACAGCACCCGGCAGAGGTTGGCCTGGTAGACGTCGCCTGCCGCGATGTGTTCACGGATCCGCCGTACGCCCGCCGTGTAGGCGTCACGGTCCAGCGAGGAGGTCCAGTCCCCGGCAGCGGGCCCGCGCCAGGCTCCGGGCACGGGAGGGGGCACCGCTTCCCTGCGTACATCGGAGAAGCGGGCGCACACGATACGCCCCTCGAAATCGGCGGATACCGCCCAGAAACCGGACGAGTCGAGCGCCGCGGGATCGTGGGTCACATCCTGCAGACCGGAGGCTATGAGGCCGTCGAAACGGGCCAAGGGGGCGAGGTCGGACACGCGAATGAGTCTAGGACGGTGCGCGGTGACCTGCGTCGGGGCCAGGACCGGCCCGGGGTCGCCGCAGCACGCTGCACAAACGCGTTTTTGTACTGGCCCAGGAATCCGCTAGAGTTCAACACGTCGCCGGGACGCGCAAGCGGAACGGGAAAGACAAGCGGACGTAGCTCAGTTGGTAGAGCGCAACCTTGCCAAGGTTGAGGTCGCCAGTTCGAACCTGGTCGTCCGCTCGCAGAAGGTGGGGGATTCTTCCCGAGCCCCCACCCCTGGTGGAGTGGCCGAGAGGCGAGGCAACGGCCTGCAAAGCCGTCTACACGGGTTCAAATCCCGTCTCCACCTCCAAGGACGATTAGCTCAGCGGGAGAGCGCTTCCCTGACACGGAAGAGGTCACTGGTTCAATCCCAGTATCGTCCACTGATCCGCAAGGATCATCGGTCCGCAAGGATCCCCGCGCGATTAGCTCAGCGGGAGAGCGCTTCCCTGACACGGAAGAGGTCACTGGTTCAATCCCAGTATCGCGCACGCAGTACACACGCGGTAAACGTAGGTTCACCTGCGCGATTAGCTCAGCGGGAGAGCGCTTCCCTGACACGGAAGAGGTCACTGGTTCAATCCCAGTATCGCGCACCAGCAAGAACCCCCGGTCGT
>NZ_QWFA01000194.1 GCF_003501885.1 Streptomyces globisporus
CCCCCGCCATCGGCAAGAACACGGGTGTGGGTGGCGTCCCGGGTGGTCGTGGGGGCGCGGGAGAAGTGATCTCCTCAGGGCTGCGGGACCGGGGCGCCGGTGCGATGTGAGCACCGTCTCGTCGGACCCCGGCGCGGCTGGTGCGTACCGGGTTTCCACCGGGCCCCCGGTAAGGTGGCCCGGTTGTCGTATCGCGGGCCGGGTCCTTCGGGCCGGGTGCGGTACGGGCAGCGCCCCACGTACCCGAGAGCCCCGAACCGGAGACCGTGACTACTACCACCGCCTCCCACCACCTCTCACCCGCCTTCCCCGGCCGTGCCCCCTGGGGCACCGCCAACAAGCTGCGAGCCTGGCAGCAAGGCGCCATGGAGAGGTACGTCCAGGAGCAGCCGCGCGACTTCCTCGCCGTCGCGACGCCCGGCGCCGGCAAGACCACGTTCGCGCTGACCCTCGCGTCGTGGCTGCTGCACCACCATGTCGTGCAGCAGGTCACCGTCGTCGCCCCGACCGAGCACCTCAAGAAGCAGTGGGCGGAGGCGGCCGCCCGGATAGGGATCAAGCTCGACCCCGACTACAGCGCCGGTCCGCTGAGCAAGGAGTACCACGGGGTCGCCGTGACGTACGCCGGTGTCGGCGTCCGCCCGATGCTGCACCGCAACCGCTGCGAGCAGCGCAAGACGCTCGTCATCCTCGACGAGATCCACCACGCCGGTGACTCCAAGTCCTGGGGCGAGGCCTGCCAGGAGGCGTTCGACCCGGCGACCCGGCGGCTCGCCCTGACCGGTACGCCGTTCCGGTCGGACACCAACCCCATCCCCTTCGTCCAGTACGAGGAGGGCAACGACGGCATCCGCCGCTCCTCGGCCGACTACACCTACGGCTACGGCAACGCGCTCGCCGACGGCGTCGTCCGCCCGGTCATCTTCCTCAGCTACAGCGGCAACATGCGCTGGCGTACGAAGGCGGGCGACGAGATCGCCGCCCGGCTCGGCGAGCCGATGACCAAGGACGCCATCGGCCAGGCCTGGCGTACCGCGCTCGCGCCCACCGGTGAGTGGATCCCCAACGTCCTGGCCGCCGCCGACAAGCGGCTCACCGAGGTCCGCAAGGGCATCCCCGACGCGGGCGGCCTCGTCATCGCCACCGACCAGGACTCGGCCCGCGCCTACGCCAAGATCCTGAAGAAGGTCACCGGGGAGTCGGCGACCGTGGTCCTCTCCGACGAGAAGGCCGCGTCCAAGAAGATCGACCAGTTCAGCGGGGACGAGTCGCGCTGGATGGTCGCGGTGCGGATGGTGTCCGAGGGCGTCGACGTGCCACGGCTCGCCGTCGGCGTGTACGCGACCACCATCTCGACGCCCCTCTTCTTCGCCCAGGCCGTGGGCCGCTTCGTGCGCTCCCGCCGGCGCGGCGAGACCGCCTCCGTCTTCCTGCCGACCATCCCGATGCTCCTCGACTTCGCCAACGAGATGGAGGTCGAGCGCGACCACGTCCTCGACAAGCCGAAGAAGGGCAGCGACGAGGAGAACCCCTTCTCGGAGGAGGACAAGCTCCTCGCCGACGCCGAGAGGCTGGAGGACGAGGAGACCGAGGACCAGCTGCCCTTCGAGGCGCTGGAGTCCGACGCCGTCTTCGACCGGGTGCTCTACGACGGCGCCGAGTTCGGCATGCAGGCCCACCCGGGCTCCGAGGAGGAACAGGACTACCTCGGCATCCCCGGGCTCCTGGAGCCGGACCAGGTGCAGCTCCTCCTCCAGAAGCGGCAGAGCCGGCAGATCGCGCACAGCCGCCAGAAGCCGGCCGAGGAGGCCGACCTCCTGGAGAAGCCCGCCGAGGCCCGGCCCGTGGTCACGCACAAGCAGCTGCTGAGCCTGCGCAAGCAGCTCAACACGATGGTCTCCGCCTACACCCACCAGAGCGGCAAGCCGCACGGCGTGATCCACAACGAACTGCGCCGTGTCTGCGGCGGCCCGCCGAGCGCGGAGGCCACGGCCCACCAGATCCAGACGCGCATCGCGAAGGTCCAGGAGTGGGCGACGCGGATGAAGTGACCCGCAGCCGTTCGTTCCCGTCGGCCCGGCTTTTACCGTCGGCCCGTACGGAGGTCCCAACCTCCGTACGGGCCGACGGCGTTACCCGGCTTCCCCCTGGGAGCGCGGCCGTGTTTCCGGGCCTCGGGCCCGGGAAATTTCTCCGGTGTCCGGTCACACGCAGTTAACGCTGGTTCACATGTGTGGACGCGCCGGTCCGGCGGAGTCGTGACACGTGAACGCGCGTAGATGTTCGCTTTCCGGACGTCGTACCGCTGACCGGCCCTTATGTGCGCGCCGTTCCGGGGCCTCACGTCCGGGGACCGGATTCTGGACGAGGACTTCCGCTGAGCGGACTGGCTCGCTACTGTCCCCGCCATATGAACGCCCCGTGGCAACGCCGCCGCGGAGCGCAGCCGGTGCCTTGCCAGACCGGCGGCCTCTCCGTGCGTCGCCGCTGGGACCGGCGTCGCTACCGTCGGAGCAGGGCCGTCGTCGCTCACCCCGAAGAGGAGAGGGCGTCGTGACAGCGGAGACCTCCCAGACGCTCGACCGAGGACTGCGTGTCCTCAAACTGCTCGCCGACACCGACCACGGCCTGACCGTGACCGAGCTGTCCAACAAGCTCGGTGTCAACCGGACCGTCGTCTACCGGCTGCTCGCCACCCTGGAGCAGCACGCCCTGGTACGCCGCGACCTGGGCGGCCGCGCCCGGGTCGGCCTCGGTGTGCTGCGGCTCGGCAGACAGGTCCACCCGCTCGTCCGGGAAGCGGCGCTGCCCGCGCTGCGCTCCCTGGCCGAGGACATAGGGGCCACCGCCCACCTCACGCTCGTCGACGGCAGCGACGCCCTCGCGGTCGCCGTGGTCGAGCCCACCTGGACCGACTACCACGTCGCCTACCGGGCCGGCTTCCGCCATCCCCTGGACCGGGGTGCCGCGGGCCGGGCCATCCTGTCCGCCCGGCAGGCCACCGACTCCGGCCACCCCGGCTACACCCTCACCCACGGCGAACTCGAAGCCGGCGCCAGCGGGGCGGCCGCGCCCCTGGTCGGGGTCTCGGGCGTCGAGGGCAGCGTCGGTGTCGTCATGCTCGCCGACGCCGTACCGGAACGGGTCGGGCCCCGCGTGCTCGACGCCGCCCGGGAGGTGGCGGACGCGCTGCGGTAGGCGGGGACCCGTACACCCTCGGTGCGGGGACGCGTACGCGTCGGAGCGCGCGCCGGGCGGCGTACGCCTGGCGCTTTCCCGTTCCGGTGCGGCGGCTAGATTGGGTGCGTGCTCTCTCGTCTCTCGCGCCCCCGCGTCCTCGCCCTCTGCGCACTCCCCGTCCTCGCCCTGTTCGGTACGGCGGCCCTCGCGCCGCTGCCGTTCACCCTGGCGCGGCCCGGGGTGACCGCGGACGTGCTCGGCAAGGACGACGGGCGGCCCGTGATCACCATCACCGGCGCCGAGACCCGGACCACCGACGGGCAGCTGCGGATGACGACGATCCTCGCCACCGGGCCGAAGGCGGACGTCCGCATCGGTGAGGTGTTCGACAGCTGGTTCCGTACCGACCGGGCGGTCATGCCGCGCGACGCCGTCTACCCCACCGGCGGCTCCGAGAAGGAGATCGAGAAGCACAACCTCGACGACATGAAGGAGTCGCAGAACGTCGCCGTCGACGCCGCCCTGAACTACCTGGACCGCGAGCCCGGCTCGATGCGGGTGGAGGTGGACCTCGGCGACATCGGCGGGCCGAGCGCCGGGCTCTTCCTCTCGCTCGGCATCATCGACAAGCTCGACGGCAACGGCTCCGGCGGCGGTCTCACCGGCGGCCGCACCATCGCCGGTACGGGGACGATCACCGCGGACGGCAAGGTCGGCGCGGTCGGCGGCGTGTCGATGAAGGTCCAGGGCGCCCACCGCGACGGCGCGCGCGTCTTCCTCGTACCGAAGGCCGAGTGCCGTCAGGCGGAGGCCGAGCGGCCCGACGGGCTGCGGATCGTGCCCGTCTCCACGCTGAAGGACGCGGTCGGCTCGCTCAAGGCCCTGGAGTCGGGCGGGAAGGTCCCGAGCTGCTGACCGGTGCCGGTGCCTGCGGTACGGGCTGCGGCCCCGGTGTCTCCTGTACGGGCTCCGCACCCGGCACGTCGTCCAGCGTCCGCCAGGACGGGAACACCAGCGGGCTCAGCGTCGCCAGGAAGTAGACCCCGCCCATCGCCAGCAGCGCCCCCGTGGTCCCCGCGCCCTCCACCAGCAGCCCGGCCGCGAGACCGCCCACCGGCATCGCGAACTCGCAGCCCGCCGTCAGCGCCCCCGACACCCGGCTGCGCAGCCGGTCCGGTACCCGCTCGTAGATCACCGTCGTCAGGATCGGGTTCAGCACGCCGCCCGCGATGCCACCGAGCAGCATCGTCACCGCGAGCGGCAGCGTCGTCCCGGTCACCGCGGCGACCAGGAACCTCGGCGCGCCGCACAGGACCACGCACACCGTGAACACCGCCCGGCGCGGGAAGCGGTGCCCCACCGCCCCGTACAGCAGCGCCCCGGTCAGGCCGCCGGCGCCGAACAGGGCGGTGAGCAGTCCGATGGCGGGCGCGCCGCTCAGCTCGCCCTCGGCGTGCACCGGGAGCAGGACCGCGTTCCAGCCCTGGTCGGTGCCGTTCATGAACATCACCATTACCACGACCGCCAGCAACAGCCGGTTGCCGAGCAAGTGGGCATAACCCTCGCGGAGTTCGGTGCCGTAGGCGCGCAGCGAGGCCGGGGCCTCCGCCTTCCGCGGTTCGGCCGCGCGTACTCCCCGTACCCCCGCTGCGATCAGCAGGGCCGACAGCCCGAAGGTCGCCGCGTCCAGCAGCAGGACCGTCTCCGCGCCGACGAAGGCGATGAGGACCCCGGCGAGGGCCGCGCCGACCATCCGGGCTCCGCGCGAGACCGCGTCGAAGAGGCTGGCGGCCCGGGGGAGCGTGGTCCCGGCGTGCTCGGCCAGGTCCGGGATGAGGACGTAGCGCGCGGTGTTGCCCGGGGTGTGGGCGAACCCGTTGAGCGCCATGAGCGCGCACAGCATCCAGAAGTCGAGGGCGCCGGCGAAGTGCAGCAACGGGATCGCGGCGATGGCCGCCGCGCACACGGCGTCGGACGCGACGGCCGTCCGGCGGCGGCCGAACCGGTCGATGACCGGTCCGCCGATCAGCGCGGCGACGACGATCGGCAGGGTCGCGCAGAACGCGACTACCCCGGCCCGGCCCGCGCTCCCGGTGGTCTCCAGGACGAACCAGGGGACGCCGATCAGGGTCAGTGAAGTGCCTGCGGTGGAAATGGAGTTGGCCGCGAGCGTGGCGGCGAGCGGGGTGCGGTTCCCCATGGTTCGTTCTCCCCCCGAGTCGATGGTTCCCCCGAGTCGTCGGTTACGCCGGATGGAAGGCGGCGGTGCGGGGCGCGGCCGCGTCGCGGCCCTGAGTCGTCAGTCGCAGGCCCACCTCCACCAGGGTCCAGCCGACCCGGGTACGCAGGCCGGTGCGGGGGAGGCGGAACTCGGCCGCCCTGGAGTGGAGTTCGGTCGACTCGAACGTGTGCAGGACGTGGTGGACGTCGGCGTGCATAACGGGCTTCCCTTCAGGCGCTGGGGGGTTGTGGTGTGCGGTGCGGTCATTCGGAGGGGCGCGGGAAGGTGTGCAGATGGGTGCGGACGACGGCCGAGCCCTCGGTGTCCTCGGGGACCGCATCGCGGTAGCTCTCCACCACCGCGTGGAGCTTCGCCGAGAGCTCTCGTGCCAGCTCGGGGGTGAGACGCACCTTGAAGTCGCTCATGTCCGAGCTCTGCCGCCACTCCTGCGGCCATTCGCTCATCGTGCCGAGCCAGGTGTTCAGCTCCTGGGCGTGCGTGGTGGCCACCTCGTGCATGACCACGCCGATGGCGCCGCGCACCTCCGGATCGGTGTGCGCGAGGAAGTCCGCGCTCTCGAAGATCGCCCCCTCGTGCACCGCCCGCCACCATCGCTCGCGCCCCTTGCCCAGCTCCGGCGCGTCCTCGACGAGGCCGGAGTCCGCCAGTTGGCGCAGGTGGTAGCTGGTCGCGCCGCTCGACTCGCCCAGCCGCTCGCCCAGCTTCGAGGCGGTCGCCGGGCCGAACTCGCGCAGCGCGTTCAGCAGGCGGATCCGCAGCGGGTGTGCGATGGCGCGCAGGGTGCGGGCGTCGACCGTGTGCAGCTTCCGGTCGTCGTCGCCGAGGTGGCGGGGGCGTGGGGCCTTCTCGTTCTCCGGCATGCCTCAACCGTAGAGTTGCAAAGGAAGCTTTGCAAGACTTTTTTGCAACGAAATCTTTGCAACGCTCTCTTGGTAACTCACCCCTCCTCGATGAACCCCTCCGCCACCAGCCACTCCTTCGCCACCTCGTGCGGATCCTCGCCGTCCACGTCCACCTTGGCGTTCAGCGTCTGCGCGACCTCGGTCGTCAGCTTCCGGGCGAGCGGGTCCAGCAGCTCCGCGATCACCGGGTACTTCTCGAAGGTGGCCTCGTGGACGACCGGGGAGGCGTTGTAGTTGGGGAAGAAGTGCTTGTCGTCCTCCAGGAGATCCAGGTTCATCGCCTTGATCCGGCCGTCGGTGGTGTACACCTCGCCCAGCAGGCAGGAGTTGGACTCGGACACCTGGGTGTAGATGATCCCGGCGTCCATCTTCCGGATGTTGCCCGCCGGGATCTTCATCCCGTACTTCTTCTCCATGCCCGGCAGTCCGTCGTCGCGCGAGGCGAACTCGTTCTCCACGCAGATCGTCACCGCGCCCGGGTCCCTCTTCGCGAGGGCGGCCGCGTCCGAGAGGGTCTTGAGCTTGTACTTCGCGTTGTTCTTCTTGCTGATCGCCAGCGCGTACGTGTTGTCGAGCGGGGCCGGCGGCAGCCAGATCACGCCGTTGCCCTTGTCCTCGTCCCGTACCGCCTCGTACTGCTTCTTCGGGTCGACGATCGGGTCCGCGTGGCCCAGGAAGGTGATCCAGCCCGTGCCGGTGTAGTCCCACTGGACGTCGGCGTCGCCGTTGATGATGGCCTCGCGCGCGCTGATCGAACCCGGCAGGTTCGTCCGGTCCAGGACCTCCGCCCCGGCCGCCTTGAGGACCAGGCCGGTCATCTGGCCCAGGATGATGTTCTCGCTGAAGTTCTTCGACGTCACCGTCAGCGTCGCGCCCTTCAGCGGCTCGCCCTGCCCGACCGAGCCCGGCGAGACGTCGTCCACCATCGGCGAACCGCTCTTGAGCCCGCAGCCGCCCAGCAGCAGCACCGGCACCACCAGCAGCAGCAGTTTCCTCTTCCTCCTCACCGCTCCTCCAGCCCGCGCGGCGTCAGCGCCAGTTCGGCCAGCGAGGCCAGCCAGTCCACCAGCAGCGCCAGCACCACCGTCAGCACCGAGCCGATGATCAGCACCGGCATCCGCTGGGTCTGGATCCCCGAGGTGATCAGGTCGCCGAGCCCGCCGCCCCCGCCGAAGGTGGCCAGCGTCGCCGTGCCCACGTTCAGGACGAGGGCCGTACGGACGCCCGCCAGGATCAGCGGCACCGCGAGCGGCAGCTCCACCTTCAGCAGGACGCCCCGCCCGGACATCCCCATGCCGCGCGCCGCCTCGATCATGTTCGGCTCGATCGCCCGCAGACCCGCCACTGTGTTGGAGAGCACCGGCAGCACCGCGTAGATCACGATGCCGATGATCGCGGTGCGCGGGCCGATGCCCAGCCAGATCACCAGCAGTGCCAGCAGACCGATCGCCGGGGTCGCCTGCCCGATGTTGGCCAGCGCCGTGAACGCCGGGGCCGCCTTCCGCAGCCGCCGCCGGGTCAGCGCGATACCGAGCGGGATCGCGATGATCAGCACCCAGAACGTCGAGATCGCCGTCAGCCGTACGTGCTGCCACCAGCGCAGTTGGACGTTTCCGCCGGAGAGGGAGTTCTCCGCGATCGAGTCCAGCTGGATGTTGGTGATCCAGACGTACGTGATGACCAGGATGACGGCCAGCACCGCCGGCAGGAGCACCAGCTTCCGCCAGGTGATCCGGCGCTGCGGCGCGGCCGGGGCGGGGGAGGGGTCGCTCTCCTCGTCGTGGAACGCGTGGCCCTTGACGTCGTGTTCGCCCGGCGGCCGCGTCGGGGCGGCCGGGCCCTTGCCGGAGCCGGACTGATGGCTGGGGCTCATACTCCGCCGCCACCCCCCTCCAGTTCCTGCTCCGTCTGGTGCACGCGCTGCTCCTCCAGCTCGTGCTGGTGCTCCATCGCCGTCAGCCGGTCCGCCTCCAGCAGCTCCTGCACGTTGTCCATCAGCGTCTTCATGTCGACGACCCCGATGAACTCGCCGCGCCGCCCGGTCACCGCGACCCGGCCCCCGCTGTCGGTGAGCACCGCCTCCAGCGCGTCGTGCAGGGTGGCGTCCCGGGTCACCGTGTCGTGCACCAGCTGCCCGGCCCGCGCGAGCGAACCGCGCGCCCGCATCAGGTCGCCGCGCCGCAGCCACTTGTACGGGCGGTTCCTCCGGTCCAGCATCAGCAGCTCGTTGTGCGGGCCGTTGCGCAGCTTGTTGAAGATCGTCTGGAGCGGGTCCTCGACCGTCACCGTCGGGAAGTCCGCGATGCCCACATCCCGTACGCGGGTGAGGTTGAGGCGCTTGAGGGCCGCGCCCGCGCCGACGAAACCGGAGACGAAGTCGTCCGTCGGGTTGGTGAGGATCGCCTCGGGGGTGTCGAACTGCGCGATGTGCGACCGCTCCCGCAGCACCGCGATCCGGTCGCCCAGCTTGATCGCCTCGTCGAAGTCGTGGGTGACGAACACGATCGTCTTGTGCAGCTCGTGCTGGAGCCGGATCAGCTCGTCCTGGAGGTGGTCGCGGGTGATCGGGTCGACCGCCCCGAACGGCTCGTCCATCAGCAGGACGGGAGGGTCGGCGGCGAGCGCCCGTGCCACGCCCACCCGCTGCTGCTGGCCGCCGGAGAGCTGGCGCGGATAGCGGCCGTGGAACTCGCGCGGGTCCAGACCCACCAGGTCGAGCATCTCCTCCACCCGGTCCTTCACCCGGGACTTGGACCAGCCGACCATCTTCGGGACCAGGGCGATGTTGTCCGCGACCGTCATGTGCGGGAAGAGCCCGGAGGACTGGATGGCGTAACCGATCTTGCGGCGCAGCTTCACCGGGTCGATGTCCATGACGTCCTCGTCGTCGATCCGGATCCGGCCCGAGGTCGGCTCGATCAGCCGGTTGATCATCTTCAGCGTGGTGGACTTCCCGCAGCCGGACGGGCCGACGAAGATCACGGTCTCGCCCGCCTTGATCTCCATCGAGACGTTCTCGACGGCCGGGTTCGGGTTCCCCGGATAGCTCTTGGTGAGGTTCTCCAGCTGGATGGTGGCCCCGGACGTGGCCGCGGACTCCTCCCGCGCGACGGCCGCGGTGTCGGTCTCGGTCTCAGGCACGGATCCCCCTCGGGATGGTCAGCCGCCCCAGCAGGACGTACACGGCGTCGAAGAGCAGGGCGAGGACGACGATGCCGAGCGTGCCCGCGAGAACCTGGTTGATCGCGTTGGCGCTGCCCAGCGAGGCGATGCCCCGGAAGATCTCGTTGCCGAGACCGGGCCCGGAGGCGTACGCGGCGATGGCGGCGATGCCCATCAGCATCTGCGTGGAGACCCGGATCCCGGTCAGGATCGGCGGCCAGGCGAGCGGCAGCTCCACCCGGAACAGCCGCGCCGTGCGCGACATCCCGATGCCCGTCGCCGCGTCGACCAGCGCCGGATCGACGCCCCGCAGCCCCACGATCGAGTTCCGGACGATCGGCAGCAGCCCGTACAGCGTCAGGGTGATCACGGTCGGGGCGACACCGAGGCCCACCAGCGGGATCAGCAGACCGATCGCGGCGAGGGACGGAATGGTCAGGATCGTCGCCGTGGAGGTGATGGCCAGCGAACCGCCCCAGCCGCTGCGATAGCTCACCACCCCGATCACCACACCCAGCAGGGTGGCGATGACCATGCACTGGAAGACCGCGCTGACGTGCTGGAACGCGTCCGTGAGGAGCTGCTGGTGGCGGGTGTTCAGATACTCCCAGAAGCTCACACGGCACTCCCTCGGCTCCGTCGCTGTTCGCTGGGCCCGAGGGCTCAGCCGGTGTCCTCGGCCGCCTGCTCCACCAGCGGGATGATCCGCAGCGGCACCGGGTTCTCCATGACGATCGCCGTGGAGGCCCGGACAATGCCATCAAATCCGACAACCCGGTCGATCACCCGCTGAAGATCGGCGTTGGAACGGGCGACGAGCCGGCACAGCATGTCGCCGTGGCCCGTCGTGGTGTGCAGCTCCAGCACCTCCGGTACGCCGTCCAAATGCGCCCGCACGACGGCGCCTTGGCCCTGTTTGATCTCCAGCGTGGCGAACGCCGTGACCGGATAGCCGAGCGCCGCCGGATCCACGTCGGGGCCGAACCCCCGGATGACGCCATTCGACTGAAGGCGGTCCAGCCGCGCCTGCACGGTCCCGCGCGCCACCCCGAGCCGCCGGGATGCTTCGAGGACGCCTATGCGCGGCTCACGTGCGAGCAGCACGATGAGCCGGCCGTCCAGATGATCGATCGCCATGGGCCCGCCTTCGATGGTCAGACTGTACAGATAGTCCGGCCATCATGGCGATTCGCTGAACACATTGACCAGTGATTGCGCGAACTATTGCGCACCTTGCGATGCGGGGAGAGCCTTCGAACATGACTGAGACTCTGCACACCAGCCCTGACACCGCAGCGCAGGCCGACCGCTTCCCGGTCAAGGGAATGGACGCGGTCGTCTTCGCCGTGGGCAACGCCAAGCAGGCCGCGCACTACTACTCGACCGCCTTCGGCATGAAGCTCGTGGCCTACTCCGGACCGGAGAACGGCAGCCGCGAGACCGCGAGTTACGTCCTGACCAACGGCGCCGCCCGCTTCGTCTTCACCTCCGTGATCAAGGCGTCCACCGAGTGGGGCGCCTTCCTCTCCGACCACGTCGCCGCGCACGGCGACGGTGTCGTCGACCTCGCCATCGAGGTCCCGGACGCCCGGGCCGCGTACGCGTACGCCGTCGAGCACGGCGCGCGCGGCATCACCGAGCCGCACGAGGTCAAGGACGAGCACGGCACGGTCGTTCTGGCGGCCATCGCCACGTACGGCAAGACCCGCCACACCCTGGTGGAGCGCTCCGGCTACGACGGCCCCTACCTCCCCGGCTTCGCCGCGGCCAAGCCGATCGTCGAGCCGCCCGCCAAGCGGACCTTCCAGGCCATCGACCACTGCGTCGGCAACGTCGAGCTCGGCCGGATGAACGAGTGGGTCGGCTTCTACAACGAGGTCATGGGCTTCACCAACATGAAGGAGTTCGTGGGCGACGACATCGCCACCGAGTACTCCGCGCTCATGTCGAAGGTCGTCGCCGACGGCACGCTCAAGGTCAAGTTCCCGATCAACGAGCCGGCGATCGCGAAGAAGAAGTCGCAGATCGACGAGTACCTGGAGTTCTACGGCGGCGCGGGCGTCCAGCACATCGCGCTCGCCACCAACGACATCGTCTCCACGGTCCGCTCGATGCGCGCCGCCGGTGTGCAGTTCCTGGACACCCCCGACTCGTACTACGACACCCTCGGCGAGTGGGCCGGCGAGACCCGGGTGCCGGTCGAGACCCTGCGCGAGTTGAAGATCCTCGTCGACCGTGACGAGGACGGCTACCTGCTGCAGATCTTCACCAAGCCGGTCCAGGACCGGCCGACCGTCTTCTTCGAGATGATCGAGCGCCACGGCTCCATGGGCTTCGGCAAGGGCAACTTCAAGGCCCTGTTCGAGGCGATCGAGCGCGAGCAGGAGAAGCGCGGCAACCTCTGATCTGCGCCTTCGGGTGCGAAAACGCCGCCGTGGTCCGAGGCAGTACCTCGGACCACGGCGGCGTTCGCCGTGCACGGCTTCCGCTTCACGGACTCTTCGACACTGAAGGCGACGCGGAGGAGGGAGCGGAGGGCGACGCGGTGGGCGACGGGGACTTCCCGGCGGCCGTACGGGACGGAGCCGGGGCCGGGGCCTCGGGCTTCTTCTCCTGCTCCGGTTTCGGCTTCGGCTCGGGGGCCGGCGGCGGGGGCGGCTGCTGCGTCTCGCCCGGTCCGCCCGGCGGCGGCTCGCCCAGCGCGTCCAGCGCCTCCCGCGCCAGCGGCGCCGCGAGCGGCGAGAAGGCCGGGTTGGTGCGCACGGCCTGCTCCAGATTCCGGCGCGCCGGACCGTAGTCCGCCAGCTCCCGCTGGATCACGCCGAGGTGGTACGCGTACGAGGCGTTCCGCACGCCCGTGTCGGCGGCCAGCTGCGCGTACTCCAGGCCCTCCTCGGACTTCCCCGCCCGGTGCAGCGCCCAGCCCAGCGCGTCCGCCACCGCCGCACTGCGGTGCTGCCCCCGCCACTGGGCCCGCAGCAGCTCCACCGCCGCCTCCGGGTCCCCGTGGTCGGCCTCGAACCGGGCCAGCACCAGGGACTCGTCGACCCCGTCCTTCTTCGCCGCTGCCACCATCTCCCGCAGCTTGGCGTACTGGGTGCGCGCGTCCCCGTCCAGCCCCAGCGACTCGTACAGCTCGCCCAGCTCCAGCGCGTACTGCGGGCGCGGCAGCTTCTCCTGCGCGCTCTGGTACGCGGCCAGCGCCTCGTCGGTGCGCTCCAGCGCCACCAGGGCCCGGGCCCGGCCCGCCAGCGAGGCGTACTGAGCGGCGTCCGTGCGCAGCGCCGCGTCGAACTGCGCCACCGCCTCCTCCGGCTCGCCCCGCTCCCAGGCCAGCTCGCCGAGCCGGTGGAGCGCCTCGGCCTTCTCGGCGGGCTGCGTCGCCCGGTCCGCCGCCTCGCGGGCGGTGGCCAGCGCGTCCTCGCGCCAGCCGTTGCCCCGGTAGAGGTCGGCGGTACGGGCCAGTGCGGGAACGCCCTTGCGCAGCTCGCCGAACGTCTCCGTCGCCGCGGTCGCCGCCTTCCGGTCGCCGAGCCCGGTGTAGGCGTCGATGAGGACCGGGTACACACTCCAGGCCTTCGGCTGCTGCTTCTTGACCGTCTCGCCCCAGCGCTTCGCGGCGAGGAAGTCGTGCCGGGCGTTGGCCAGGGCCGCGAGCCCCAGCCACGCCTCCCCGTTCCCGCGCTCGCCCGGCCGGGCCTCCAGCGAACGCTTCAGGGCCTGCTCGGCGCGGGCGTAGTACGACGTGTCCGCCGAGCGCCGCGCCCACTCCACGTACGCCGTACCGAGCGTCGCCAGGGACGGGGCGTCCTTCGGGTGGGACTCCACCCACTTCTGCCGGTCCCCGATCAGCGCGGTGAGGTCCGAGAGCGAGGCCGGGGACCCGGCGGTCGCCGCGGCCTCGGCCCGCTCGACCGGCCCCGGCTCCTTCGGCCGCCCGTCCCCGTCGTCCACCGCCACCAGCGCCCCGGCCAGCAGCACGCCGGCGGCCACCGCGCCGAACGCGGCCCGGCGCAGCGTCGTCCGCAGCGTGGGCGGCGGCGGGGGAACGGCGGTGGCGCCTTCGGCGGGCAGCACGTAAGGGTCCTGCGGGGACGGGTCGGGCGTCCGGCCGGAGTCCGGGCCCTGCTGCGGCATGACATCCATGGCCATCACTCTGCGTCAGTCATACGAGCACACCGCGCCTTGGGATCGCCCCCCGCGCACGGGTTCACACCATTGGCCCCGGGTGACACGCTTGGATCATGAGCGATCTCCTCGAACGGCTGCGCGCGGGACTGCCTCCCGAGGCGCTGATCACCGATCCGGACGTCACCGCGTCCTACGCCCACGACATGGCGAGCTTCTGCGAGGCCGGCACCCCGGCCGTCGTCGTGCTCCCGCGCACGGTCGAGCAGGTCCAGCACGTCATGCGCACCGCCACCGCGCTGCGCGTCCCCGTCGTCCCGCAGGGCGCCCGTACCGGCCTGTCCGGCGCGGCCAACGCCTCGGACGGCTGCATCGTGCTCTCCCTGGTGAAGATGGACCGGATCCTGGAGATCAGCCCGGTCGACCGGATCGCCGTCGTCGAACCGGGCGTCGTCAACGCGGTGCTCTCACGCGCGGTGAACGAACACGGTCTGTACTACCCGCCGGACCCCTCCAGCTGGGAGACGTGCACCATCGGCGGCAACATCGGCACCGCGTCCGGCGGCCTGTGCTGCGTGAAGTACGGGGTCACCGCCGAATACGTGCTGGGCCTGGAGGTCGTCCTCGCCGACGGGAGGCTCCTGACCACCGGCCGTCGCACCGCCAAGGGCGTCGCCGGATACGACCTGACCCGGCTCTTCGTCGGCTCCGAGGGCAGCCTCGGGATCGTCGTCAAGGCCGTCCTCGCGCTCAAACCGCAGCCGCCCCAGCAGCTCGTCCTCGCCGCCGAGTTCCCCTCGGCGGCCACCGCCTGTGACGCTGTGTGCCGGATCATGGAGCGCGGTCACACCCCGTCACTCCTCGAACTGATGGACCGTACGACCGTGCGTGCCGTCAACGCGATGGCCTCCATGGGACTGCCCGAGACCACCGAGGCGCTCCTTCTCTGCGCCTTCGACACCCCGGACCCGTCGGCCGACCTCGCCGCCGTCGGCGAGCTGTGCACCGCCGCCGGGGCCACCGAGGTGGTCCCCGCCGATAACCCGGCCGAGTCCGAACTCCTCCTCCAGGCCCGCCGCATGTCTCTCACCGCGCTGGAGACCGTCAAGCCCGCCACGATGATCGACGACGTGTGCGTACCGCGCTCCCGGCTCGGCGCGATGCTCGCGGGCACGGCGGCCATCGCCGAGGAGTACGACCTCACCATCGGCGTCTGCGCCCACGCGGGCGACGGCAACACCCACCCCGTCGTCTGCTTTGACCACCAGGACCCCGACGAGTCCCGCCGGGCCCGCGAGTCCTTCGACGCCATCATGGCGCTCGGTCTCGAACTCGGCGGAACCATCACCGGCGAACACGGCGTCGGTGTCCTCAAGAAGGAGTGGCTCGCCCGCGAACTGGGGGAGACCGGCGTCGAACTGCAGCGCTCCATCAAGGCGGCCTTCGACCCGCTCGGTCTCCTCAACCCCGGCAAGCTCTTCTGATCCCCGCTTCTCGCGGAGCCCCTCACGCCTCACCGTCCTGGGACGGCGACTCGTCCGCCGCCCACGGGTCGCTCAGCCACAGGTCGTCGGCCGGCAGCGGGGCCAGCAGCTCCGCCAGCGCCTCGTCCATCCCGAGCCGGTCGCTCTCGGTGCCCGGCGGCACCACCCGCAGGGTCCGCTCCACCCAGGCGGCCACGGCGGCCGAGCCCACCTCCAGCAGGGCGTTTCCGTCGGGGGAGGTGAGGGCCACGCAGATGACGCTGCGGCCCGCGACCTTCGTCGGCCAGATCCGCACGTCCCCGTGCCCGCACGGCCGGAACACGCCCTCCACCAGCAGCTCCCGGGCGAACGTCCAGTGCACGGGCGACTCGGAGCCGATGTGGAAGGCGATGTGCACGGCGTACGGGTCGTTCGTCCGGTACGTCAGCCGGGCGGGCACCGGGATGGACCGCTCGGGGGACAGGACCAGCTTCAGCTCCAGCTCACGTTCCACGGTGCTCATCATCGAAATGCACGACCTTCCGGTGCTCATGGGCCGGTCCCGTGACCGTCCCGCACAAGGAGAGAGCGCCCTCCCCGCCACCTATTACGCGACTTCTGGAAAAAACTTCGTGCGGATCCGGAAGCCGTCCCGAACCCGACCCCGAACCCGACCCCGAACCCGTCCCCGAACTCGTCTCGAAAGAGGGCCCAAACAGGTGGACCGGCCCGGGGGCGGGCGGCTGTCTGATAGATGTGGACCCTTGTATTGAGGCCGTCCGCCCGCCCGGCGGGGACGGCCTGAGGCCTCGAAGAGATACGGGACCCGCTGATGAGCGCGCCAACTCCGGCACCCGGTGACGAAAGCCCCCGCGAGGGCTACTACCCCGACCCCTCCATCCCCGGCTACGTCCGGTACTGGAACGGCGCTTCCTGGGTCCCCGGTACGAGCCGGCCCGCGCCCCGGCAGACGGGTCCGGCCGCAACCACCCCCGCCCCGGCGGCCGGTGCGCAGACCGCGCCGGTGGAGGAGACCGGGCCGATCTTCTTCGACGAGGAGGACGGCCTCCAGGAAGGCCGGGGGGCCTCGCCGGGCTCCGGCGCACCCGTCGCGGGCCGGGCGGCGGGGCCCGCTGACGGCGCGTCGGTCTGGCAGGCGGACGCCGCACGCCAGAACGGGTTCGGCGGCGAACGGGACCGCCGCGTCGAGTGGGGCGGACCGGCACAGGAGCCCGCGAGCCCCGGCCCCGGACACCCGTCGCCGCCGGCCGACCCGAGGGCACCGCTGGCCCAGGACCCGACCGGCGGCGCGCTGCCGGGGATGCGGGAGAGCGGCGGCCGGCCCGCAGAGGCGGCCGGGACACGTCCGCCGACGGACGGGACGGTCACGATCCGCGCGGTGGGGCCCCGGTCGAACGCGGTACGGGGCGGCGCCCCGGCCGCCGGTGACGTAGAGCCCGGTCCGGCGCCGTCGAACGCCGGTACGCCCCAGGGGCCGCAGAACGTGAGCGCGGCGCCGAACAGCCTCGCCCCGGCCCCGACGCCCCGGGCCCTCCCGGCGCAGGCCCAGGCACCGCAGGCTCAGCAAGCAGCGGCCCGGTCCCAGCAGGCGCAGCAGGCCCAGCCGTCGGCTCCCGCACCGGCCCCGGCTCCCGCTCCCGTACCCACGCCGTCCCCCGACCCCGGCCCGTCGGCCGCCCTGCACACGCCCCTGACGCCCGGACCCGGCGGTGGCTCGGCCTCCTGGGCGCAGCAGGTCCACCAACTGTCCCAGCCCGAACAGCAGCAGGTGCCGCACCAGGGTGCGGCGGCGGGACCGGCGGCCGGTGCGGACCAGCCCGTCGTGCCGTGGAAGCCGCCGGTCGACGACCCGTTCCAGCAACTCGCCCGCAACCAGGCCGCGGCCCGCCCCGCCGGGCTCGGCAAGCGGTTCGCCGCCCGGCTCGTCGACAACCTCGTGCTCGGCGCGGTCGTCGGGGCGGTGGCCGTCCCGCTGTCGGCGCAGGCGCTCGACCACATCGACCGGAAGATCACCGCGGCGAAGGAGACGGGGGAGACCGTCACCGTCTGGCTGCTGGACTCCACCACCGGGGTCCTGCTCGGGGCGCTGCTCGCCGCGTTCCTGCTCCTCGGCTTCCTGCTGGAGGCCCTGCCGACGGCCAAGTGGGGCCGGACTCTGGGCAAGAAGCTCTTCGGGCTCGACGTACGGGACATCGAGTCCCATGACACCCCGTCCCTGGGAGCGGCCCTGCGCCGCTGGCTGGTCTACGGCGTGCTGGGGCTGCTCGTCCTCGGTGTGGTCAACGTCCTGTGGTGCCTGTTCGACCGCCCGTGGCGCCAGTGCTGGCACGACAAGGCGGCCCGTACGTTCGTGGCGGGCTGAGCGGGACCGGCTGACCGAGAGCCCCCCGCCCGCTTATCGGAAGAGCTGGCCGGGCGGGTGGCGACATGCCGGTCTAGACTCGTATGCCTCCCCGCGTCCCCCGAAAGCACCTGAGCCGTTGCGGGCCCCGGTGGTGCGGGATGCACTGCCCCCATGAGCAACGACCAGCCGACGCCCGGCCAGCCGCCCGAGGACGACGATCCGTTCCTCAAGAAGCCGCAGGAGCCCCCGCCGCCGTCCGACGGTCAGCCGTACGGCAGTGCTCCGCCGCCCCCGCCGCCTCCGCCCCCGCCGAACGATCCGTACGGCAGCGGCGGGTTCGGGGCGCCCGACCCGCTCGCCGGGATGCCGCCGCTCGGTGAGCCGGGGAAGCGGATCCTGGCGCGGCTCATCGACTTCCTCATCATCTCGATCCCGCTGTATCTGATCTCGCTGCCCTGGGGCGGCGCGGTCGACGTCAACGGGGACGGCGACGACGGGTTCGGCGACGCGGTCGCCGGCGGGTACAGCGGGCACCAGCTGCTCTGGTCGATCATCGGCCTGGTGGTCTACGTCGCCTACGACACCTACTTCACCCACAAGGACGGCCGCACGCTGGGCAAGCGGCTGCTGAAGCTGCGCGTCGCGATGCTCAACGACGGGCGGGTGCCGGACACCGGGGCCGCGCTGATGCGGGCGGTCGTGCTGTGGGCCCCGGCGCTGCTGTGCTGCCCGTGCCTGTGGTGGCTGATCAACATCGTGCTGATGTTCACCGACAAGCCCTACCGGCAGGGGCTCCAGGACAAGGCCGCCAAGACGGTCGTCGTCGTGGCCCGTTAGCGAGCCCCGGCCTCTAGGGCCTGTCGGCAGACTGCCGCCTGCCGCGCGACGCCTGGCACGCACGCTCGCGGCGTTGCCGAAATGCCCTGGCAGTTCCGCTACAAGACCATCCCGGCGCCTGGCGGTCGCACGCACCGGACGCCGCGCGGCCGCCCTCCGGGCGACGACGGCAGTGTGACGACAGGCCCTAGCGGCGCAGCGAGTGCTCGTCGGCCCGCGCGGACGAACGGGCCGACGGACGCGCGGACGAACGCGCCGCCGGGACCCGCTCCCGGGCCCCGATGCCCTCCAGGGCCTGGTGCGTCCGGGCGGCGGCGGAGGTCCGGTGGGTCGCGGTCCGGCCGGTCCCTTCCGCCGTACCGTGGCCGGGGCGCGGCAGGCGTAGGGCGACCAGGAGGCCGAGGATCAGTGCGGTCGTGCCGACGGCGGCCACCCCCACGCCGGACTCCGTGCGGAACAGCAGCAGCAGGGCGAGCGTCGTTGCGACGACGGTGGCCGAACCGTAGGCGAACTGTGCGGCAGTCGGACGCGGCATGACGAATTCCGTCCTCGGGACGTCGGATGGGCGGGCGGCGTTCGGTGCGGTCGTGCACGCCGAACGACCCTACGACGGTGGATGCCCGACCCGGACCGGTAGTAAGCGTGACCTAACACACGGTACCGGTGCACAGGGGGCGCACGGAGTCACGGCTCTCACCAACCGGACGGCCGGGCGCGCCTGTTGAAGCGTCCGACCGGACGGATCCGGGCCGGTCGTCGTTCCTTTGCCGTTCCCATGCCCTTCTCATACCGTCCGTATACCGGATGGGCGCTCCGCATAGTGCACTTGGTCTGTTCAAGTCAAGGTCTGTCTTTTCTCTCATAACTCCGATCGAATGTCGTCACTTGTGACGCGTTTACGCGCGCGGCCCTCTCCATACCCCCCTGGCCGCAGCGCGGACGCCCGGGGAGGACTGCTTCAAGTGACCAATCAGAGACGGGCGCTTCGCGCCGCCGCCGTTGTCGTGGCCATGGCCGCGACCGCCGCGACGGCGTCGACCTTCGCCACCGCGCAGGCGCATGACAGCTCATCAGGTTCCGGTGTCTCCACCGTCGACCGCCGTGACCCGGCGCCGGCCAAGGGGCATGTGGAACACAACCTGGAGGGCCCCTTCAGCGAGCAGCAGGCCGAGCAGCGCGAGGCCGCGCTGGAGCAGGTGCTGGCCGGCGACAAGAAGGTCGCGAACCGGAGCGGCTCCAAGGTCGTCAAGCTCGGCGACAAGAAGTACGTGGAGCTCGGCCGGGAGAAGACCGACAAGATCTTCACCATCCTGCTGGAGTTCGGCGACGAGGTCGACGACACCACGATGTTCGACCCGGACGGCGACGGCCCCAAGCCGCCCGTCAAGAAGTACGGCGGCACCCCCGGACCGGCGCACAACAAGATCGCCGAGCCGGACCCGAAGAAGGACAACAGCACCGCCTGGAAGTCCGACTACAACCAGGAGCACTTCCAGGAGCTCTACTTCGGCGAGGGCAAGGGCGTCCACTCGCTCAAGACCTACTACGAGAAGACCTCCTCGGGCCGCTACTCGGTCGAGGGAGAGGTCTCCGACTGGGTCAAGGTCCCCTACAACGAAGCCCGTTACGGCTCCAACTACTGCGGCCAGTCCAACTGCGCCAACGTGTGGGACGCGGTCCGCGACGGTGTGAACGCCTGGGTCGCCGACCAGAAGGCCAAGGGCCGCAGCGACGCCGAGATCAAGGCGAACCTCGCCGAGTACGACGAGTGGGACCGCTACGACTTCGACGGCGACGGCAACTTCAACGAGCCCGACGGCTACATCGACCACTTCCAGCTGGTCCACGCCGGCGAGGACGAGTCGGCCGGCGGCGGCGCCGAGGGCACCAACGCCATCTGGGCGCACCGCTGGTACGCGTACGGCACCAACGCCGGTGCAACCGGCCCCGCGAACAACAAGGCCGGTGGCGCCCAGATCGGCGACACGGGCATCTGGGTCGGCGACTACACCGTCCAGCCCGAGAACGGCGGCCTGGGCGTCTTCGCCCACGAGTACGCCCACGACCTCGGTCTGCCGGACCTGTACGACACGTCCGGCGGCGGCGAGAACTCGGTCGGCTTCTGGTCCCTGATGTCCGCGGGCTCCTGGCTCGGCACCGGCAAGGGCGAGATCGGCAACCTGCCCGGCGACATGACCTCGTGGGACAAGCTCCAGCTCGGCTGGCTCGACTACGACAAGGCCAAGGCCGGCAAGACCTCGCTGCACAAGCTGGGCGTCTCGGAGTACAACACCAAGAACCCGCAGGCGCTCGTCGTCGAGCTGCCGAAGAAGGCCGTCACCACCACCGTCGTCAAGCCCGCCGAGGGCGCGAAGCAGTGGTGGAGCGACATGGGCGACGACCTGTCGAACACCCTGACCCGTTCGGTCGACCTGACCGGCAAGTCCAAGGCCACGCTCGACCTTTCGGGCTGGTACGACATCGAGGCCGACTACGACTACCTCTACACCGAGGTGTCGGACAACGGCGGCACCAGCTGGACCGCGCTCGACGGCACCGCCGACGGCAAGGCCATCCCGCGCGATGCCAGTGACAAGCCGGCCCTGACCGACGTCTCGGGCGCGTACAAGAAGCTCTCCTTCCCGCTGGACGCCTACGCGGGCAAGAAGGTCGACCTCCGCTTCCGCTACCAGACGGACGGCGGCGCGGGCGGCAAGGGCTTCGCGGCCGACGCCATCACCATCACCGCCGACGGTGCGACGCTCTTCTCGGACAACGCCGAGGGCGACGACAACGGCTGGACCGCCAAGGGCTTCTCGCGGATCGGCGAGTCCTTCACCCAGGACTACCCGCAGTACTACATCGCGGAGAACCGCCAGTACGTCTCCTACGACGAGACGTTGAAGGTCGGCCCGTACAACTTCGGCTTCTCCGGCACCCGTCCGGACTGGGTCGAGCACTACGCGTACCAGAACGGTCTGCTGGTCTGGCTCTGGGACACCTCCCAGAAGGACAACAACACCTCCGTCCACCCGGGCCAGGGTCTGATCCTGCCGATCGACGCGCACGCCAAGCCGCTCAAGTGGAAGGACGGCTCGCTCCTGCGCAACAAGATCCAGCCGTTCGACGCCCCGTTCAGCTGGTACCCGAACAAGGGCTTCACGCTCCACAACGCGGACGTGCCGCTGTACATCAAGCCCAGCCTGGGCAACCCGGTCTTCGACGACCGGAAGGGCACCTACTGGTACAAGGAGAACCCCACGGGCAGTGTCAAGGTTTCTGACACGAACACCCGCATCTCCATCGTCCACGAGCCCCGCGATGGTCGGACCATGACCGTCCTGGTCAGCCCCTCGGGCCGCTGATCAAGTAAAACCGCAGGTCAAACCATGATCGGCCGTCGCCCTCTAGCGGGCGGCGGCCGATCGTGTTTAGGTGCGTCTTGTTCACATCCTTATTGACACGACGTCTCACGGGGGAGCGTGGAGCATGGCAGGCGGAGGTTTCTGCAGGTTGCCGAACGGCACGGTGGTGGTCGCCCTGACCCTCACCAGACCGGCCGACGGCACAGGCCCCGGAGGCGGTGCGGGAGCGGGGCCCGGGGCCCCGGTACGGGTCCTGGTGCACGCGGTGAACCGGGCGCGCGCCCTGACCAGGCTGCGCAATCTGGGGCTGCGGGCGGTCTATCTGCGCGGCAACGACCAGCCGCCGACACCGGACGAGGTCACGGCGGTCCTGCACCATCCGGACGGCCTGCTGTGGCGGGCCGCGCCGCAGGCGGACCCGGTCGCCCTGCCCGGCGGCCCGGGGCGCCAGGCGTCGCCGCCGGGGTCGTCGTGCCAGGAGCTGTGGCACCCGATCCGGGCGCTGCTGGGCCCCGGCGGGTACGCCGGACCGGCCCGCCCGGCCGCGTAGGGCTCGGACGGACCGGCAGGACCGGCCGGAGGGGCCGGGCTACGACGCGACGACCGCCGTGCCGGAGAGCTTCACGCCCGCCGTGCGCAGTTCCGCCAGCGCCCGTTCCGTGGTGGCCCCGGACACGCCCGCGGTCAGGTCGAGCAGCACATGGGTGACGAAGCCCTCACGGGCCGCGTCCAGCGCGGTGGCCCGGACGCAGTGGTCGGTGGCGATGCCGACCACGTCGACCTCGGTGACGTCGCGGTCGCGCAGCCACTGGGCGAGACCGGTCCCGTTCTCGTCCGAGCCCTCGAACCCGCTGTACGCGGCCGAGTACGCCCCCTTGTCGAACACCGTGTCGATGGCGCCGGAGGCGACGGCGGGCGCGAAGTTCGGGTGGAAGCCGACGCCCTCCGTACCGGCGACGCAGTGCACCGGCCAGGAATCCACGTAGTCCGGGTTGGGTGAGAAGTGGCCGCCCGGGTCGATGTGGTGGTCGCGGGTGGCGACCACATGGCGGTAGGCGGGCTGGGCGTCGCCGATCAGGTCGGTGATGGCGGCGGCGACGTCGGCACCGCCCGCCACCGCGAGGCTGCCGCCCTCGCAGAAGTCGTTCTGAACGTCCACGACGATCAATGCGCGGTGCATGGCGGGTGTCCTTCGGTGGGGGCGGGAGCGGGGCGG
>NZ_QWFA01000195.1 GCF_003501885.1 Streptomyces globisporus
GTACCAGCCCGCCCCGGCGGCACCCGCCGCCCCGGTCGCGTACGAGCCCCGGCCCCAGCACGCGCCCCCGCAGCAGTCCGCGCCCGCGCCGCAGAGCCGGCCCGCCCCGTCGGCCCAGCAGCCGCCTCCCGCCGCGCCGCCGCAGGGCCGGGATGCCGCGCCCGCCCCCGAGCCCTCCCACAGTTCGTACGGGGCGGAGCCGCCGCGGTCCGTGGCCCCCGAGGACGACACCGCGGAGGCCGACGATCCGGATCTCGTCGACTCCGCACTCTCCGGGCACGAGCTGATCGTCCGCGAGCTGGGCGCCACGGTCGTCGAGGAGTTCACCAACGAGCAGTGAGGCGGAGGAGGCCCGCGCCCGCCCGCAGGGGCTTCCCCGCCGCGCGGGCCTCCCGCCCGTCCACCCACCGGCGGCCGACCGGGCTTCCCGCGCCCGGCGGTGCGTCCACCCACCGGCGGCCGTCGGGGCTCCCCGCGCCCGGCGGCTAGGCTGCATCCCGTGAAGGTCCTCGTCATCGGCGGCGGCGCCCGCGAACACGCCCTGTGCCGCTCTCTGTCCCTCGACCCCGACGTCACCGCTCTGTACTGCGCCCCCGGCAACGCCGGCATCGCAGAGGTGGCCGAACTGCACCCGGTCGACGCGCTCGACGGTGACGCCGTCGCGCGCCTCGCGACCGAGCTGGGCGCCGGGCTGGTGGTCGTCGGCCCGGAGGCGCCGCTCGTCGCCGGGGTCGCCGACGCCGTGCGCGCGGTCGGCATCCCCTGCTTCGGCCCGTCCGGTGAAGCCGCGCAGCTGGAAGGCTCCAAGGCGTTCGCCAAGGACGTCATGGCCGGCGCAGGCGTCCCCACCGCCCGCAGCTACGTCTGCACCACCCCCGCCGAGATCGACGAGGCCCTCGACGCCTTCGGTGCCCCGTACGTCGTCAAGGACGACGGCCTCGCGGCCGGCAAGGGCGTCGTCGTCACCGAGGACGTGGACGTGGCCCGCGCCCACGCGCTCTCCTGCGACCGCGTGGTCATCGAGGAGTTCCTCGACGGCCCCGAGGTCAGCCTCTTCGCGATCACCGACGGCACCACCGTCGTGCCGCTCCAGCCCGCCCAGGACTTCAAGCGCGCCCTGGACGGCGACAAGGGCCCGAACACCGGCGGCATGGGCGCCTACTCCCCGCTCCCGTGGGCTGACCCCAAGCTGGTCGACGAGGTCCTCGAAACCGTCCTCCAGCCGACCGTCGACGAGCTGCGCCGCCGGGGCACCCCCTTCTCCGGGCTGCTCTACGCGGGCCTCGCGATCACCTCGCGCGGTGTCCGGGTCATCGAGTTCAACGCCCGCTTCGGCGACCCCGAGACCCAGGTCGTCCTGGCCCGGCTGAAGACCCCGCTGGCCGGTGTCCTGCTCGCCTCCGCCAACGGCACCCTCGACGTCCTCCCCCCGCTGAACTGGCGCGACGACGCCGCCGTCACCGTGGTCATCGCCTCGCACAACTACCCGGACACCCCGCGCACCGGCGACCCGATCGACGGGCTCGCGGACGTCGCGGCGCAGGATGCGCCCGACGCGTACGTCCTGCACGCCGGGACCCGCGCCGAGGGCGACGCGGTGCTCAGCGCGGGCGGCCGGGTGCTCTCGGTGACCGCGACCGGCAAGGACCTCACGGCGGCCCGGGAGCGCGCCTACACCGCGCTCGGCCGGATCCGCCTGGACGGCTCCCAGCACCGTACGGACATCGCTCTGAAGGCCTCCCGGGGCTGACCCGGGGATCACCCGCCCCGGACAGCACTCCGGCAGTCCGCCCACGCCCCCGGGCCCCGCAGCCCCTCGCGCCCCCCTACGCCACCGGCGTACGCGGCAGGCGCGAGGGGCTGTCCCGTGCCACCAGCCCGTTCCCGGCCTGCCCCATGGGCGCGGACACGTCAGCAGCTTTACCCAAAGCCATTCCATCGGGTGACGACTGGGCTATCCGGATGACGGCCGCCGGGCCCCCAACTAGGGTGCGGCGCAGGCGTTCCGGCACTTGGCCCACCGGCATTGCGATGTCGGTGACGGGTGCCACAGTGGGGGAGTGAGCTACACCGCCGCGAGGGCCAAGAGGGCCGCGATGAGGGCAGAGGGGGTGACGTCCGGCCGTGTCCGGTATCGACGTGGGTGAGGAGCTGGGTGCGCGGGCCGCGCAGGCCCGGGCGCTCGCCCTGCTGCGGATCCGCAGCAGGGCCCTGGCCGTGGCGATCCTGCCCGCGGCCGTCGCCGTCGTGCTGTTCGCGGCGGACGCGCAGGGGCATCTGGCCGGTCCGGCCTGGGACGCCGTGCGCTGGACGGTTCTCGGCGTCGCGGTCGTCGTGCTGCTGGTGACCGTCCTGGTCGCCGTCTCCGTGGCCCGCGCGCGGCCCGCCATGAGCCCGACCGTCCCCGTGCCGGAGGAAGGCGCCCCCGACCTCTACCGCCTGGTCCGCGATCTGGCGGACCGGCTCGACGTGCCCGCGCCCTCGGCCATAGCGCTGACCCCGGACTGCGACAGCTGGCTGGAGGACCGGACGCACCGCGCGCTCCGGAGGGGCCCGGGAGCCCCGGCGGAAGCCGCGGACACCGCCCCCGTCCTGGTCATCGGCTCGCCGTTCCTTTGGTGGATGCGCGTCGCCGAGCTCCGCGCGGTCCTCGCCCCCGTGGTGGCGGGCACGGGCCCGTCCGCGCATCCCGACATAGCCGCCGCCCGCCGCTTCGTCCGCGGTCTGGACGCCGCGATCGCCGATGCCGCCGCCCCCGGCCGGGGCCCGGTGCGCGGGGCACCCCTCGCCTTCGCCGGCTGGGTCGCCCGGCTGCTGCTGCGGGCCTGCCGGGGCCATGCCGCCGAGATGGAGCGCTGTGTGGCGTCCGCCGCGTCCATGCGGGCCCAGACGGTCGACTACGGGCTGCGCATCGCCGCCCAGGAACAGGTCGGCCTCGCCTACGCCGGCTGGGACCGGCTGCTGACCCGGGTGGCGCTGCCCGCCTGGCGGATGGGCCGCTGGCCCTCCCGGCTGGACGCCGGGGTCGTCTCCGCGCTCACCGAGCTCTCCCGCCGGGACCGGCTGGCCGACGGCTTCGCGCTGCGCCTGGGCGAGCGGCCCGCGTGCGACCTGCTGGAGGAGCCCGGCGTGGCCGACGAGGCCGCGTCCCTGCTCGCCGCCCGGCTCTTCCACGGGGGGCCCGCCGAGAACGGTCCGGGCTGGGCGCCGGTGGACTGGCAGCAGTATCCCGACGAGGTCGTCGACCGGAAGTGGCGCAGCGAGGCGGCCCGGCTGCACCGCGTCCTGGACACCCTGGGCGTCCCCCGGGCCTCCGCCGCCGACCCGGCCGTCCCCACGCTGGCCCGGGTCATGGAGCACCTGTCAGGAGCCGGCGGCCCCGGCGGCCCGGGCGAGGCGCTCGCGGCGGGCATCGGCGCCGCGGTCGCCCGCGAGGAGGCCGCAACCCCGGGGCACGGTGGCCCGGGGGCAGGAGGCGCGGCGCACGGCGGCCAGGGGCACGGAGGCGCGGGGGGCGGCCCGGCCGGCGACCCCCTCGACCTCTGGGGTCCTGGCCCGCTGCCCCTCTTCCCGCTCCAGCCGCCGCGTACGGGCACCGAGCTGCTCGCCGACCACGTCGCGGCCATGGTCTGCTGCGCGGCCGTCGACACGGCGGGCGCCGCCCCCGGCCTGGACTGGCTGGACGGTCCCGCGCTGCTCGTCGGCGGTGAGCGCCGGGCGGACCTCGCGGCTCCGGTCCTCAGCCTCGTGGAGGACGGCGACCCGGACCCGCTGCTGTCCTGGCTGGCCCAGGTGGGCGTGCGCTCCGACAAGCCGGTCCGCCTGGTGTGACCGCGTACGGGACCGGGGCACGCCCACCGGAGCCGCGGCTGGGGCGGGGGCGTCCGGAGAGCGGAGCGCGCTGTTCGGAAGGAGTCGTTCCGTTCCCGTCAATTCGCGACGAAGGGTGACGGGCTGCGTGCGTTATGTGATGTGCTGGGGATCGGCGCTGACATTCGGCGCACCAGAGTTGTCCGGGGGGTCACCCGAGCAGTGCGGGGGATCCGAGGGAGGGGCGCGGCATGGGGGCGGAGCAGATTCGCCGGTGGGAGTCGGGTGCCCTCGCGCACGCGGTGAGCGATCCCTTCGGCCAGGGCCCGCTGCCCTGGCTGCGCGGCAGTGAGAACTACTTCGACGACACCGGCCAGGTCGTCCCCTGGTACGCCGACCTCGCCCGCTCCACCGGCGGCGGAACCCGCACCGCCGACGACGTGCACCGCCAGATCAAGGGCTTCGTCTCGCCCGGTGCGGCGGCCCCCGGCGAGGCCATCGACTTCCACATCACCGTGGACCCGCCCCAGCAGTTCTCCGTCGACGTCTACCGGATCGGTCATTACGGCGGCGACGGCGCGTCCAAGATCACCACGAGCCCGCGGCTCTCCGGCATCGTCCAGCCCCCGCCGCTCGCCGCCGACCGGACCGTCTCCTGCCACCACTGGTGGATGTCCTGGCGGCTCCAGATCCCGAGCTACTGGTCGGTCGGCGCGTATGTGGCCGTCCTGACCACCGCCGACGGCTACCGCTCGCACATCCCCTTCACCGTGCGCCACGACCACCCCGCCGATCTCCTGCTCCTTCTGCCCGACATCACCTGGCAGGCGTACAACCTCTACCCGGAGGACGGCCGCACCGGCGCCAGCCTCTACCACGCGTGGGACGAGCGGGGCCGGCTGCTCGGCGAGGAGGACGCCGCCGTCACGATCTCCTTCGACCGCCCGTACGCCGGATCGGGCCTGCCGCTGCACGTGGGACACGCGTACGACTTCATCCGCTGGGCCGAGCGGTACGGCTACGACCTCGCCTACGCCGACGCCCGCGACCTGCACGCGGGCCGCGTCGACCCGAGCCGCTACCGGGGCCTGGTCTTCCCCGGCCACGACGAGTACTGGTCGCTGCAGATGCGCCGGGCCGCCGAGCGCGCCCGGGACTCCGGCACCTCGCTCGTCTTCCTCTCCGCCAACACCATGTACTGGCAGGTGGGCCTCGCCCCCTCCGCGTCCGGCGAGCCCGACCGGCTGCTGACCTGCCGGAAACGCCGGGGGCCCGGGAAGTCGGCCCTGTGGCGCGAGGTGGACCGGCCCGAGCAGCAGCTCCTGGGCATCCAGTACGCGGGCCGGGTCCCCGATCCCCGCCCGCTGGTCGTGCGCAACGCCGAGCACTGGCTCTGGGACGCCACGGGCGCGGTCGAGGGCGACGAGATCCCGGGCCTGGTCGCCGGTGAGGCCGACCGCTACTTCCCGCGTACCAGCCTGCCCGAGCACGACAACCGGATCCTGCTCGCCCACTCCCCGTACGAGGACTCCGAGGGCGCCACCCGGCACCAGGAGACCTCGCTCTACCAGTCCCCCTCCGGCGCACTTGTCTTCGCCTCCGGCACCTTCGCCTGGTCGCCGGCCCTGGACCGCCCCGGACACACCGACGCCCGGATCCAGCGGGCCACCGCGAACCTCCTCGACCGGATCTGCAAGCGCGACTGACGTACGACAGCCGATCAGGGCATCTGCCGCTTCATCAGGGCAAACGCGCCTACCGCGCCTGCACTTCTCCTTCACAAGATCTTGTTCCATATGTGGCTGCGGTGTAAGTTCGCGTTGCCTACGGCTGGTTGACCGCGATCGAGCAGCCGTATTCGCGACCCAGGGGGGTCCCTGGTGTTCAGGTTCTGAAGCCGAGGCCACAACGCTGCCCCGCACCATGGGGAGATCACGAAATGAGTTCCAAGAGACCTGCGCTGTCCCGTGCCGCCACAGTGGCTGCCGTGTCGGTCGCTCTGCCGGCGACGGGCACCTCGACGGCGATGGCCGACGGTGACGGCGACTGCACGAACACCGGCAACATCTGTGTGTTCAACCAGCAGCAGCCCACCAGCTACCACAACGGCTACTACGACCTGAACGACCCGCACCCCAACTTCCACGGCAAGTACTACCTGATCAAGCGCGCCTTCTACGACAACAACGACGAGTTCTCCTCGTTCCGGAAGACCGGGTGCTGACGAAGGTGACCGCACTTCCACGCGTCGTCGGGGCGGTCGCCCTGCTCGCCCTGACGATGTGTGCCTGCTCGACCTCGGGCGCGGAGGGCGGGGAGCCGAAGCTCGGCTCCGTGCCCACCCCCGGGCATCTCGACGCGGCGCAGATAACCACGCCTCTCGACGCCTACCTCCCGTCCCCGGAGGAGAACTACACGCTCAAGAAGGCACGCGTACTGCTGGTCAACTCCTGCATGCGGGAACTGGGTTACGCACAGAACCCGCAGCCGCTCTCCCGGTTCAGCGGCGAAGCGTACCTGGAGCACGGCGAGTTCCTCGTCGTACCGCTGGAACAGGCGGAGCGATACGGCTACAAGAAGCCACCCGAGGGCAAGGACGCCGGCGCGGGCGCCGAGTCGCGGTACGGGAAGAGCGTGACGGACACCCAGGGCAGTCTGCTGACCGGCAAGGTCCCCACCTTCAACGGCAAGAAGGTGCCGGCGGAGGGCTGTGAGGGCGAGGCCCTGCGGATCATCACGAAGGGCGCGGCGACCGCCGAGGAGGTCACCATGCCGGACGGCTCCGCGGCCGGCTCCGGCAAGGGCGGCTTCGGCGAGGGCTACGCCGAGATGGTCGTCTCGTCGGCTCGCGGCAAGGCCATGGCCAAGGTCCGGGAGGACAGCCGCTTCCAGGACGTCACCGAGCTCTGGTCGGACTGCATGGAGAAGCAGGGTTACGACTACGACTCCCCGAGCAGCGCGTGGAACGACAAGAAGTGGGCCGACGCCTCCCGGGCTGGGAAGCAGGAGATCGCCGTGGCCGTCGCCGACATGGGCTGCAAGAAGAAGGTCAACTACCTGGGCGTGGGCATCGCGGTGGAGACGGCCTACGAGAAGCAGGTGATCGAAGAGAGCGCGGAAGTTCTCGAGGACGCCAAGGACAAGACGGCCAGGTGGGTCCAGAATGCGAACCAGGCGATCGAAGCGCGCTGACGCCGATACGGCCTCCGGGGGACCGGCGCACGGTGCCCCGGCCCCGGCCCTGGCTCGCCGCAGACGGGTGCTGATCGCCGTGGTCGTGGGGGCACTGGTGACCGGGGGCGCGGGATTCGGGCTCTCCACCGTGGTCCGCTCGCCCGCCCAGGCCGCCGCCGAGGCCGGGGCCCCGGAGCGCGACGTGCTCACGGCCGACGTCGAACACCGGGTGCTGCGCTCCTCGTTGGTGGTCCGCGGCGAGGTCGCCGCCGAGCGCACCTTCACCGTGTCCGCGGCGGTGAACGCGGCCGAGGGGGCCGAACCCCTGGTCACCAAGGCGCCGTTGCGGACCGGTGACCAGGTGCGGGCGGGAAGCGTGCTCGTGGAGGTCTCCGGGCGTCCGGTCTTCGCGCTGCCCGGATCCCTGCCCGCCTACCGCGACCTCAAGCCCACGTCCCGCGGGAAGGACGTGACCCAGCTGCGCGAAGCGCTGGCCGGACGCGGCTTCCCGTCGGTGGCCGATCCCGCGGGCGAGTTCGGCGCTGCCACCCAGGCCGCCCTGGAGGCCTTCTACCGGTCTCTCGGGTACGACCCCCGCCCGGTCGCCGAGGACGGGGCCGACCGTGTGGAGGCCGCCAGGACAGCCGTCACCGACGCCGAAAGAGCACTGCAGGACGTCCAGGCGGCGGACCCGCGGGAGCCGAAGGCCGTCGTGCGGGGCGAGGAGGACCTGGGCCGGGCGAGAGACGCGCTCGCCGAGGCACGTCTTCAGGCCGGAGCCATGCTCCCCGCATCGGAGGTCGTCTTCCTGGACCGCTTCCCCGCCCGGGTGGAGTCCGTCGCCGCCCAGGTGGGAGATCGGGCCCCCGGCGACGTTATGACCATCTCCTCCGGTTCCCTCGGCATACGGGGAGCGCTCACGCCCAGCCAGCGCAACGCGGTGGCGGCCGGACAGAAGGTGCGCATTCTCGCCGAGGCGACCGGCGACGAGTTCGACGGTACGACCGGATCGGTCACGGACCCCGACGGGTCGCAACAGCGGGCGCAGGGCGACGGCGCTACGGAGGACGGTGCGGGCGATACCGGCGACGGGGCCATGGCGGTCCTGAACGTCACTCCGGACACGAAGCTCGACGCTGCCCTCGTCGGCCAGGAAGTACGCCTCACCATCGAGATCAGGGCCTCCCGGGGCAAGGTGCTGGTCGTTCCCTTCTCCGCGGTGTCGTCCGCCGCGGACGGCAGCACCGTCGTCACCGTCCTCGCCCCGAACGGCGAACGCCGGCAGGTGCGCGTACGCCCCGGCCTGGAGGGCGACGGCAGCGTCCAGGTGACCCCGTCGCCCAAGGACGCGCTCGCCCCGGGCGACCGGGTCATCGTGGGCAAGGCCCCGGGCAGCGAGGACGCCACCCGGTGAGTTCCGTACCGGTCATCGAGTTCCGCGGTGTCGGTCTCACCTACCCCGGCCCTCCGCCCGTCCCCGCCTTCCTCCCCGCCGACCTCGTCGTCAGCGGCGGGGAGTACGTCACGATCACCGGGCCGTCCGGGTCGGGCAAGTCGACGTTCCTCAACATCGCGGGACTCATCGACGCGCCCACCCGGGGGCACTACCTGCTCGACGGCGTGGACACCACCGGCCTCCCGGACTCCGAGCGGGCCGGGCTGCGCGGGCGGCGCATCGGCTTCGTGTTCCAGTCGTTCCACCTGCTGCCGCACCGCAGCGCCCTCGAGAACGTGGCGCTCGCCATGGTGTACACCGGGGTACGCCGCCGGGAACGCGCCGCCCGTGCCCGGGAGGCCCTCGTACGGGTGGGGCTCGGCCATCGCATCGACGCTCTGCCGACCAGGCTCTCCGGCGGCGAGCGGCAACGCGTGGCCATCGCGCGTGCCCTGGTCGCGCGGCCCTCGCTCCTGCTGTGCGATGAGCCGACGGGGAACCTCGACACGGCGACCGCCGCATCGGTTCTCGCCCTTCTCGACGATCTGCACAAGGACGGAATGACTCTCGTCGTCATCACCCACGACACCTCGGTCGCAGCCCGTGGCAGTCGCACCCTGACCATCCGGGACGGCCGGCTCACCGAGCCCCCGGGCCGGGACACTCCGACCGCCGTGCTCCGCACCGCGGCGGACCGGACCGGCGCGTGACGCCCCCCGGGCGGGGTGCCCGGCGAGCCGGGCGGCGTCGCAAGGGGAGGGGCCGACGCCCCGACCGGGCCGCCGTCTCCCGGTTCGCGCCGCGCGACCTGCTGTCGGAGGCCGTCGCCGGCATCCTCCAGCGACCTGCCCGCTCCGCGCTCACCGCGCTCGGCACGGTGCTGGGCATCGGAGCGTTCGTGGCCGTCCTGGGCCTGACGGCGACGACCTCCTCCCAGATCGACGGCCGCTTCAACGCCCTGACCGCCACCGAGGTCACCGTCGAGGACGTCGGCGCGTCCGACGGATCGGCCATCGGCGTCTCCTTCCCCGAGGACGCGGCCGCCCGGATCGAACGGCTCAACGGCGTCTCCCACGCGGGCGTCTACTGGCCGGTGAGCCTCCCCGAGGGTGACAGCGTCCGGGCCTCTCCCGTCGGTGCGACCGTCGGCGAGGAGGAGACCCAGGTGGCGGCGGCCGGTCCGGGCGTGCTGCGCGCGGCGCAGCCCACGCTCAAGGAGGGCCGCCTCTTCGACGCGTACCACGAGAGGGAAGCCGTGCCGGTGGCCGTCGTCGGCTCGGGGATGGCCGCCAGGCTCGGCATCACCACGCTGGAGAGCCGCCCGGTGGTGTTCATCGGGGACCGTCCGTTCACCGTCATCGGCATCATGGGCGACGTCCGGCGCAAGGCGGACCTGCTGCTCTCCGTCGTGGTTCCGGCCACCATCGCCGCCCAGGAGTGGGGCGAGCCGGGCACGGGGACCCCCGCCAGGATGCTGAACTCCACCCGGCTGGGCGCGGCCGCCCAGGTCGCGGACCAGGCGCCCCTGGCACTCGACCCGGCGCACCCGGAGCGCTTCAAGGCGGTTCCCCCGCCGGACCCCAAGGCGCTGCGGGACACCGTCGGCTCCGACCTGAACCAGCTGTTCCTGCTGCTGGCCGTCGTCTGCCTGGTCATCGGGGCGGTGGGCATCGCCAACACGACGTTGGTCGCCGTGCTCGAACGTACGGGGGAGATCGGGCTGCGCCGCACGCTGGGCGCGAGGGGCCGGCACATCACCAGCCAGTTCCTGGCCGAGTCGGCGGCCCTGGGGGCACTGGGGGGCCTCGTGGGGACCGCGCTGGGCACACTGACCGTGGTGGCCGTCGCGATGGCGCGGCAGTGGACGCCGGTCGTGCACCCCGCGACCCTGCTCGCCGCCCCTCTGATCGGCCTGGTGACGGGGCTGCTCGCCGGCGGGTATCCGGCGTGGCGCGCCAGCCGGATCGAGCCCGCCGAGGCGCTGCGGCGCTGAGGGGAGCCCTCCCGCCGCGGCGGATACGGCGGGGGCCCCGGGGCCCGGCGCGCGCTCCGCGTCCTCCGTACGGGACAATCGGAACCGCTCCTGGATCAATCTACGCGGAGGCACCGTGTCCGGTTTTGTAGAAAAGCCCGAGCCCGTACAGGTTCCGGGCCTCACCCACCTGCACACCGGCAAGGTGCGTGACCTGTACCGGAACGAGGCGGGCGACCTCGTGATGGTCGCCAGCGACCGTATCTCCGCGTACGACTGGGTCCTGCCGACCGAGATCCCCGACAAGGGCCGCGTCCTCACCCGGCTCTCGCTCTGGTGGTTCGACCAGCTCGCCGACCTCGTCCCCAACCACGTCATCTCCACCGAGCTGCCCCCGGGCGCCCCGGCCGACTGGGCGGGCCGCACCCTCATCTGCAAGAGCCTGCGCATGGTCGAGGTCGAGTGCGTGGCCCGCGGCTATCTGACCGGCTCCGGGCTCGTGGAGTACGACGCCACCCGTACGGTCTGCGGCATCGGTCTCCCCGAGGGCCTGGTCAACGGGTCCGAGCTGCCCGGCCCGATCTTCACCCCGGCCACCAAGGCGGCCGTCGGCGACCACGACGAGAACGTCAGCTACGAGGACGTGGCCCGCGAGGTCGGCGTGGAGACCGCCGCCGAGCTGCGGCGCACCACGCTCGACGTCTACCGCCGGGCCCGGGACGTCGCGCACGAGCGCGGGATCATCCTGGCCGACACCAAGTTCGAGTTCGGCTTCGAGACCACCGAGGACGGGACCGAGCGGCTGATCATCGCCGACGAGGTGCTGACCCCGGACTCCTCGCGCTTCTGGCCCGCCGCCACCTGGGAGCCCGGCCGCGCGCAGCCCAGCTACGACAAGCAGTTCGTGCGCGACTGGCTGACCTCGCCGGCCTCCGGCTGGGACCGAAAGAGCGAGCAGCCGCCGCCGGCGCTGCCGCAGGAGATCGTGGACGCGACCCGCGCCAAGTACATCGAGGCGTTCGAGGTGCTGACCGGCACCAGCTGGGCGTAACGACCGGTGGACACGGAGAAGGCCCCGGACCGAAAGGTCCGGGGCCTTCTTCTCGTGGAGCGGACGACCAGGTTCGAACTGGCGACCTCAACAACTGAGCTACGTCCGCAGTGCGCCGAAGCGCGATGCCTACTATACCCATCCTCGCTCGCGTGCGAGACGCACTGCCGTATGCCGGTTCTCCGCACCGATCTTGGAGGCGGCCGAGGAGAGGTAGTTGCGTACGGTCCCCTGGGACAGCGAGGCCCGCTCGGCGATCTCCGCGACCGGCGCCCCGTCCGCCGCCAGTTCGAGCACCTCGGCCTCCCGGGCGGTCAGCGGGGAGTCCCCCGCCGAGATCGCGTCGGCGGCCAACTCCGGATCCACGTAACGGTTTCCGGCGTGGACGGTACGGATGATCTCCGCCAGCCGCCGGG
>NZ_QWFA01000196.1 GCF_003501885.1 Streptomyces globisporus
GAGGCCGGCCGGCTCGTCGTCGGACCGGGCGGCGGGCGGGCCGTCGAGGTCGCAGACCAGCAGGTCGCGGACCCGGCCCGCCAGGGGCAGGACGGTTGCCGTGTACTGGTCGGCCTCCAGGCGCTGGTCGGGGCCGTAGCGCTGGACGCGGGGGAAGCCGGTGATCTCGCACTCGGGTATGGCCTGGCGGGTGTCGACCACGCCGAGCCGTACGGGCGGGACCGGCCGCACCGGTTCGACGGCCTCCAGCAGGGCCACGTCCAGCCGGTAGTCGATCCAGGCGACGGTGGCCCGTATCCGGTCGGAGACGGCCGGATGGGCGATCAGGACGGACCCGGACTTGACCACATGGGCGCAGGTGAGGATCAGTCGGTCGGTGAGCAGGACGCCGCTGCCCTGCTGGATCGCGGTGACGACGACCGTGCGGTCGGCGGGGTGGACGACGGGATGGGCGGCGGGGTGGACGACGGGCGGGCTCATGTACGGGAGGCCCCGTCACCGAACCCCGCCGTCGACCCGTCGTCCTCGGTCCCGATCTCCCACGCCTCGCCCGTCGCGGCGTTCCGCGGGGTCAGGGTGAAGGCGACCTTGTGCGTGCGGCCCGTGGTGCGGGCGGCGTCGGCGCCCGCCTCGACCACCCAGGCCTTCACCTTGCCGCCCGCCTTCGTCTCCCGGCGCAGTTCCAGGGTGAACTCCATCTGGATGTCGCCGACCGCGAAGGACACGGGGTGGTCCGTGGCCCGGGTCGCCGCGTCGATGAGCTGGTTGCGGATGGAGGCGACGGCGTCCGCCAGCTCGATGCCGTCCAGGGCGTGGGTGTTCTCGGCCGTCATGGGCTCCCCCGGGGTCCGGTGCGCTTTCCCGTCAGCGTAGTGAAGTAGCGGGCCGAAGGTCCCGAATCGGAAGGACTTGGGTCCCACCGGCGGTGACAAGGCGCACAGCCCGAAACAGGCCTACTACCCGGGCCAGTAGAAGCGGCCGTGATCGGCCGCGGGACCTTCGGCCCGGTGTCGCCAGGCCCTTCCGAGGTTCTGGGCGATACAGCCGTTTCGCGGTGCCATGTCCGGAAAAGGCCCTATGGAACAGGCGTTAAACGTCTTTCGCGCGAAGGATTTCGTCGCCCGCGTCGACCCCTCGCGGAGGGACAACTTCGGTCAATTCCCCCCACCCCCTCTACGGCTTTTCTTCGTAGATGGGGTGTTTGAGCATCGGCCGGGGTGCGGGTTACCAAGGTTGAGCAAGCCCGGACAGCACGCCGGGTCCACTCACCTTCGGAGGACTTCCTCGTATGAAGCGCGCAACGAACCAGCACACCATCCGCCCGTCCGCCTTCCGCGTCCGTGGCGCCGTCCTGGCCGCCGGCCTGGGGGCGTCCGTGGTGCTGGGTGCCGGAACGGCGTTCGCCTCCAGCGGCACCGCCGCCGCTGCCCCCCTTGCCGCGAGCACGACCGCCGACTCGGTCGCCCAGCAGGCGGCCGCGCAGGCCAAGGCCGCGGATGCGGCGAAGAAGGCGGCCGCGAAGAAGGCCTCCGACGCCAAGAAGAAGGCCGAGGACAAGAAGAAGGCCGCGAAGAAGAACGCCGCCTCCTGGAAGGCCCCGGTCAAGAAGTACAAGCTGACCGCCAGCTACGGCACCGGTGGCGCCCGCTGGGCCGCCAAGCACTCCGGCCAGGACTTCGCCGTGCCGATCGGCACCCCGGTCTCGGCCGCCCACACCGGCACCGTCGTGAAGGCCGGCCCGAACGGCGCCGGTGACGGCCCCGCGTACGGCAACGCCGTCGTGATCAAGCACTCCAACGGCAAGTACTCGCAGTACGCGCACCTGTCCAAGGTCAACGTGAAGATCGGCCAGCACGTGAAGACGGGCCAGAAGATCGCCCTGTCCGGCAACACCGGAAACTCCAGCGGCCCGCACCTGCACTTCGAGATCCGCACCACCCCGAACTACGGCTCGGCGCTGAACCCGGCCGCGTTCCTCCGCTCGGTGCACGTCTCCATCTGATCCGGCCCGGCGTAACCGCGCGGCTCCCGACCGGCCACCCGTAGGCACCCGGCGGCCGCGCAGCACAACCGAAGAGCGTTCAGTGGACCCGTTACACCCCGGTACCCGGGGCGTGCGCCCGGGTCACCCGACCGACGGCGACGTCGAGGACAGCCTCACGGCTCACTCCTCGGGGTCGCCGTCGGCGTTTCTCCGCCGGACGCGGTGCCGCCCAGAGCGCCCGTCCGCCAGGAGGCTCCGCTCAGTCCGACGGCTGCCGCTGGTCCGCCATCCGCAGCACCGGGAAGCTCCCCGTCACCGTCGGCGCGTGCTCCGGCAGCCACAGCACCGCGATCGCCCCGCCCGTGCCCTCCGCCGCACCCGAGGGCGCCGCGTTCCGGAAGGTCAGCCGGGCCCCGAGCACCCTCGCCTGGCCCGCCGCGATCGTCAGCCCGAGCCCGTGCCCGTGCCCGGCCCGGTCCACGCTTCCGGTACGGAACCGGCTCGGCCCGTCCCGCAGCAGCTCCTCCGGGAACCCCGGACCGTGGTCGCGGACCCGGACCACCCGGCCCTCGACCGAGACCTCCACCGGGGTGGAGCCGTGCTTCGCGGCGTTCCCGAGCAGATTGCCGAGGATGCGCTCCAGCCGGCGCGGATCGGTGGAGACCCACGACTCATGGATCACCCGCACGGTCACATCGGGATCCAGCAGAGCGATCCGACGGCTGACGAACTCCCCGAGCGGCAGCTCCTGCAGCTCCGCCCGCTCCGAGGCGCTGTCCAGGCGGGCCACCTCCAGGACGTCCTCGACCAGCGTCCGCATCGCCTGGGCCCGGTCCCGTACCAGCTCGGTGGGGCGGCCCGGCGGCAGCAGCTCGGCCGCCGTGAGCAGCCCGGTCACCGGGGTACGCAGCTCATGGGCGATGTCGGCGGTGACCCGGCGCTCCGCCTCGATCCGCTCGTTCAGCGCGTCGGTCAGCGCGTCGACCGCCCGCGCCAGCTCGTCCGTCTCGTCGCGGACGACCCCGCCGACCGCCTCCCTGACCCGTACGTCCGTCTGACCCTGGGCGACCCGGCCCGCCGCGGCCGCCGCCTTGCGCAGCCGGCGCGAGAGCTGGCCGCCGATGAGCACCCCGAGCGCGCAGCCGCCGAAGACCACCGAGACCGAGCCGATGATCAGGGCCCGGTCCAGATCGTCCATGATCGTGGCGGAGCGGTCCGCGAACCGGGTGTGCAGCGACAGCACGTCGCCCCCGGCCAGCGGCACCGCCGCCCAGACCTCGGGGACCCCGTCGGCCCCTTGCTCGACATGGGTGGCCCGGCGGTTCTTGCGGACCTCCTCGCGCAGGCTCGGCGGGATCATCGGGTCGTTGAGCTTCGTCCCGAACTTCGGGCCGCCCTTCTGCATGCTCGTCGCCTCGTAGAAGCGCTGGGCGCCCAGCAGCCGCTCCAGCTGCACCTCGCGGGCGTTCTCGATCATCGAGACGCGGGCCGCGTTGTGCACCACGAGGCTCAGCGCCACCGCGATGAGCGCGCCGACCGCCGCGATGGCGATGCTGATCTTCCAGCGGACACCGGTCCGCAGGGCCAGCCGCTTCATGGGCCCACCACCGGCCGCTCCACCTGTGCCTGTCCCGGCCGCTCCATCTGTGGCCGCCTCGGCTGCACCTGTGGCCCGCTCATCCGCGCAGCTTGTAGCCGAAGCCGCGGACCGTGTCGATCCGGTCCTGGCCGATCTTGGTGCGCAGCCGCTGCACATGGACGTCCACGACCCTTGTGTCCCCGCCCCAGCCGTAGTCCCAGACCCGCTCCAGGAGCCGGTCGCGGGACAGGACCGTGCCCGGCGCGGACGAGAACTCCAGCAGCAGCCGCATCTCGGTGGGCGTCAGCGCCACCTGCTCGCCGGCGCGCCGCACCTCCATGCCGTCCGTGTCGACCTCCAGATCGCCGAAGACCAGCACCCCGCCGAGGGCCTCGTCCGCCGCCTCGGTACCGCCCGGCCCCGCGCCGTCCGGTCCGGCCGCGTGGCCGAAGCGGCGCAGCACCGCCCGGATGCGGGCGACCAGGACCGCCCCGTCGAAGGGCTTGGTCACGTAGTCGTCGGCGCCGGCCTCCAGGCCGAGCACCACGTCGATCGAGTCGGCCCGCGCGGAGAGCATGATCACCGGTACGGTCGACTCGTCCCGGATACGGCGGCACAGGCTGACCCCGTCCAGCCCCGGCACCATCACGTCGAGCAGGGCGATGTCCGGCCGGTCGGCGCGGAACGCCTCCAGACCGGAGAGTCCGTCGGGCATCGCGGTGACCGTGAAGCCGACCCGCTCCAGGGCGAGCTGGGTGGCCTCGCGGATCACGTCGTCGTCCTCGACGAAGAGGACGTGGGTCTCGGCCATGGGGCTGCTTCTCGCTTTCCGTTCCTGCCCGGTGTCAGTTCCTGCCCGGCTGCGCCGGTTCGTCCGCCGGGTCCGGTTCCACCGGTTCCGACTGCACGGGCAGATCGCCGTCCGTGCCCTCGACGGCCCGGCTGAAGTCGTTGTGCACCCGGTCGTGCTCGGTGAAGCGGTCGCCGGCCCAACGGTAGGTGACCACTTCCGAGCCGGACGGGGACGCCAGCGGATCCTTCGAACCGTAGACCTGGGTCGTCACCACCAGATCGCCCCGGTCGATCGTCCCGTAGACGGCAGGGACCTCGGCCGCGAAGACGTTCTTGTACGAGCCGCCGTCGTCCGCCCGGTACACATACGTTCCGACGCTCACCGAGTCGGTGCAGCTCATCACGTTGACCACCACGTCGGCGGCCCGGCCGCCGGTCATCGACCCGTAGGAGGTGTCGACCGGGTAGGCCTTGCCCGCGCAGGGCTTGAGCCCCTCCCTGACCCGCTCGCCCACCTTGGGGTCGCCCTTCAGGAGCCGTACGGCGTCGACCCGCCGCACGGGCGGGGTCGTGCCGGACGGGCTGGGCTGCTGGGTGATCTGGGCGACCGGCTGACTGCCGGCGGGACCCTCGTCCCGGGTGCCGGTGCCGCCCGTGGAGCAGCCGACGCCGAACAGCCCGAAGGCGACGAGTCCGGCCAAGGCCGTGCCACTCGCCGCCGTACCGCCCCGGAAGCGCCGCCTCCGGACCGGTCTCCCCGGCCCGTCGCCGTCCCCGAGACCGGTGCCCCCACCGCTGCTGCTGCCGCTCAGGCCGCGCACCGCTCCATCCCCCGCTCGTCGTGACGCCCGCTCCGCTGCGCCGGTGTGTGTGCCTTCGCCCCCGGCACCGACGTCAGCGGCGACCGCTGGGCGGGGACACGGCCGGAGGTGGTGGGCGCCACGCTCCGGTGCTCCCGGGCGACCGCCTCGCGGCTGTCCAGCTCACGGCTCTCCAGCTCCTGACGCAGCCGCGCCAGGGCCCGGTGCAGCGTGCTCTTGACCGTACCGGCCGACATGCCGAGCGCCGCGGCCGTCTCCTCCGTGCTCATCTGCTCCCAGTGTCGCAGCACGACGACGCTGCGCTGCTTCGGAGCCAGAATTCCGAGGATGTCCATCAGCAGGGCGCGGTCGGCGCGCTGCTCGCTGCCGTCGTCGATGCTCGCGTCGGGCAGCTGCTCGGTCGGGACCTCTTCGAGCTTGCGCGCCCGCCACCACTCCGTACGGGTGTTGATCATGACGCGGCGCAGATAGGCGTCGGCCAGGGACTTGTCGGCGATGCCGTCCCAGCGGCCGTACGTCCGCACCAGGGCGGTCTGCAGGAGGTCCTGGGCATCGACGGGGTCGGGGACCAGTCGGCGTGCGCTGCGCAGCAGCGCGTCCTGCCGTGTGCGTACGTAGTCCTCGAACGCGAGCACCTCGCCCTGCGCCATGACAACCGCCTCCGTCCCCGATGAATCCCCGTGGTCACTGCTGTCGGAGACGCTACGGAGGCGTTGTCACGGCGATGTGCGGAGCAGCCGTAGGCCGGTGCACGGCTGCCCATCGGTTGTGTAACAGCGGAGCCGGGGCCCCGGGAACGGCGGCGCGATCAGGTCAGCGGCAGCCGGTACCGGCCGTCGGCCAGCGGCTCGACGAGACCGTCCGCCACCAGCCCGTCCAGCGCCCGGGCGCGCTGCACCGGCTCCTCCCACACCGCGTCCAGGGCGGCCTGCGGTACGGGGTGCACCGCGTCCCGCAACACCGCCAGCAGCCGCCCGCGCACCTGGCGGTCGGTACCGGCGTACGTCTGCCCCTTGCGCGGCGGACCCTCGTGCGCGGGCTTCCCGGCCAGCCGCCAGGCACACCGCGAGGCGATCGGGCACCGGTCGCAGTCCTCGTTGCGCGCGGTGCACACGAGGGCGCCCAGCTCCATCGTGGCCGCCGCCCACTTCGCCGCCCGCTCGTCCTCGTCCGGGAGCAGCGCCCGGGCGAGCTTGCGCTCGGCGGCCGTCGTCGCGTTCGGCGGATACTGGACCCCGGTCGCGGCACGGGCGAACACCCGGCGGACGTTCGTGTCGAGCACCGCGTGCCGCTGTCCGTACGCGAACGAGGCCACGGCCGCCGCCGTGTACTCGCCGATCCCGGGCAGCGCCAGCAGCTGGGCGTGCTCGCTCGGCACATCGCCGCCGTGCCGTTCCGTTATCGCCTGCGCGGCCCCGTGCAGGCGCAGCGCGCGGCGGGGGTAGCCGAGCCGGCCCCAGGCGCGGACCGCCTCACCGGGCGCCTCGGCGGCCAGGTCGGCGGGGCGGGGCCAGCGGGCGAGCCACTGTTCGTACACCGGGAGGACCCGGCTCACCGGGGTCTGCTGCAGCATGAACTCGCTGACCATCACGCCCCAGGCGCCCGCTTCGGGGCGGCGCCAGGGCAGATCGCGGGCGTGCTGCTCGAACCACCCGATGACGGGGGTGTGGAGGGAGGCGGCGGCGGGGGGCGTCTGGGGTGAAGTGGAAGTCATGGCAGTCATGGCACTGACGATCCTGGCACGGAAGACGGGGCGGGCGTCACGGGCGCGGGGGTGTCGGACCGCGCGGCGGGCCCACGGGGTGACAACGCCACCCGTTCTGTCCCCTGTGACCGGGTCGCGGCCCTCTTCCCGTGATGATGATCGGCAAAACTTGTGAGCGGAGCGGCGGGTGGGGCCGGACTCGCTCCGGATCTCTCGTAGAGTTCGGCCTTGTGGGATCTATGCGCAATCCGGTCGGTCCGCTTCCCTCCAGCATCTACTGGCGACGAAGGGCGGTAGCGGGACTTCTGGTTGCGCTGCTCGCCGTGCTGATCGCCTGGGCGGTGACGTCCGGCGGCGGCGGTGGAGGCGGCAAGGACGACGCCAAGCCCGGCGGCTCCGACCCGGTCGAGTCGATCACTCCCGGCCCGGGCAGCTCCGGTCCCGCGATCAGCCAACAGCCGGGCGGCCGCGACGAGTCGGGCGACGAGGGCGGTACCGGCGGCCCGGGTGAGTCTTCGGGTGGTTCGTCCGACGGGGCGTCAACAGGCGGTACGGGTGCGGGCGCTGGCGACACGTCAGGTGCGGCCGGTTCGGGCGGCGGCGGCAGTGCGGGCCAGCGGGTGCCGGCCGGGTCGCCGCTCCCCGAGTGCAAGCCTTCGGCCGTGCAGTTGAGGCTGCGGACGAAAGTCAGTTACGGCCCCGACGACAAGCCGAAGTTCGAACTGATCGCGAAGAACACGTCGTCGACCGCGTGCAAGGCCGACTTCGGCCCGAAGAGCGCGGTGCTCACCGTCACCGAGGCGGGCGGCGAGGACGACGACCCGATCTGGTCCTCGAAGGACTGCCCCGCTGCGGGGGGCCCGCTGTTCCTGAAGGTGCCGGCGGGGGCGACGGTGATCCACACGGTGGACTGGAACCGCACCCTGTCCACGCCGGGCTGCGCGACGCCGCCGGCGGGGAAGGCTGGCCCGGGAACGTACCTCCTGGAGGCGAAGGCGCCGGGGGAGCCGGTCCAGCGAGCGTCGTTCGTCCTGGCGAAGGACTGACGGACCCGCGCTCAGTCGGCCCGGGGACCACTTGAGCCCGTCCGGCGCTTGAGGACGGAACAGTCCACACGGTCGTGGGCTGCGCTCACGGTGCCGGGCGAGCCCATTTCCAGCCCGTCCGGCGCTTGAGGACGGAACCGTCCACGTGGACGAAGGATGCGCCAAGGGGCCCGGGCCAGCCCGCAAAAGCACCGCCCACCGGGCAGCAGGGTTCCGTCCTCAAGCGCCGGGCGGGCTTGAAGGGTCAGACGTAGCGTTCCAGGATCGACGACTCCGCCAGCCGCGACAGGCCCTCGCGGACACTCCGGGCCCGGGCCTCGCCCACCCCGTCCACCGTCTGGAGATCATCCACGCTGGCGGCAAGAAGCTTCTGCAGCCCCCCGAAATGCTCCACCAACCGCTCGATGATCGCCCCCGGCAGCCGCGGTACCTTCGCCAGCAGCCGGAAGCCCCGCGGGGACACCGCCGAGTCCAGGGTCTCCGGCGAGCCGCTGTAGCCCAGCGCCCGCGCCACCACCGGCAGCTCCAGCAGCTCCGTGTGGGTCAGCGAGTCCAGCTCGGTCAGCGCCTCCGCCACCGTGCGCGACCGTTTCGCCGTCGGCTCGGGGACGTAATCCCGGACGACCAGCTCCCGCTCCGGCTCCACCCCCGCGATCAGCTCGTCCAGCTGGAGGGAGAGCAGCCGTCCGTCGGTGCCGAGCTCGACCACGTACTCCGCGATCTCCGTCGCGATCCGCCGCACCATCTCCAGGCGCTGCGCCACCGCCGTCACGTCCCGGACGGTGACCAGGTCCTCGATCTCCAGCGCGGACAGCGTGCCCGCGACCTCGTCGAGGCGGAGCTTGTACCGCTCCAGCGTGGCGAGCGCCTGGTTGGCCCGGGACAGGATCGCGGAGGACTCCTCCAGGACCCGCCGCTCCCCGTCCACGTACAGCGCGATCAGCCGCATCGACTGGGAGACCGAGACGACGGGGAAGCCGCACGCCTTGGAGACCCGGTCCGCCGTACGGTGCCGGGTGCCCGTCTCCTCCGTGGGGATCGACGCGTCCGGGACCAGCTGCACGCCGGCCCGCAGGATCTTGGTCATGTCCTTGTCGAGGATCAGCGCCCCGTCGAGCTTGCACAGCTCGCGCAGGCGCGTCGCCGTGAACTCCACGTCCAGCACGAATCCGCCGGTGCACATCGACTCGACGGTCCGGTCCATGCCCAGCACGATCAGGCCACCGGTATTGCCGCGGAGAATGCGCTCCAGGCCGTCCCGCAGGGCCATACCGGGCGCGACCGCGCTCAGCGAGGCGCGCATCAGCGCCTCGTTACCGGTGCCTTGGCCGGACTTTCCGGGCGTCGTCGCCCGGTCGTTGGCTGCCACTGCACTCCTCCGGTCACAGGTTTGCGGTGCCCTCGCGTCCCCATGCCGTGTCCACGGGCGGGCGAGACCAGGGCAAAGTCTACCGGCGCGCGTTGTCCTCCTGTGGTGCCTCCTGGCGAGAGCGGCGCGGGAGGACCCGCAGAGCGTCGCCCATGTCGGCGACTTCCGTGACCTTCATACCGGCCGGGACCCTCCCCGGGTCGGTCGGCACGAGGGCGTGGGTGAAGCCCAGACGGTGTGCCTCGGCCAGCCTCCGCTGCACCCCGGTGACCCTTCTGACCTCGCCCGCGAGCCCCACCTCGCCGATCGCGACCAGGTTCTTCGGGAGCGGGGTGTCGCTGGCCGCGCTGGCCAGCGCGAGGGCGACCGCCAGGTCGGCGGCGGGCTCGGTGAGCTTCACCCCGCCCACCGTCGCGCTGTAGATGTCCCGCTTGCCGAGCGCGCTGATCCGGCCCCGCTGCTCCAGCACGGCGAGCATCATCGAGACCCGGGAGGTCTCCAGACCGGAGGTGGTGCGCCGGGGCGAGGGGATCTGCGAGTCGACGGTGAGCGCCTGCACCTCGGCGACCAGGGGCCGCTTGCCCTCCAGCGTCACCGTGAGGCAGGTGCCCGGCACGGCGACGTCGCGGCGGGTCAGGAAGAGGCCCGACGGGTCGGCGAGACCGGTGATGCCCTCGTCGTGCAGCTCGAAGCAGCCGACCTCGTCGGTCGCCCCGTAGCGGTTCTTGACGCCGCGCACCAGCCTCAGCCGGGCGTGCCGGTCGCCCTCGAAGGACAGCACCACGTCCACCAGGTGCTCCAGCAGCCTGGGCCCCGCGATCGCGCCGTCCTTGGTGACGTGGCCGACCAGCAGCGTGGCCATCCCGCGCTCCTTGGACGCCCGGATCAGCGCCCCGGCGACCTCCCGGACCTGGGCCATCCCGCCGGGCGCGCCGTCGATCTCGGGCGAGGCGACCGTCTGCACCGAGTCCAGGATCAGCAGCGACGGCTTGACCTCGTCCAGATGCGCGAGCACCGCCGACAGATCGGTCTCCGCCGCGAGGTAGAGGTGGTCGTTGATGGCCTTGATCCGGTCGGCCCGCAGCCGGACCTGGCTCGCGGACTCCTCGGCGGTCACATAGAGCGTGCGGTGGTCGTCGCTCGCCGCCTTGGCCGCCACGTCCAGCAGCAGCGTCGACTTGCCGACGCCCGGCTCGCCCGCCAGCAGCACGACCGCGCCCGGCACGAGACCGCCGCCCAGCACCCGGTCCAGCTCGCCGACGCCGGTGGAGCGGGCCGTGGCCGTCCGGCTGTCGACCTGGCCGATCGGCAGCGCGGCGGTGGAGACCCGGCCCGCCGCGGTGGTGCGCACGGCGGGGGCGCCGCCGAACTCCTCGACCGTCCCCCACGCCTGGCACTCGGGGCAACGACCGAGCCATTTGGCGGTCGTCCAGCCGCACTCGGTGCAGCGGTAGGACGGCCGGTCCTTCGCGGATTTCGTACGGGCAGCCATGGCGTCACCGTATAGGTGGGGTACGACAACGACGCCCGGGCGGTCGGCGCGCACCGCCCCGCCGCGCGCAGGGCGCACGGAAGCACTCCGGAGCACTACGGGCGGAATCCGGGATCTCTGTCCGCTTTCACAACTCTTTCGAGGGATACATTCACCCGTAAGGATTAAATGTACTCAAGGGGCACTTGAGGCATGCGCTCCTTTGCCTACGGTCGCCGGGTGACGAGCAGCAGGCTGGAGACCCCGACGCACACCACCGGCGCACACCGGGCGCACCGCCGAGGAACCGACGCCCCGGCACAGCGACCGCCCGCACGTTACGAGCCGTATCTCGACGGCCTCTTCACGTACTGCCTCTCCGTGCTCTGCGACCACGACGCGGCCACCGAAGCGCTCGGCGCCGTCCTGGCGATCGCGGACCGGCAGGACGCCCGGGGCCCCACGGCCGAGGAGGAACGTACATCCTGGCTGTACGCCCTGGCCCGGTGGACCTGCCTGCGGGCGCTCACCGAACGCAGGCGCGGCCGCCAGGCCCACCGCCGCCCCTCGGCGACGGTCAAGCCGCCCCGTACGGCCAAGGCCTCCGAGACCCGCGACGGAACCACAGGGACCGGCAAAGGGACCGCGACCGGCAGCGGCACCGGCACAGAGGCGCGCACCGCCCGGCGCACGCCGGAGCACACCGCGCCCAACAGTCCCACGCGGACCTCGCCCCCGGCCCCCGCCACCCCCGAGG
>NZ_QWFA01000197.1 GCF_003501885.1 Streptomyces globisporus
CCCCGGGCGGGGTCAGCCGGTACCGGTACCGGTGAGCAGGGCGGTGATGCGCTCGGAGGCGGTCTTGGCCTCGCGGGCCGGGTCGCCGCCCTGGAGCACGGCCGTCATGTAGGGCTTGATGGGGTTCTCCGCCTCGACCCTGGCCCACTGCGCCGAGTTGGGGGTGGCGCGGCCGCGGGTGGCGCCTTCAGCCATCGCCGCGGTGCCCTCGTCGCCCTCGATGACATGGGCGAGGTTCGGCTTGTTGGGGACGTAACTCATGCCCCGGGCCAGCTCCGTCTGCCACTTCTCGCTCGCCAGCGCCTTGACGACGGCGATGCCCGCGCTGCGCTCGTCGGCGTTCTTCGGGACGATGAGGTCGGAGCCGCCGGTGAATACCGAACCGGGCGCTTTCGCGGTCTTGCCGGGAATGGGGAAGTAGCCCAGCTTTCCCTTGAGTTCGGGATTCTTCTGCTCGATGAGCGCGGCGCTGCCCGGCACCGAGATGATCTGGGCGACGTCCCCATCGGCGAATACGTCGGTCTGCGGGGGCTTCTCCTCGTCGGCGTCCTTGGGGCCGTCGCCGAGCGCCTGGAGTTTCCGGTAGAACTCCATGCCCGCCAGGGCTTCCGGAGTGTCCAGGGCGCCCTGCCAGTCGCCGCCGTTCTCGTCGGCGAGCTCGCCGCCCTCGTCCCAGATGAATCCGGCGAGCACGTACCAGTTCTGGCCGGCCAGGTAAATGCCTTGGTTTCCGCTGTTGTTGAGCTTCTCGGTGGCGGCGATCCACTCGGCGCGTGTCTTCGGGACGGCGTCGATGCCCGCCTCCTGGAAGATGTCCTTGTTGTAGATCACCACCCGGTTGGCCGCGTACCAGGGGATGCCGTACTGCACACCGTTGATGCTGCCCGGCTCGGCCAGGCCGGGCAGCCAGTCCTCGCTGCCCAGGTCGCGCATCGATTCGAGGGTCAGATCCCGCAGGCCGCCGCTCTCCGCGTACTGCGCGACCTGCGTGTTTCCGACCTCGATCACGTCCGGGGCGTCGTCGCCCTCCAGCGCGGAGATGACCTTGGGACCGATGCCGCTCCACTCCTGGATCTGGAAGTCCAGCTCGATCGAGGGGTTCTCCTCCTCGTACGAGCGGGTGAACTTGTCCAGGAAGCCGGGCGAGACGCTGTCCTTCATCAGCCAGACCGTCACTGTGCGGTCACCGCCGCCCGAGCCCGATATGTAGCCGCATCCACCGAGTGCGACGGTCGAGACAAGCGCGATGGCTCCAGCCAGTATGCGGTTCTTCACGTGGTCACCTTCTGCGAAACGGCACAACGAAATCGGACCCGGTGTGGGGGGATTGCGGGCGGCGCTCGCACGGGTGGTTGGCTGAATTTTGGTATGGACCAATGGGTAGGTCAAGGCGGACGCCTGCCCCGATTCGCCCCGCCCTCCCCCTCGCGGGACGCCCCGGATTGGGGCACCGTGGTCACAGGAGAGGAGACAAACAATGGCGAATCACACCTATCGGGTCACCGAGATCGTAGGAACCTCCGACGAGGGCGTCGACGCGGCGATCCGGAACGGCGTCGCAAGAGCGGCGGAAACGTTGCACAATCTCGATTGGTTCGAGATTAATCAAGTTCGCGGCCATATCGAAGATGGCCGAATCGCGCACTATCAGGTCGGCCTGAAGGTGGGCTTTCGGCTCGACGAAAACGGCTGATCAGGTACGCCCCTCGCGCTCCTGGGCCTCCTTCAGCGCCTCTGACGGATCAGCCCAGCGGGCCCGCACCACGGCAAATCCGGCCACCTCGGCCGCATCGCAGACGAGTTCGTCGTCGTCCACGAGCATGCGCACCTGCCCCGCTCGCCCGAGCCGCCGGAGGATGTCCAGCTTCGTCCGGCGGGCGGGGCGCCGGTCGTCGTTGCGCCGCATGAACAGCGTGCCCTCGGGCAGCCCCTGGCGGCTCAGCCAGCGCACGGTGTCGCGGCGGCACCGCTCGGGGCGTCCGGTCAGATAGACGATGCGGCACTCCTCGGCGTTCGCGTGCACCATCCGCACGCCCTCCGGGAGCGGCGGGTCGTCCACGGCCGCGGCGAAGAAGCCGGCCCAGTCGCGCTTGGCGCCCTCCAGGAAGTGCTGCCGGTGGGCCGTGCCCGCGAGCGTGTTGTCCAGGTCGAATACGGCCAGCGGCCGTGCGTCGTCGTCCACTCCCCCAGCTTAGGAAGCCCCTCGGGAATCCCTGCGGAGCGAGTGCGTTGAACAGGGCGTGAGCTCTGTGATCGCGTCGACCCGCTTCTCCGTCCTGGACCGTTCCCGCACCCGCGAGGGGTACGAAACCTCCCGGGCGCTGCGCGACACCGTGGATCTGGCCCGGGAGGCGGAGGCGCTCGGTTTCCATCGCTTCTGGGTCTCCGAGCACCACGGTGTGCCGGGGGTCGCGGGGTCCGCGCCGACGGTGCTGGCCGCCGCCGTCGCGGCCGCGACCTCCACCATCCGGGTCGGCACCGGCGGAGTGATGCTGCCCAACCACCGGCCGCTGGTCGTCGCCGAGCAGTTCGGGGTGCTCGCCTCCCTCTTTCCCGGCAGGATCGACATGGGGCTCGGCCGCTCCGTGGGCTTCACCGACGGCGTACGCCGGGCGCTCGGCCACGGCAAGGAGGACGCCGAGGACTTCCCCGGGCGGCTGGCCGAGCTGCTCGGCTGGATCGACGGCACCCAGCGGGCCCACCCCGGGGTGCACGCCCATCCGGCGGAGGGCCTGCGGATTCCCGCGTACGTACTCGCGATCGGCGAGGGCGCGTCGGTCGCCGCGGCAGCCGGGCTCCCCCTCGTCATCGGCGACCTGCGCGGCCGGGACAAGGTGCTGCGCGCCATCGAGGTCTACCGCCGCGACTTCCGCCCGTCGGTCCGCGCCAAGCACCCCGAGGTGATCGTCGCGGGCACGGTGGCGGTCGCCGGCACCGAGGAGGCGGCCCGCCGACTGCTCGTACCGGAGGCGTGGGCCATGGCCTACTCCCGTACGCACGGGGACTTCCCACCGCTGGCCCCGGCCGAGCGCGTCGAGGCCCTGCCCATGGCGGCCAAGGAGCGGTCGCTGTACGAGCAGGGGCTCGAAGGCCACATCCACGGCACCGAGGAACAGGTGGCCGCCCAGCTGGAGCGGGCGATCGAGGAGACCGGGGCGGACGAGGTGCTCGTCACGACGAGTACGTACGACCGGGAGGCGCTGGCGGACTCGCTGCGGCGGCTCGCCCGTATCGCCCGCCCGCGGGCCCGGGGCGACGAGCGTGGCCCGAGCTCGTACGCCGTGAGCCGTGCGGCGGGGTCCGGCAGGGCCGTCACCGGCGCCGACGCCTAGAATCGGATTGTTTGTCCCCCGGGCTGTCCGCCGGACACCAGAACCCCACCCGTACGGAGCCGAGCCCCATGCACTCCCCCCACGATCCGTACGTCCGGGTGCGCGGCGCCCGCGAGCACAACCTCAAGGACGTCGGCGTCGACATCCCGCGCGACACCCTGACCGTGTTCACCGGCGTGTCGGGATCGGGGAAGTCCTCCCTCGCCTTCGGGACCCTCTACGCGGAGGCCCAGCGCCGGTACTTCGAGTCCGTGGCCCCCTACGCCCGGCGGCTGATCCACCAGGTGGGTGCGCCCGCCGTCGGGGAGATCACCGGGCTGCCGCCCGCCGTCTCGCTGGAGCAGCGGCGCTCCGCCCCGGGGGCCCGGTCGTCCGTCGGAACGGTGACGACGCTCTCCAACTCGCTGCGCATGCTGTTCTCCCGCGCGGGCGACTACCCGCCCGGGGCCGAACGGCTGGACTCCGACTCCTTCTCTCCCAACACCGCCGTCGGGGCGTGCCCGGAGTGCCATGGGCTGGGGCGGATCCACCGGACGGACGAGGAACTGCTCGTCCCCGACCCCTCGCTGTCGATCCGGGAGGGGGCCATCGCCGCCTGGCCGGGGGCGTGGCAGGGGAAGAATCTGCGGGATGTGCTGGACGCGCTGGGCTACGACGTCGACCGGCCCTGGCGGGAGCTGGATCCGAAGGACCGTGAGTGGATCCTGTTCACCGACGAGCAGCCGGTGGTGACGGTGCATCCGGTGCGGGACGCGGGCCGGATCCAACGCCCGTACCAGGGCACGTACATGAGCGCGCGGCGCTATGTGCTGCACACCTTCGCCGACACCAAGAGCCGGTCACTGCGGGCGAAGGCGGAGCGCTTCCTGACCAGCGCCCCCTGCCCGGTGTGCGGCGGGAGCAGGCTGCGGCCCGAGGCGATGGCGGTGACCTTCGCCGGGCGGACCATCGCGGAGCTGGCCGGGCTGCCGCTGTCCGTGCTGGCGGAGGTGCTGGCCGGGGCGGGCGCCGGCGGCGAGGAGACGGCCCGGGTGCTGACGGCCGATCTGCTGGCGCGGATCGGGACGGTGACGGAGCTGGGCCTCGGCTATCTGAGCCTGGACCGCACGGCTCCGACGCTGTCCTCGGGCGAGCTGCAACGGCTACGGCTGGCCACGCAGTTGCGGTCGGGACTCTTCGGCGTCGTGTACGTCCTGGACGAGCCGTCGGCCGGGCTGCACCCTGCGGACACCGAGGCGCTGCTCGGGGTGCTGGGCCGGCTGAAGGAGGCGGGGAACTCGGTCTTCGTGGTGGAGCACCAGATGGACGTGGTGCGCCGGGCGGACTGGCTGGTGGACGTGGGCCCGCTGGCCGGGGAGCACGGCGGGCGGGTGCTGCACAGCGGTCCGCCGGAGGGGCTCGCCCAGGTCCCGGAGTCGGCGACGCGCCGCTTCCTGTTCCCCGAGGACGGCCGGGACCCCGCGCCGGTACGCGAGCCGCGCACCCCGTCCGGATGGATCCGGCTCACCGGCGTGGAGCGGCACAATGTGCGGGGCGTCGACGCGGCGTTCCCGCTCGGGGTCTTCACGGCGGTGACCGGGGTGTCCGGCTCGGGCAAGTCGACCCTGGTCGGCCAGGTGCTCGCCGGGGTGCTGGCTGACCGGCATGCGGGCGAGGAGGCGACCGGGGCGGGCGAGCGGTTCTGCGCCTCCGCCACCGGTCTTGAGGCGGTGGACCGGCTCGTACAGGTCGACCAGAAGCCCATCGGACGTACGCCCCGGTCCAATCTGGCGACGTACACCGGCCTGTTCGACTCCGTAAGGAAGCTGTTCGCGCGGACGGAGACGGCCCGGGAGCGCGGCTACGGGGCGGGGCGGTTCTCGTTCAACGTGAGCGGCGGGCGGTGCGAGACCTGCCAGGGCGAGGGTTTCGTCTCGGTGGAGCTGCTGTTCCTGCCCAGCACGTACGCGCCCTGCCCGGACTGCCACGGTGCTCGCTACAACCCGCAGACGCTGGACGTCACCCTGGACGGCCTGACGATCGCCCAGGTCCTCGATCTGACTGTGGAGTCGGCGGCGTCGTTCTTCGCCGGGACGCCCGCCGCCGAGCGCGCTCTGAGGACCCTGCTGGACGTGGGGCTCGGCTATCTGCGGCTCGGTCAGCCCGCCACCGAACTGTCCGGCGGCGAGGCGCAGCGCATCAAGCTGGCGGCGGAGCTCCAGCGCACCCGGCGCGGGCACACGCTGTATCTGCTGGACGAGCCGACGACGGGGCTGCATCCGGCCGATGTGGAGGTGCTGATGCGGCAGTTGCACGCGCTGGTCGACGACGGGAGCACGGTGGTGGTCGTGGAGCACGACATGGCCGTGGTGGCGGGCGCGGACCATGTCATCGACCTGGGCCCGGAGGGCGGGGACCGGGGCGGCCGGATCGTCGCGGCCGGCACCCCGGCGGAGGTGGCGCGTACCGCCGGGAGCCGTACGGCGCCGTATCTGGCGAAGGCACTGCGGCGCTGACCGTACGCGGCTGATCCCGTACGACTCCGGGGGCGAACCCGGGTCCGTACGGGATCGACTCCCGCGTCAGCGGCGGACTTTACGGGTCGCCCGCAGCCACTCCTTGTTCATCGCGGCGATCGACGGCAGCGGGATGCCCTTCGGGCAGGCCGTGGCGCATTCGCCGGTCAGGGTGCAGCCGCCGAAGCCCTCCTCGTCCATCCGGGCCACCATGTCCAGGACGCGGGTCTCGCGTTCGGGGGCGCCCTGCGGCAGGACGTTGAGGTGGTTGACCTTCGCCGAGGTGAACAGCATCGCCGAGCCGTTGGGGCAGGCGGCGACGCAGGCCCCGCAGCCGATGCACTCGGCGTGCTCGAAGGCGAAGTCGGCGTCCGGCTTGGGCACCGGAGTGGCGTGGGCGTCCGGGGCGGTGCCGGTGGGGGCGGAGATGTAGCCGCCGGACTGGATGATCCGGTCGAACGAGGAGCGGTCCACGACCAGGTCCTTGATGACCGGGAAGGCGGAGGCGCGCCAGGGCTCGACGTCGATCGTGTCGCCGTCGGAGAACGACCGCATGTGGAGCTGGCAGGTGGTGGTGCGCTCCGGGCCGTGGGCGTCGCCGTTGATGACGAGACTGCACGCGCCGCAGATACCCTCGCGGCAGTCGTGGTCGAAGGCGACGGGCTCGTCTCCGGCGAGGGTGAGTTCCTCGTTGAGGGTGTCGAGCATCTCCAGGAACGACATGTCGGCGGAGATGTTGTCGACTTCGTAGGTGGCCATGGCGCCGGGCTCTTCGGCGTTGCGCTGACGCCAGACGCGCAGGGTGAGCTTCATGCGTAGCTCCGCTGGGTGGGGTGGACGTACTCGAAGACGAGGTCTTCCTTGTGCAGGACGGGGGCGCCGCCGGTGACGGTGAACTCCCAGGCGGCGGCGTAGGAGAACTCCTCGTCGCGCCGTTCGGCCTCGCCGTCCGGGGTCTGGGACTCCTCGCGGAAGTGGCCGCCGCAGGACTCGGCGCGGTGCAGGGCGTCGAGGCACATGAGCTCGGCGAGCTCCAGGTAGTCGACGATGCGGTTCGCCTTCTCCAGCGACTGGTTGAACTGTTCGCCGGTGCCGGGGACCTTGATCCGCCGCCAGAACTCCTCGCGGATCTCCGGGATCTTGGCGAGCGCCTGGCGCAGGCCGTCCTCGGTGCGGGCCATTCCGCAGTACTCCCACATGAGTTCACCGATCTCACGGTGGAAGGAGTCGGGGGTGCGGTCGCCGTCGACGGAGAGCAGCAGGTTGATGCGGTCCTCGGTCTCCGCCACCACCTCGGCGACGGCGGGGTGTCCGGCGTCGACGTTCTCGGTGTGCGGGTTGCGGGCGAGGTAGTCGTTGATGGTGGAGGGCAGGACGAAGTAGCCGTCGGCGAGGCCCTGCATGAGGGCCGAGGCACCGAGCCGGTTGGCCCCGTGGTCGGAGAAGTTGGCCTCGCCGATGGCGAAGAGGCCGGGGATGGTGGTCTGGAGGTCGTAGTCGACCCAGAGGCCGCCCATCGTGTAGTGCACGGCGGGATAGATCCGCATGGGGACCGTGTAGGGGTCCTCGTCGGTGATCCGCTGGTACATGTCGAAGAGGTTGCCGTACTTGGCCTCGACGGCCTTGCGGCCCATGCGCTGGATGGCCTCGGCGAAGTCCAGGTAGACCCCCTGCCCGCCGGGGCCGACGCCGCGCCCCTCGTCGCAGACGTTCTTGGCGGCGCGGGAGGCGATGTCGCGGGGCACCAGGTTCCCGAAGGCGGGGTAGATGCGCTCCAGGTAGTAGTCGCGCTCGTCCTCGGGGATCTGGTTGGCCGGGCGGGTGTCGCCCTTGGCCTTGGGGACCCAGATGCGGCCGTCGTTGCGCAGCGACTCGCTCATCAGGGTGAGCTTGGACTGGTGGTCGCCGGTGCGCGGGATGCAGGTGGGGTGGATCTGGGTGAAGCAGGGGTTGGCCATGTAGGCGCCGCGCCGGTGGGCCCGCCAGATCGCGGTGGCGTTGGAGTTCATGGCGTTGGTCGACAGGTAGAAGACGTTGCCGTAGCCGCCGGTGGCCAGGACGACCGCGTCGGCGAAGTAGGTGTCGATCTTCCCGGTGACGAGGTCGCGGGCGACGATGCCGCGCGCCTTTCCGTCGACCACGATCAGGTCCAGCATCTCGGTGCGGGCGTGGAGTTCGACGCCGCCGGTGGCGATCTGCCGGGAGAGCGCCTGGTAGGCGCCGAGGAGGAGCTGCTGTCCGGTCTGGCCGCGCGCGTAGAACGTACGGGAGACCTGGACGCCGCCGAAGGACCGGTTGTCGAGGAGGCCGCCGTACTCGCGGGCGAAGGGGACGCCCTGGGCGACGCACTGGTCGATGATCTCGACGGAGATCTGGGCGAGCCGGTGGACGTTGGACTCCCGGGCGCGGAAGTCGCCGCCCTTGACGGTGTCGTAGAACAGCCGGTGGATGGAGTCGCCGTCGTTGCGGTAGTTCTTCGCGGCGTTGATGCCGCCCTGGGCGGCGACCGAGTGGGCGCGCCGGGGTGAGTCCTGGAAGCAGAACTGGACGACGTGGTAGCCCTGTTCGGCGAGGGTGGCGCCGGCCGCGCCGCCGGCCAGGCCGGTGCCGACGACGATGACCGTGTGTTTGCGCCGGTTGGCGGGGTTCACGAGTTTGGCTTGGAAGCGGCGGGTGTCCCAGCGTTCGTTGACGGGGCCCTCGGGGGCCTTCGTGTCGACGGCGGGCTCGCCCGTGCGGTACTGCGTGTAGTCGGCCATGTCAGCTCACCACTCCGGTCATGACGGCGACGGGTACGGAGATGAAGCCCAGGGTCAGCACCGCCGCGAGGATGTTGGCGAGGGTCTTCAGGAGGCGGTCGCGGGTCGCGTTGCCGACGCCGAGCGTCTGCGCGGCGCTCCAGAATCCGTGCTGGACGTGGAGGCCCATGGCGAGCACCGCGACGATGTAGATGACGTTGCCGTACCAGGTGGAGAAGGTGTCGATGACGTTCTGGTACGGGTGCCCGGCCTCGAAGCTGGTGTGCACGGTGCCGGTCGTCAGGTCGAGGATGTGCCAGAAGATGAAGAGCGCGAGGATGATGCCGCCCCAGCGCATGGTCCGGGTGGCGTAGCTCGCGCGAGGCCTCTTGTGGACGTATTTGGCGGGGCGCGCCTTGATGTCGCGGCGGCTCAGCTGGTACGCCGAGACGCCGTGCAGGACGACGGCGGCCACGAGCCCCACGCGGACGATCCAGAGCGCCCACTCGTAGTGCAGGATCGGTTCGCCCATGGTGCGCAGCCAGTGGGCGTACCCGTCGAACTCACCGGGTCCGAAGAAGATCTTCAGGTTGCCCACCATGTGGGCGACGAGATATCCGAGCATGAACAGACCGGTCACGGCCATGATCGTCTTCTTGCCGACGGTCGAGTCCCAGAGCGTACGCGTCATCGACGGCCGTCGGTCCGTCCGCGTTGCCAATGCCATGGACACGACGGTAGGGGCGGAGGACCTGATCAGTCCAAGACATGGTCCGGCTGATCTCCATAGGAAGAGCCTATCGGTGAGGTTTATCGTCGGCGTATGCACTTCCAGCAGCTCACCTACTTCGTGGCCGTCGCCGAGGCCCGGCACTTCACCCGGGCCGCCGAGGCGGTGCATGTGTCGCAGCCCTCGCTCTCCCAGCAGATCCGGGCACTGGAGGCGGAGCTGGGCGCGGACCTGTTCAGCCGGGCCCGGGGCAACATCACCCTCACCGACGCGGGCGAGGCGCTGCTGCCGCTGGCCCGGCGGATCCTCGCCGACGCGGAGACCGCGCGCCACGAGGTCCAGGAGCTGGTCTCGCTGCGCAGCGGCCGGGTGCGTCTGGGGGCGACGCCCAGCCTGTGCACCGGGCTGTTGCCGGACCTGCTGCGCGCCTTCCACGACCGGCACCCGGGGGTGCGGCTGCTCCTGGAGGAGGGCGGCTCGCACGACCTCGTACGTCAACTGGCGCGCGGAGCGCTCGATCTGGCGCTGGTGGTCCTGCCGCTGCCGGCCGCCTCGCCCGCGCTGAGCACGGTGGAGCTGCTGCGGGAGGACCTGGTGGTGGTTTCCGCGGCGACCGAGCCGCCGCCGGGGCGGGACGGCTCGATCCGGATCGCGGATCTGGAGGGGGCGCCGCTGGTGATGTTCCGGCACGGGTACAACCTGCGGGAGCTGACGCTCGCCGCGTGCCGCGCGGAGGGTTTCGAGCCGACGTTCACCGTCGAGGGCGGCGAGATGGACGCGGTGCTCGGTTTCGTACGGGCGGGGCTCGGCATCGCCGTTGTGCCGAGCATGGTCGCCGCCCGGGCGGGCCACGACCTGCGCAGGACCGCGCTGGCCGGGGGCGGGCTGCGGCGCACGATCGCGCTGGCGCACCGCAGCGACGTGGACCCGCCGCGGGCCGCGCGCGAACTCCAGCGGATGCTGCTGGAGCACCGGCCGGTACCCGGCTGACGTGGGCCCGGCGGCCGGGCGGGGGTCCCCGCCCGGCGACCGCTCAGACCGCGTCCGCCAGCAGCAGGGAGTGGATGCGGTCCGGGGCCCCGGGGCGGGCGTAGTACCAGCCCTGGGCGGTGTCGCAGCCGATCCGGCGCAGCTGCTCGGCCTGTGCGCCCGTCTCCACGCCCTCCACCGTGACGGCCAGCTCCAGGCTGTGGGCGAGCGACACGATGCCCTCGACGATCTTCAGGTCGACCGGGTCCGCCGGGTGCTGCTGCATGCCCCGGGTGAAGGAACGGTCCAGCTTGAGCACGCTCACCGGCAGCCGGCGCAGGTTGGCCAGGTTCGAGTAGCCCGTGCCGAAGTCGTCGAGCGCGATGTCGACGCCCATCTCCGCGAGCTGCCGCAGCGGCTTGAGGAGATCGTCGTCGGCGCCGATCAGCGCGGACTCGGTCACCTCCAGGCAGAGCGCTCCCGGCTCCAGACCGGAACGTTCCAGCACGTCGACCGTCTCCGCGACCAGCCGGGGATGGTGCAGCTGGGTCGGCGACAGGTTGACGTTGATCCGCAGTGGCCCGCCGTCGCTGTGCCGCTCCTGCCAGAAGTTCGCCTGCCGTACGGACTCCTCCAGCACCCAGCGGCCGAGCGGCACGATGAGCCCGGTGTGCTCCGCGAGCGGGATGAACCGGTCGGGGCCGAGCACCCCGTGCTGCGGATGGCACCACCGTACGAGCGCCTCCGCGCCGTGCACCGTGCCGTCCCCGAGGTGCACGAGTGGCTGGTACTCGATGAAGAACTCGCCCCGGTCCAGGGCGGCCGGGAGCGCGGTGGTCAGCCCGTGCCGGGTGATGGCGCGCGCGTCGGCCTCCGCGTCGGCGAGCTGGAAGCGGTTGCCGCCCGCCGCCTTGGCCCGGTACATCGTGATGTCGGCGCTGCGCAGCACCTCGGCGGCGCTGCGCTCCCCGGACGGCCCCTCGACGATGCCGATCGAGCCCCGGACGGAGAGCTCGCGCCCGTCGAGGCGGATCGGGGTGGCGAGCGCGTTGAGGATCCGGCCGGCCAGTTCGTGCACCTCCTCGGCCGTGTCCGGTCCGGTGGTCAGGGCGACGAACTCGTCGCCGCCGAGCCGGGCGACCATCTCGCCGGGCGCGGTGGCGCAGCTCTGGAGCCGGTCGGCGACCTCGACCAGGAGGCGGTCACCGGCGGCGTGCGGACGCCGTCCTGGGCGGTGAGGGCCTTCTCCAGGCGCTCGAAGAACAGGGTCCGGTTGGGTAGCCCGGTGAGCGCGTCATGGGTGGCCTCGTACCGCAGCCGGAGGTTGAGCAGCCGGCGCTCGGTGGTGTCCTCCATCAGCGCGAGCTGGTACTCGGGGCGGCCCTCGGAGTCCCGCAGCAGGGAGACGGTGAGGTTGGTCCACAGGACGGTGCCGTCGTTGCGGTAGTACGCCTTCTCGACCCGGTAGTGCTCGCGTTCGCCGCGTACCAGCTCGTCGTAGTACTTCCACACCTGGGGCGAGTCCTCGGGGTGGACCCACTCGTTCACCTTGTGGCTGCGGACGTGGTGTTCGAGACCGCCGAACATCCTGGTGAGCGTGTCGTTGATCTCCAGGATGTTGCCGTCCAGGTCGGCGATGCCGATGCCGATGGCGGCGTCCTTGAAGACCGCGCGGAACCGGGCCTCGGTGGCGTGCAGGGCCTCTTCGGCGTGCGAACGGGCCGTCAGCGCCGAGCGGGCGATGGCCTCCTGCTCGGCGAGGGTTCGCTCGCGCAGGGCGCCGGTGAACCCGGCGGCCAGCGTGTGCTGGATGCGGGCGCAGCGGGCCCGGCCGTCCTCGGTGGAGAGCGGGCCTGGTCCGTTGCCGCCGCAGTAGAGGACGAGGTAGGAGTCGACGACGCCGAGCGTGGAGCTGAGGGCGTCCGGATCGGTGCAGTGCGCGTCGATCAGGGCCGCGCCGATCCGCTGGGCGGGCGAGGCGTCGAAGGGGTGGGCGTGCAGGATGCCGTTCAGCTCGCGTGCCAAGGGCAGCAGATGCTGTTCGAACTCCGGCCGGGTCAGGGAGGTGGCGGTCAGGGGGAAGATGGCCCGGCTCCAGATTCTGGCGAATCTCCGGAGCCGGCCCTCGGGGCCGTCGGGTTCCGCGTCCGGCTCTCCGGACGCCTGGGCGGGAATGCTCACGCCTTGCGCCCGACCCCGCCGAAGCCCGAGAAGGCGTACGGGTCTTCCTGCTCCGGCGAGTGCGGGGTGTCGGGCCGCCATTCGGGCATCGACACGAGTCCCGGTTCGACCATCTCGTAGCCCTCGAAGAACTGGCTGATCTCCTCGTGCGAGCGCATGATCAGCGGGTTGCGGATGTTCTTGTAGACGCCGACCGTCCCGGCCGCCTCCTCCTTGGGCAGCGGGATGCCCTCGTACGAGGCGTGGGTCAGGACGATCAGGCTGCCGGGGGCCAGGGCCTCCCGCAGTTCGGCGACCGCACCGCGCGGGTCGTCGGCGTCCTCGATGAAGTGGAGCACCGCGACGAGCAGCAGGGCCACCGGCCGGTCCAGGTCGAGCAGTCCGGTGATCTCCGGGTTCGCCAGGATCTCCTTGGGGCGGCGCAGGTCGGCGGCGGCGATCACCGCGCGGTCGTTGCCCTCCAGCACGGCCTGGCTGTGGGCGACGGCGACCGGGTCGTGGTCGACGTACGCCACCTTGGCGCCGGGGTCGGCGGCCTGGGCGACCTCGTGGACGTTGCCGAACGTCGGGATGCCGGAGCCGATGTCCAGGAACTGGTCGATGCCCGAGTCGACGGCGTGGCGGACGGCCCGGCGCATAAAGGCGCGATTGGCCTGCATGATCTTGGGAAGGCCCGGGAGGAACTCCATGGCCTTGCGCGCGGCTTCCCGGTCCACCTCGAAATTGTGCGATCCGCCCAGATAGAAGTCGTACATGCGGGACACGCTCGGCACCGAAATGTCTATGCCCTGCGGTGCCCAGGCGGGACGCTCCATCGATGTCTCCAACAAGTTCGCCACGGCGATCCGGCCATGTTCATGGTCAGTGTTGACCAGAGGCTACTGATCGGCCGCCAAGAGAGCGAGTGGAAACGGAAATTGGCGATCCGCTATTGGTCACACTCAGGTGGCATACCCGGCCGGTCCGTCGCTGCGCGTGTGCGGACAGCGACGGACCGGTACTCCGGGCGCCGTTTCCCGGTGGTTCGGGGCCACTTGGGGCTCCTGGGCGATTGTTCTGCGGAGTCCGGGACTACTTGGCGGCGCCGACGAGTTTGGAATCCGGGGAAACGGCGTACCAGGTTCCGCCGACGCCCTGCCCGTTGGTGTCCCCGGGCTTCTTGTCGCCCGCGAAGGTGTAGATCGGCCAGCAGTCGATGGTCTGCTGCTTGATGCCGTCGGGGCGGTCGAAGGTGACGAATCCCTTCGTCGTGACACCGTCCACCGCATTCTTGGCCACGGGGGCGACCACCGGCCACTTCTTGAGGCACTCGCCGGTGCAGGCCGTCTTCATCGGCCAGGCGGAGTCCTTGGTGAAGCGGTAAACCGTCATGCCCCGGCCGTCCACCACGATGTCGCCGAGTTCCGGGTCCTTGCGGACGGAAAGTCCCGCGGGATCGGCCGGTTCGGCGACCGCCTCGCTGTCGGCGTTCTTCGCCGCCTTCTTCCCGTCCGGGTGGCCGGGGGCGGTGTCCTTGGCGTACCGGTACATCGGCCAGCCGTCGACGGTGAGTTGGCTGGTGCCGTCGGGACGGGTGACCTCGCCGAGCAGTTCCTCGTCGGTGCCGGCCGCGGCAACGGCGTTGCCCGACGCCACCACCGGCCAGGCCGTGGCGCAGTCGCCGTCGCAGTTCGACTTCGGCGGGTTCGCGGTGTCCTTGTCGAAGCGGTAGAGCGTGAAGCCCTCGCTGTCGGTGAGCACCTTTCCGAGCTTCTTGCTTTCCTGGACGGCGAGTTGGCCGGCCTCCTTCGGTTCCGCCGCCTCCGCGTCGGCCCCGGAGCCGTATCCCCCGCCGGCCGATCCGTACCCGCTCTCGGCGGGCTGCTGGGCCGGGGCGGCGTTGCCCACCGCCTGGCCGTTCGGTGACGTGCCGCCCTGCTCCTGACCGCACGCCGTCGTGAGCGTCAACAGAGCCGCCGCGGTGACCGCGAGCGAGGCGTTGCGCCAGGTGTTCATGTCGACTCCCGTGGTGCTTCGTCGTAGCGCTGGTGATTCCGGCGCGGGACCGCGCCGTTCGTGGCCCTAGGTACGGGACGCCGACGGGGTCGCGTTCAAAGGAAGTCCGAGAAGAATTCGGCGGGTCGGGCCGGCCCGGCAAACACGAATGACCCATGAACCGCACGATCAGGCGAATCGCCTGCGCCGGCCGCGTGTTCTCCGGTGGCGTGGATCATGCTCCCCGTCGTGTACGGATCACGCATCGCGCGGCTCACGGCGGCCGCCGCACTTCTCTGGCTGACAGCCGTACCGCTGCCCGCGACCGCCGACAACTGCGCGGTGGCCTCGATCGGGCAGGACGGGAGCGGTTCCTCGATCGCCGTGGCGGGCGACGGGAGCTGCGTCGCGGTCTCCGAGCCGGAGCCGCCTCCGCCGCCGCCCCCGCCGAAA
>NZ_QWFA01000198.1 GCF_003501885.1 Streptomyces globisporus
GGGGTGGGCAGTACCAGGGGGGCGACGGAGAGGACGGGGGAGGCGGTACGCATGGGGAAGCCCTTCCGGGAGGCAGGCCCCTGCCGCGGATCGGAGGAGGGCGGGGCAGGGGAGTGGAGGCGTCCGGCTTCGGCTAAAGTGAAGCGGAGCGTTGTTCCATTTACGATACGGAGCGCTGTTCCGCTTTGTCAACGGCTCACTGCGCGGTGGGCGAGGAGAGGGGTGTGCGGTGGCTGCCGCCGATGAAGCCGGAGGGGTGCCCGCCCGACCGAAGCGGGCCGACGCGGTGCGCAATCAGCAGACGCTGCTCGCCGCCGCCGCGGAGGTGTTCGTGACCTCGGGGGTCGACGCGCCGATCCGCGAGATCGCCAAGCGCGCCGGGGTCGGGATGGGCACGATCTACCGGCACTTCCCGACCCGGGCGGACCTGGTGGTGGCCGTCTACCGCCACCAGGTCGAGGCCTGCGCCGAGGCGGGGCCGGCCCTGCTGGCCGAGGAGGATTCCCCGTTCACCGCGCTGGAGCGGTGGGTGGACCTCTTCGTCGACTTCCTGGTCACGAAGCACGGGCTCGCCGACGCGCTGCGCTCGGACAGCGGCGGCTTCGAGGCGCTGCACGCCTACTTCCTCGACCGCCTGGTCCCCGTCTGCGGGCAGTTGCTCGACGCGGCGGTCGGTGCGGGGGAGGTCCGGCCCGGCATCCAGCCCTATGAGCTGATGCGCGGGGTCGGGAATCTGTGCGTGGGGCGGGACGACGACCCGCGTTACGATCCGCGGCGGCTGGTGGACCTGCTGCTGCGCGGGCTGCGGCGGTAGTTCGGCGACCGGGCCCCGGGGGCGGGTTCAGTTCAGGCAGAACTCGTTGCCCTCGGGGTCCGTCATGACGATCCAGCTTCCGCCCTGCTCGTCGACCGTGCGCAGCGCCCGCGCGCCCAGCGCCGTCAGCCGTTCCGCCTCCGCGTCGCGCCGGCCCGGGGCGGAGTGCACGTCGATGTGGATGCGGTTCTTCGCCGTCTTCGGCTCCGGTACCCGCTGGAACAGCAGTCGCCGCCCCTGCCCCGAACCGCTGACCTCGTCGTACGGGTCGTCCGGGTGCCGGGCCGCCGCCAGGTCGAGCCAGGCGCGGCGGCCGTGGGCGTGGGTCGTGACGGCCTCGGGCACGGCTCCGGCCGCGAGCAACTGCTCGACCAGCGGGCTGTTGTCCTCGACGACGTAGCCCAGGGCCTCCGCCCAGAAGCCGGCCTGGGCGTGCGGGTCGGCGCTGTCGATCACGAGCTTCCAGGACAGTGGCTGTGCGGGTGTCTCTGTCATGGAAACCGTTTATAGTGGTTACATGAGCGGAAAGGCAACCACCACGCCGGGGCTGTTGCTGCGGCACCCGGACGGCAGTTCGTTCCGGTTCGATCCGGGCGCGCTGTGTCTGGAGCTGCTGCCGACCGGTGGACCCGGCCCGCTGTCGTACTTCGAGGTGCTGCACGAGCCGGCCGACCTGATGCGCTGGGCGGAGGAGAGCCGGCTGCCGGGTGGGCTCGGGGCCGGCTCCGGTGGGGGCGGCGGGCTCGCCGTGAGCGCGGCGGAGGTGGGGGACGCGCGGGCGCTGCGCGATGCGCTCTGGCGGATCACGGAGAGCTGGGTGCGGGAAGAGCCTCCGGCCCCGGACGACCTCGCCACCCTCAACGACGCGGCGGCCCGGCCGTCGTTGGCGTCCCGGCTGACCGCGGGCGGTGAGCGGTCATGGACGCCGGGCGGCACCGGGAGCGAGCTGCTGTCCACCGTCGCCCGCGACGCGATCGACCTGTTCACCGGGGCGTACGCCCACCGGATCCGCACCTGCGGCGCGCACGACTGCGCTCTGCTGTTCGTGGACACCTCCCGCCCCGGCAAGCGCCGCTGGTGCTCGATGGAGCGCTGCGGCAACCGGCACAAGGTCCGCGCCCACCGCGCCCGGCTCACCGTCCCCGACGGAGAAGCCACCGACTGACCAGAACCGACAGACGAAGGGGTATCCGTCATGCCGACCGGACTCACGCAGGACGCAGGATGGGAGATCGGCGTCTCCCGGACCATCCACCGACCGCTGACCGCAGTGTGGGACTTCGTCGCCGGCCCGGAGGGCGCCGCGCTCTGGCTCGGCCTCGACGGCCCGCTGCCCACCGAGAAGGGGGCCCCGTACCGTACGGCGGACGGTGTCGAGGGCGAGATCCGCAGCTACCGCCCCGGCGACCGGGTCCGCCTCACCCACGGGACCTCCACCGTCCAGGTGGCCGTGACCCCCGGCAGCTCCGAGGACCGGACCGTGCTGCGCTTCCACCAGGAGCGCCTGGCGAGCGCCGAGGAGCGCGAGGAGCGGCGTACGCACTGGAGGAACGTGATGGACGGGATCGAGGCCGAGCTGACCTGAGGTCCTCCCGGCTAGGCCGCGTCCGGGGAAGGGGCGGGGCAGGCGGGGCACGTGTGCCCGTCGATCGCGGCCAGCAGCCGCGTCGCCGCCGTGCGCAGGGCCTGCGCGGAGGACGGGCCCCCGGGTTCGGGTGTGGCGGGCGATCCGGATGTGCGGTGTGTACGGCGTGCCTCGCGCCCGTCCGGCACCGCTGCGGCCAGCCGGACGGCCGTGCCGCGCCCCTCCGCCACCGCCTCGTGCGCGGCGCGGGTCCACGCGGGGTGCTCGGGGTTTCCGGCGGCGAGGATCGTGGCGAGCAGGTCCAGTACGCCCGCCCGGTCCCGGACCGTGTCCGTCGCCGCCAGCTCCCAGAGGAACGGCACCGTCGCCGCCGTCGAGTCGAAGACGGGCGGGGTGCCGATCCACCGCTCCAGATCGTTCAGCGCCTCGTCCGAGGTCGGCGCGTCGCCCCAGGCGATCCGCGACAGCACCCCGGGAACCTGGGACGCGGAGCCGTACGCATGCTGCAGCTCGTGCCACCGCACGTTCCTCATGGCCCCCAGGACAGTCCCCATCCGGGCACTCAATCAGCCTTTACGGGCGGCGTCCACCAATGCCGGAGAACCGTTCCGATCCATGGAGCCTGCGCAGACAGGCGTGTCCGGAGCGGGCGTCGTCCGCCGGGGCGGACAGGCCCAGGTGGTGGTCGGGGCGGACGACGACGAGGGTGCCCGTGCCCCTGCCGTCGGAGGCTCCCGTCCCGTACGCGGCGGCCGCGTGGCCCTCGTCGTCGACGACCGCCGTTCCCGGGCTGGACGCCGCCCGGTCCTCATGCGCCGCGTACACGCGGCAGGTCCGCACCCCGGCGTCGCCGTACGAGGCCGCCACCTCGCGCAGGACCGCCGCGCTGCCGGGGCCGAAGCCGAGGACGGTGGTGTGGGGACCCGCGAAGACGCGGTGGAGCCGGGTGCGGGCCCCGGTGAGGGCGTTCACACACGGGGCGTCGGGTGCCCGGTCCCCGGCCTGCGGCGCGTCCGGCAAGCCGTCCCCGATCTGCCGGACGGTGTCGGCGTGGCCTCGGGCCAGGGAGCTCCAGCGGTAGCCGACGCCCAGGCCCGTCGTGTCCGGGGTGATCGCCGCGTCCAGGCCGCCACCGGGCCGGCGGATCGCCTCCAGCGTGGCCCGCAGCCGCTCCGAGGTGAGGTCCAGGGTCCGGGCCGCCACCGGAAGCCGCTCCTCCTCGTACGTGTCCAGCAGCTTCGCCCCCGCGTGACCGGCGAGCACCAGACCCAACTTCCAGCCCAGGTTGAACGCGTCCTGGATGCCGGTGTTCATGCCGAGGCCGCCCGCGACGGCGTGGACGTGCGCCGCGTCGCCCGCGAGGAAGACCCGCCCGGCGCGGAAGCGGTCCGCCATCCGCACGTTGACCCGGTACGTCGACAGCAGCTCGGCCCGCGTCAGGGCCCGGCCGGCCAGCGCGGTGTGGCGGGCGAGCAGCCGCCGGAACCCGTCGGCGGTGGGCGCGAGCGGCCGGCCCCGCCCGTCCCGCTCCGGCCCCGCCTGGAACCACCAGCCCGTCCGCGTACCGGGGATCGGGCAGAGCATGACCGCGCCGTCCTCGTCGAACCACTGGTGCCAGCGGGTACGGTCCAGGGCGCCATCAGCCAGGTCGACATCGCCGCAGACCATCACCTGGTCCTCGGCGGTGGTCCCCTCGAACCCGATCCCGAGCAGCTTCCGTACGGAGCTGTGGGCGCCGTCGCACCCGACGACGTACCGCGCGCGTTCCGTCCGGCCCTCCGCGAACATCACGTCCACGTGCCGCCCGCCGGGCCCCTCCGCCAGCCCCGTGACCTCGCGGCCCAGCTCGACGCGGACGCCGTACCCGGCCAGCCGGTCGCGGAGGATCTCCTCCAGCCGCCACTGGGCGATCAGCCGGCCCCGGTCGTAGGGGGCGTCCGGGGACGGCGCGGAGTCCGCCCACGGATCGGTCTCCGCGACCGGGAGGCGGTCGCGGTACTTCACCATCGGGAGTGGGGCCGAACCGGCGGCGAGCACCTCCTCGGCCACCCCGAGGCCGTCCAGGATCTCCAGGGACCGGGCGTTGGGACCCTTGGCGCGCGAGGTGCGCGGCGGTGCGGGGGACCGGTCCACGATCCGTACGGCGGTCCCGCGCCGGGCCAGATCGCAGGCCAGCACCAGCCCGGTGGGTCCCGCTCCCACGATGAGTACGTCGGTCATGCCCATGCCTCTCCCTCGGTCACGCTTCCGGTCGTCCGCGACCAGAGAAACGTAACCGAGTAAGAAAAGCAACTAGGTAATCTTTTGCTGGGTGGCGTCCGGGGGTGTCGACGTGGGGCCCGGTGTCGGCGTGAGGTCCGGGGTCGCGGCGGCCGGGGCGGCAGCCGCCGTCGCCAGCAGCTCCGCCGCCAGCGCCCGGTTGCGCCGCGCGGTACGCAGGGCGTCCCAGGTCAGCAGGGACAGGGCGAGCCAGACGAGGGCGAACCCGGCCCACCGCTCGGGCGGCATCGCCTCGTGGAAGTAGAGGACGCCCAGACCGAACTGGAAGACCGGTGCCAGGTACTGGAGGAGCCCCAGCGTGGACAGCGGCACCCGGATCGCCGCCGCGCCGAAGCAGATCAGTGGGAGGGCGGTGACGATGCCCGTCGCGGCGAGCAGGAACCCGTGCCCCGCGCCCCCGGCCGTGAACGTCGATCCGCCGGTGGCGGCCAGCCAGAGCAGGAAGCCGAGCGCGGGCACGAAGAGCACGGCGGTCTCGGCGGCCAGGGACTCCAGGCCGCCCATGTTCACCTTCTTCTTCACCAGGCCGTACGTGGCGAAGGAGAACGCCAGTACCAGCGAGACCCAGGGCGGCTTGCCGTACCCGATCGCCAGAACAAGGACGGCGGCCACGCTGATGGCCACCGCGGCCCACTGGGCGGGCCGAAGCCGTTCGCCCAGCATCAGGACGCCCAGGGCGATGGTGACCAGCGGGTTGATGAAGTAGCCGAGCGAGGCCTCGACGACGTGCCCGTTGTTCACGGCCCAGATGTACAGGCCCCAGTTGACGGAGATCGTCGCCGCCGCCACCGATATCAGTCCCAGCTTGCGCCGGTCGCGGACCAGCTCGCCGATCCAGGCCCAGCGGCGGACGGCCAGCAGGGCGACGGCGACGACGCCCAGAGACCAGACCATCCGGTGGGCGAGGATCTCGATCGCCCCGGACGGTTCGAGCAGCGGCCAGAACAGGGGGACCAGGCCCCACATCCCGTACGCGCCGACTCCGTACAGCAGGCCCGCCCGCTGCTCGTTCTTGCCCTCCACGTGTGCCCTCCCAGCCGGCCCGCCCGTGTCGGTCCTGTCCGGCCGACGGCACGACGGTAGCGCCGGAAGGGCTCCGTGTCATAGCCGTCTCACGGAAACGCTCATGACAGTGCTGCGTGGGTGAGTTCGTGAGGGGTGCGTCGTGGCTCAGGCGGCGCCCAGGGCGGCGCGCACGGTCTCGGCGAGGGGCGTCGTCGGGCGGCCGATGAGCCGGGCGAGGTCGCCGCTCGTGCCCGCGAGGCGGCCGCGCTCGATCGCTTCGTCCACGTCGACGAGGATCGCCGCGAAGTCCTCGGGCAGCCCCGCGCCGACCAGGATCTCCTGGTGCGCGGCGGCCGGGACGTTGTTGTACGCGATCGTCCCCCCGGTCAGCTCGGAGATCACCGCGGCGTACTCCGCGAGCGACCAGGCGGTGTCGCCGCTCAGCTCGTACGCGGTGTTCAGGTGGCCCTCACCGGTCAGCACGGCGGCCGCGGCGGCGGCGAAGTCGGCCCGGGGGGCGGAGGCGATACGGCCCTCGCCCGCGTTGGCGACGACCGCGCGGTGCTCCAGGACCGGGGCCAGGTTGGCGGTGTAGTTCTCCGTGTACCAGCCGTTGCGCAGGAAGGTGTACGGCAGCCCGGAGTCGAGGATCAGCTGCTCGGTCGCCTTGTGCTCGTCGGCCAGGGCGAAGTCCGCGTCCGGTCCGCCGAGGATGCCGGTGTACGCGAGCTGGGCGACACCCGCCGCCTTGGCCGCGTCGATCACCGCGGCGTGCTGCGCCACCCGTCGGCCCACCTCGCTGCCGGAGATCAGCAGCACCCGGTCGCCGGACCCGAAGGCTCCGGCGAGGGTCTCGGGTGCGCTGTAGTCCGCGATGCGCAGCTCCACGCCCCGGGCGGCCAGCGTGGCCGCCTTCTCCTTGTCGCGCACGAGGGCGACGACCTCGGCGGCCGGGACCGTGGCCAGCAGGGCGTCGACGACGAGGCGGCCGAGGGCGCCAGTGGCTCCGGTGACAACGATGCTCATGGGGGCTCCGATTGCGATCAGCTGGTGCGTTTCCGCGTTTCTGGCACCACCCTAGGGGAAGCGCTAACCCTGGGAAAGTACCCACTTTGAAGTAAGGTACTGGTATGGCAGTGAGTGCGATCGCGGACATCAAGCAGCCCATGTGCCCGTCCCGGCTGATCCTGGAGCATGTGACGAGCCGCTGGGGCGTGCTCGTTCTGGTGGCGTTGCTGGAGCGCTCGTACCGCTTCAGCGAACTGCGCCGCGAGGTGGGCGGCGTCAGCGAGAAGATGCTGGCCCAGACCCTCCAGACGCTGGAGCGCGACGGTTTCGTCCACCGGGACGCGAAGCCGGTGATCCCGCCGAGGGTGGACTACTCGCTCACCCCGCTCGGCATCGGGGCCGCCGAGCAGGTGTCGGAGCTCGGCCGCTGGATCGAACGCCAGGTGGACGCTGTGCAGGCGGCACGCGAGGCATACGACGAGGCCCGGGCCCGATCCTGAGGGATCGGACCCGGGCCCCGGTGAGGTGGGTACGGAACTCGCTTCGGCTCAGCCGATGACCGTCCAGGTGTCGTTGCCCGCGAGGAGCGAGCCGAGGTCGCCCTTGCCGTCCCGCTCGACGGCGGCGTCCAGCTGGTCCGACATCAGGGTGTCGTAGACGGGCCGCTGCACACTGCGCAGCACCCCGATCGGGGTGTGGTGGAGGGTGTCCGCGTCGGCGAGCCGGGACAGAGCGAACGCCGTCGTGGGCGATTCCGCGTGGGCGTCGTGGACGAGGACCTGCGAGCGGTTCTCCTCCGTGACGGCCACGACCTGGAGATCTCCGGTGGCCGGATCGCGGACGACACCCTTCGGCTCCTGCGAGCCGAAGAGGATCGGCTGCCCGTGTTCGAGGCGGATGACGGCCTCGGCCGCCTGCTCCTTGTCCTTCAGGACCTCGAAAGCGCCGTCGTTGAAGATGTTGCAGTTCTGGTAGATCTCCACCAGTGCTGTGCCCGAGTGCTCGGCTGCCGCGCGCAGCACGCTGGTGAGGTGCTTGCGGTCGGAGTCGACCGTCCGCGCCACGAACGTCGCCTCCGCGCCGATGGCCAGCGACACCGGGTTGAAGGGGGCGTCGAGCGACCCCATCGGCGTCGACTTGGTGATCTTGCCGACCTCGGAGGTGGGGCTGTACTGGCCCTTGGTCAGCCCGTAGATCCGGTTGTTGAACAGCAGGATCTTGAGGTTGACGTTGCGGCGCAGGGCGTGGATGAGGTGGTTGCCGCCGATGGAGAGCGCGTCGCCGTCACCGGTGACCACCCACACCGACAGATCCCGGCGGGAGGTGGCGAGCCCGGTCGCGATGGACGGGGCCCGGCCGTGGATGGAGTGCATCCCGTACGTGTTCATGTAGTACGGGAAGCGGGAGGAGCAGCCGATGCCGGAGACGAAGGTGATGTTCTCCTTCGCCAGCCCCAGCTCCGGCATGAAGCCCTGGACGGCGGCGAGGACCGCGTAGTCGCCGCAGCCGGGGCACCAGCGCACTTCCTGGTCCGACTTGAAGTCCTTCATGGACTGCTTCGCCTCGGCCTTCGGCACCAGCTGCAGCAGTTCGTTGTGCCGCAGTTCGTCGGTGTCAGGCATCGATGGCCTCCTTGAGGGCCGTGGCGAGCTGCTCGGCCTTGAACGGCATTCCGTTGACCTGGTTGTAGCTGTGGGCGTCGACCAGATACTTCGCCCGCAGCAGCATCGAGAGCTGGCCGAGGTTCATCTCCGGCACGACGACCTTGTCGTAGCGCTTCAGTACCTCGCCGAGATTCTTCGGGAAGGGGTTGAGATGGCGCAGGTGGGCCTGGGCGATGGGCTGTCCGGCCGCGCGGAGCCGTCGGACGGCGGCGGTGATCGGCCCGTACGTCGACCCCCAGCCGAGCACCAGCGTCGCAGCCCCGGCCGGGTCGTCGACCTCCAGGTCGGGAACCTCGATGCCGTCCACCTTGGCCTGGCGCGTGCGGACCATGAAGTCGTGGTTGGCCGGGTCGTAGGAGATGTTGCCGGTGCCGTCCTGCTTCTCGATCCCGCCGATGCGGTGCTCCAGGCCGGCCGTCCCGGGAACCGCCCAGGGGCGGGCCAGGGTCTGGGGGTCGCGCTTGTAGGGCCAGAAGACCTCGGTGCCGTCGGCCAGAGTGTGGTTCGGCCCGGTGGCAAAGGGCGTCTTGAGGTCGGGCAGCGAGTCCGTCTCCGGGATGCGCCAGGGCTCGGAGCCGTTGGCCAGATAACCGTCGGAGAGCAGGAAGACCGGCGTCCGGTACGTCAGGGCGATCCGGGCCGCGTCGATCGCGGCGTCGAAGCAGTCCGCCGGGGTCTGCGGGGCCACGATCGGAACCGGGGCCTCACCGTTCCTCCCGTACATCGCCTGGAGCAGGTCGGCCTGCTCGGTCTTGGTCGGCAGCCCGGTCGACGGACCGCCGCGCTGGATGTCGATGATCAGCAGCGGCAGCTCCAGGGAGACCGCGAGCCCGATCGTCTCCGACTTCAGCGCCACACCGGGGCCGGACGTCGTCGTGACGCCCAGCGCCCCGCCGAACGCGGCACCCAGCGCCGCCCCGATCCCGGCGATCTCGTCCTCGGCCTGGAAGGTCCGCACACCGAAGTTCTTGTGCCGGGAGAGCTCGTGCAGGATGTCCGAGGCCGGGGTGATCGGGTACGAGCCCAGGTAGAGCGGCAGGTCCGCCAGCTGCCCGGCGGCGATCAGACCGTAGGACAGGGCGAGGTTCCCCGAGATGTTGCGGTAGGTGCCGGTGGGGAAGGCCTGCGACGCCGGGGCGACCTCGTAGGAGACCGCGAAGTCCTCGGTCGTCTCGCCGAAATTCCACCCGGCCCGGAAGGCCGCCACATTCGCCTCGGCGATCTCCGGTTTCTTCGCGAACTTGGCCCGCAGGAACGCCTCCGTCCCCTCGGTCGGCCGGTGGTACATCCACGACAGCAGCCCGAGCGCGAACATGTTCTTGGACCGCTCGGCCTCCTTGCGGGGGAGCCCGAACTCCTTCAGCGCCTCCAGCGTCAGCGTCGTCAGCGGCACCGGGTGGACGTTGTAGGCCTCCAGCGAACCGTCCTCCAGCGGACTGGTCGCATATCCCACTTTCGCCATCGGCCGCTTCGTGAACTCGTCGGTGTTCACAATGATTTCCGCGCCGCGCGGTACGTCGTCGATGTTCGCCTTCAACGCGGCGGGATTCATCGCGACCAGGACGTTGGGGGCGTCGCCCGGAGTCAGAATGTCATGATCGGCAAAGTGGAGCTGAAAGGAAGAGACCCCCGGGAGCGTGCCTGCGGGGGCGCGGATCTCCGCCGGGAAGTTCGGCAGGGTGGAGAGATCGTTGCCGAAGGAAGCGGTCTCCGAGGTGAACCGGTCACCCGTGAGCTGCATACCGTCACCCGAGTCGCCCGCGAATCGGATGATCACCCGGTCCAGGCGGCGGACTTCCTTCCCGTCGCCGCCCGTGGTTCCCGTCGTACCTGACAGAGGGGCTCGCTGGCCCCCGAGGACGGCGTCGTTGGCCTCATCGGCCTTCTCTGCCGCGCTACTGACCTGGCTCGTCACTGAACTGGACCTCCCTTGGGGCGGCGGTTCGGAACCGTCCGGCGGCCGGCGGATCCCAGAGGCCACCCTACGTCTGCGTAGGTTGCCCTCCAGGGACCGATCATATGGTGGACGCTGTTTTGAGACACCCTTTTAGTAAGGCTTGTCACGTTATGCCGAACCCCGATCATGGACTGGAGATGCCCGCCCCCTGGGCCTTTGGCCCTAGGCCCTCGTCCTCTCCGCCCCTTCCCGGGGCGCCTCCGGGTGCTTCTTTGGATGCTCAATATCTGAGATATCTGACAGAGTGTCAGATATCTAGGAATTCAGATAGGTCAGCACGGCGAGGACGCGCCGGTGGTCGCCGTCGCTGGGCGAGAGCCCCAGCTTCAGGAAGATGTTGCTGACGTGCTTCTCGACCGCCCCGTCGCTCACCACGAGCTGCCGGGCGATGGCGGAGTTCGTCCGGCCCTCGGCCATCAGACCGAGGACCTCCCGCTCACGCGGGGTCAGCCCGGCCAGCACGTCCTGCTTGCGGCTGCGGCCCAGCAGCTGCGCCACCACTTCCGGGTCCAGCGCCGTCCCGCCCTGCGCCACCCGGACGACCGCGTCCACGAACTCGCGGACCTCGGCCACCCTGTCCTTCAGCAGATATCCCACCCCCCGGCTGCTGCCCGCCAGCAGCTCCGTGGCGTACTGCTCCTCCACGTACTGGGAGAGGACCAGCACCCCGATGCCCGGGTAGTCCTTACGCAGCCGCACCGCCGCGCGCACTCCCTCGTCGGTGTGCGTCGGCGGCATCCGCACGTCGGCGACCACCACATCGGGAAGCGCCTGCTCGGCGTCGAGCTCCGCCACGGTCTTGAGCAGCGCCTCCGCGTCCCCGACCCCCGCGACCACGTCGTGCCCGAGATCGGTGAGCAGCCGGGTGAGCCCCTCCCGGAGCAGGACCGAATCCTCGGCGATGACCACGCGCACCCTGTTCTCCACGTTCTCCACGACTGCGAGTCCCCCACTTTTCGAATATGCCGCGTTCCCCGCGACCCCACACGCCCCACGCCCGATCCACCGCGCGCCGCGCCCCGACCGTCCCAGCATCCCAGGACCCGGACTCGGATGGGGGTCCTGTGGATAACCCACGCGGACCAGTGAGGGGGAGAGCGGGGG
>NZ_QWFA01000199.1 GCF_003501885.1 Streptomyces globisporus
TTCGACCCCGACACCGGAGAGCTGACGACCACGAACCCGGACGGTTCGACGAGCACGGTGGATCTGGGCGACGGTGCGAGGATCACGAATCCGGACGGCTCGGTCACGTCGCTGGACCGGGACGGGAATCTGACGACGACGTTCCCGGACGGTTCAAAGCAGGTCGTCGATCCCCGGACCGGGGAGACCGTCACGACGAACCCCGACGGCAGTACGTCGACCAGCAATCTGGGCAACCTGGGCGGTCTGAACGGTCCCAACGGTGGGCTCGACGGGCTGGGCGACCTCGGTCTCGGCGGCAACGGCGACGGACTGGAGACCCCGACGGGCGGGCGCACCTCGCTGGGCCCCGACGGCGATCTGGACAACGTGTTCCCGGACGGCAGCCGCAGCTCGTTCGACCCCGACACCGGAGAGCTGACGACCACGAACCCGGACGGCTCGACGAAGACCGTCGACCTGACGCACGGCGCGACGGTCACCAACCCGGACGGGTCGAAGACGGTGCTGGACAACGGGATGCTCAAGACGACGTTTCCGGACGGCACCACCCAGATCGTGGACCCGGATACCGGGCGTACGACGATCACCGACCCGGATGGCAACACCCGCACCGTGGACCTGGACGGGCTCAACTCGGACCTGGACCGGGAGACCCGCGACCGGCTGGACCTCGACAACCTCGGGCTCAACGGCAACGGTACCGGCAACGGCTCCGGGGGACCGAGCACCATCTCCCGCGACCTGCCGCTGTCCGACCTCGGCCTCAACAACGGTGGAGGAAACTCCGCCGGCCTCGACAACAGCCTCTCCGCCCTCGGGGGCGGCCCGCTCGGCGACGGCTCCGGCAACGGGCTCCCCCCCGGGCAGACGCCCGCAGCCCCCGGCCAGACACCCGGCGCCCCGGGCAGCCCCGGCATGCCCGGCTCGCCGGGTATGCCGATGGGCGGCGCGGGCATGGGGGCCGGCGGAGCCGGGGAGAAGGGCAACGGCGAACGGGTGCGTGCCGTCCTGGTCGACGCGGCCGAGGAGAGCGAGCGCCGCAAGCGCCGACGCCGCGGGGCCTGGAACCGGCAGGAGGGCGAAGATACCTTTCTGGCCCCCGCCCCCCGGCCCACGACCACCAGCAGCGGTGGTGAGACGCGGGGCGAGGAGGAGCAGGACAGCGGCCGGCGGACCACCAGTTCCTCCGCCTACCTGGAGGAGGACGAGGACGTCTGGGGGACCGAGGAGGGCGGCAGTCCCGCGGTGATCGGACGGTGACCCCGAGGATGCCGCGCCCCACGGGGCCGAAGAGACGTATCCCATAGGGATGGTGAGCCGGACCCGCTTTCCTTACCGGGCGGGCATGAGCAGAATCAGCAGAGTTGATCATCGTGGGGGCCGGCCCGGCCGGCCCGCACGAGGGACGACACGGAACGGAGAGAGGACCAAGGCGTGCCGGAACCTCTGGAGAAGCGCCTGGAGACGGCGATGGCCGAACTCCAGCAGGCCCAGGAAGCCATCGCGCGGACCGAACGCGAACTGCGGCAGGCATCGTTCGCCCGCGTCTCCTCCGACCGTGCGGTGCGCTGCACGGTGGGCCCGCAGGGGGAGTTGACCAGCCTCGAGTTCCTTGAGGACAAGTACCGCGACATGTCGCCCCAGGCCCTGGCCGCCAGCGTCATGGAGGCGGCGAGCGAGGCCCGCATCGCGATGAACCGGCATGTGATGAAGGCGATGATGCCGTTCACCGAGCCGAGCAGCGCGATTCCGGAGCTGCCGGGCTTCGAGGTGGACTGGGAGCGGATCTTCGGCCCCGAGGTGCTCCGCGACGACGACGAGGAGCGGTCGCAGCCGGACGGTGACAAGGCCGCCTGGCGGGACGCGCTCGACGAGGACGGTGAGAACTGAGATGGCCGGACGCTACTACTTCGACCCGCACCGGGTGGCTTCGTTGACCGAGCAGCAGGACCAGATCGCGGATCTGGCCATGTCGATCCTCAACGAGTTCCGGGACGACGTGTACGGGACGGCGGGCTGGGTCGGCACGGCGGCGGGCACCGACGAGATGAGCCAGAAGGCCACCGAGCGGGACCGCGAGGAGACGCAGAAGGTCACGGAGACCATGACCGGTTTCCGGGACGCGCTCAGCGCCAGCACCGCCGCGATGAAGGACCAGATCTACCTGGTGCGCTCGACCCGCGACACCAACCTCGAAGGCATCAGCAAGTACAGCAGCCGGGCCGAGGCGAATGGTGTGTTCGGCGACGACACGGGCGGGCATGGCCGCCGCTGATCCCCGTGCCGAGAGCCGCTCCCGCAGAACCCGGGGAGCGGCCGCTCCGGCCTGCCCGCGCACCACCGGGGGCGGCCGCAGTTGAGCATCATGCCCACGCCGGAGATCAACGCGATGATCTTCGCGCTGACCGGGGAGTTCCTCACCACCATCGACGAGGACCTGGCGGACCGGAGCCAGTACAACTTCACCGGCATGGCCCGCAAGATCGAGCAGCTGTCCGCGCTGATCGAGAAGTCGGTGCACGACATCGCGCAGGCGATGCCGGACGAGCTGTCGGGCTCCTACAAGCAGGCGATGGGCGCCCTCATCGACGATCAGGGCAAGAACTACCTGCTGGAGTTCACCAAGCAGCTCGACGAGATCGGCCGGGGCCGCCGCAAGACCGGCATGGACGTCATGGAGTCCAAGTGGCAGGTCATCGCCGAGATCGTCCGGCTGCTCATCGAGATCGCGATCTATCTCGCGCTGTCCTTCTTCACCGGTGGCGCCTCCGCCAGCCAGATCCTCATGGCGAAGCTGCGCAGCCGGTTCGTGCTCCTGACCCTCTTCAGCCACCTGCTCAAGCGACTTCACCTGATGCCCGCTCTGAGCGAGGCCCTGGCGGAGGCGTTCACCACCTTCGCCGTCCGGCTGGCGATGATGAACTTCGCCCCCGACGGCCGCCGTCCGGACGGGATCGACTGGGGCGACATCGGCAAGGCGGCCGCCTTCGGCGCGGCGGCGGGGTTCTTCACCAGCCTCTTCGAGAACTGGGCGAAGAACATCGTCAAGAGCTACGACACCAACTTCCTCAAGGACGGGCCCCTCTTCAAGGACAAGCCCGATCCCGGCCCCGACCTGAAGCTCGACACCCCGAATCCGAAGCCCGGCCCGGACACGCCGAATCCGAAGCCGGACCCGGACGGCCCGGCCCCGGAGCCGAAACCCGAGCCCGAGCCGACTCCCGAACCGACGCCGGGACCCCGGCCCGGCCCGGAGCCGGCCCCCGAACCGAGGCCCAACCCGAATCCGGACCCCGAGCCGGCCCCGACCCCCGGCGGCGGGCCCGAGGACCGCCCGCGCCCCGACCTGAACAACGACCCGCCGCCCTTCCTCCGCGACCGGCCGTTCACCTTCCGCTACGACCCGGCCGTCTGGCGCTCCAACCCCGACCTGTGGCGCAACTACCGCCTCCTGGAGAACAACGCCGACCGGCCCGGAGCGCTCGCCGGGCACTACGGACTCAAGGGCGTCCTCGACTTCGCCGCGGCCGGCGGCGGTGAGTCCGTCGGCGAGGTCCTGATCAAGGGCGCGTTCGAGGGCGACTTCTCCTCCAACTGGACCACGTTCGTCGGCGCGGGAGTCAGCAGCAAGGTGGAGGGGGGCCTGGCCGACATCGCCGTCAACACCGGCAACGAACTCCGCACCGCCATCGAGAACCTGCGCAACCAGCCGCCCACCGTCTCGGGCGGCCCGGACACGGAGGACCCCGCCCGGTCCGGCGGCGACGGCCGCACCGGCGGACCGCCACGCACGGAATCCTCGGGCGGCGACGGCCCCGGGCTCGGAGCACCTCCGCCCCCCGGCTCCCCGGAGACCACCGGCCTGGACGAGTACACCGGCACCCCCTCCCCGCGGCCCGACCTGGCGGAGAGCCCGCCGCCGTACACGCCGCAGGACCCGCCCGCGTACGTCCCGGTGGACCCGCCTTCGTACACGCCGGGCCCGCTGCCGGTGACCGCCGCGGAGGACGCGCTGTGGCAGCAGGTCCACCAGGGACCGCCCGAGCTGCGCGAGCAGGCGCTGCGCGACCTCGCCGCCATCCGGGGCGAACAGCCGCCCGGTCCGGCCGAGATCGGCGTACGCGACGGCCTGTACGACAACCTGTCCCAGCGGGCCGAGGTACGGGTGGTGCCCACCGGCAGCGGGCCCGCCGCGGAGATCGACGCCGACGAGGTGCGCCGGGCGCTGGAGAGCTTCGGCACACCGGTGACCGTGGACCCGCCGGCCGTGGGGGAGGGGACGCCGACACCCCCGCCGGGAAGCGGTGCGCCGACAGCTCCGGACACGGTCGGCGACGGCCCTGCGACGCGTGAGGCGCCCGGCGACGGTGCGGACGGCCCGCCCACCGCGGACCGTGCCCACACGGATTCCGGCACCGGTACCGGTCCGGGCTCCCGTACGGAGACGCCGCCGCTGACGGTGATCGTCTCGGACACACCGCCGTCGCCGGCCGACGGGTCTCCCGAGGCCGCCGCGCTGCTGGACCACGCGGGCGCGGACCGGGCCGTCGTACTCGGCCCGCCGACCGGGACCGACGGGACGGGGCTTCCGGAGCGCGGCGCGTTCGAGCTGACCCGCGAGGGGCCCGGCGCCCCGGTGCAGGTCCGCCCGCTCGGCGGACCGGAGTTCGTCGAGGGCCCGAACGGGCCGGTGAACACGGCGTTCCCCGGAGCGAACGTGCTGCTGCCCCTCGCCGATGCCCTCGGCGTCCCACCCATCGCGACGGCCGCCCCGCCGCCCACCACCACTCCGCCGCCCGCGTCGACGCCGCCGTCGCCGGGGTCCGCCTCGCCGGGGCCGCGCCCCGTCACGGAGGGGGGACCGACCGGCGAGCCCGGCACGGACGCCGCACCGACGGCCACCCCCGACGAGCCGGAGAAGGCCGCACCCGAGGCCGAGCCGAAGGTCACCACCGACGCTTCCGCGACCGGCCCGGATGCCAAGCCGCCGGTGGTCGCCACCACTTCGCACAGCGCATCGGACGTGAAGCCGCCTCCGGCTCTCACAGGTCCGCCGCCTGCCGACATCAAGCCCACGGCGGTCACGACCTCTTCGGACACCGCGCCGGACGTCGAACCGCTGCCCGTCACCCCGTCGACCACCCCCACGACGAGCACCGGCGTGCCCGCCGCCTCCAAACTGGCCGCCGACGCCAGGCCCTGGACCGAGACGGCGGCCGACCTGCACCTGGAGTCGGGCCGTGGCGACGCAGACCCCACTGCCACACCTCCGGCCGCGCCGCCCCCGCCCGCACAGATCACCGTGCGCCCCGCGGACCCGGCCCAGGGTCAACCCCGGCACACGCTCCGGGACTTCCTGCCCGAGGACCGGTGGTGGACCTTCTACATCGACCCCAAGAACCACCAGGCCGCGCTCGAGGCCTTCCCCGACGACCCCGGCTCCTACTACGACCACGACCGCTCACCGGGCTTCCAGCAGGGCATGGTGTCGGCGTACACGCAGTTCCTCGGCGATCCCGCCACCGTCGCCACGCCGATGGACTCGACCTCGTACCGGACCATGCACGGGCTGGCCACCGGCCACCTCGGCCGGACGATCGGCTGGTCCGGCGGCGGCGCCACGCAGTTCCCGCTGCGGGGCGAGACGCTCGCCGACGACATCTTCGACGAGCGCATCGGCGACCAGCTGCTGGTCTACGACACGACCAGCCGCGACTGGTCGACGCCCCTGCCCAAGCCCCGGCCGGTCACCATCCTGACCCGGTTCATGCACAACAACCCCTCGTTGGCGACCAATTACGGAAAGAACGCGGCCCCCGGCCTCGTCGACACGCTGTTCCAGCAGCACTACGCCCGGGTGTCCGACCCCGACGCCGACGACGCGGCCAAACTCGCCTCCATCGTCCGCACCATCCGGGCGCTGCACGTCGTCCACCCGTTCCAGGACGGCAACCTCCGGTCCAACGTGCAGATCCTGCTGCCGAAACTCCTCCTTGAGCAGGGCCTGCGCCCCGTCGTGCCCGACAACATGTACAGCCTTTTCCAGGGCGGCCGCTCCGTACCGCAGATGGTCGAATCCCTGATCCGCAACGGCGCGCTGGACACCGGAAGGCCGCGCCCGCCGCTGGGCGAGACCGCCGCCGCCGTGAACCTGGAGTCGCGGCGGGACAGCGTCACGGACCCGGGCGACGCCCCGGTCGCCCCCATCGCCACGAGCAGCAGCTCCGACGGCGGCGGCAGCACGCCGCCGCCCTCCGCGGCCGGGCCCTCCGTCACCACGCTCGACCGGAAGACGGTGCCCTTCAGCGAGCTCCGGCGCTTCGTGCCGCAGGCGGCGATCGCCCCGCAACCCGGTGCGGCCGTGCAGACGGTGACCATCTCGCAGAGCCCGTCCGAGGACGGTTCGGCACGCAGCGCGGGCCGTGAGGCGCTGCTCGGCCAGGACAGCTTCCGCGGGGTGCGCACCACACCGGCCGAGCCCGCGCCGTCCGGGACCTCAAAGGCGCCACCCGCTCCCCGTACCGTCTTCACCGGCCCGCCGACCGCGCTCCCCGGCTCCGGCACCGAGCGGGGCGCCGACTACTTCGTCGGCCACGGCACGCCCCGTACCGTCACCCTCGGCACGGACAACGCCGCGTACCCCACCGTCAAGGTCAGCGGCGTACAGCTCGGCGAGGTCCTCAAGTCCTGGGCACAGGACGGGGACCAGGACCGGCCGCTGGTGCTGTTCTCCTGCGAGACCGGGCAGCAGCCGAAGATCGCGGGGCTGCCGGTCGCCCAGCACGTGGCCAACCGGACCGGGCGCCCGGTGTACGCGCCGACCACCGAAGCGGGCACCGCGAAGGACCGGGACGGCAACGTCCGCGCGGTCCTCGGCGAAGGCCCCGACGGGCCGGGCCGGTGGCGGCTGTTCACCCCGGAGCCCGCCGGGACCGCGCTGGACGACCTGGCGCGCGACGCCGGACTGCACGCGGGCCCGGATCCGGCCGACGCCTTCGCCCGCGCCCGTACCCTCCAGCAGATCCGCACCCTGCGCGAGGTCCTCGGGCCGGACGTCGAACGGCAGCCCGGCAACCGGGAGTCCCTGGCGGCCCTCGCCTACGTGGACGGTCTGCGCTGGCGTGACCCGGGCACCGCGGCCCGTTACGGCGACGGGCGGATGACCCCGGGCCTGCTCGACCGGATGGTCACCGACTGGCACACCGCCACCAACGGCACCACCGTCGACCCGGCCGGCGGCCCCACCCCGGAGCAGTACACCGCGTTCCTGGAAGCCGCCGCCGGGCTGCGGGCCGGGGCGACTCCCGAGACCACGCTCGACGCGCTGCTGCCGCCCCCACCGCCCGAACTGCCCCCGGACACCCTGATATCACAGCCCGACGTCCTCGGCCTCTCCTACGCACGCTCCGCGCAGATCACCTGGTCCCTGTCGAACGCCCCGCTGCCACTGTCCGAACTGGGCCTCGGCCCCGCCGACACCGCCGAGCTGGCCCGCCGCCTGCACCACCCGGAGCTCGCGGCCGCGACCGGTCCGCAGGGCGCGCCGGGGCCCGAAGGAAGCCCGCCCCCGTCGGCGCTCCCGGTCAACTCCCTTGCCGTCAACGCCTACACCGCCCGGCACACGTACGGCATCCCGGAGAAGAACTTCGACAAGTTCCGTGACCTGGCGCGGGAACGGAATGTGGTCGTGGATGTGCGGCCGACGAATCCGTCGGCGCCGAGGTGGCTGGATGCGGGGGCGATGCCGAAGCCGCAGGACATCAAGGCGAAGACGGTCAACGAGGTCGACGTCCTGCTCGGCGCCGACGCCGGGACGATCGGTCTGGTCGGCTATTTCCAGCCGGTGCTGCCCGCCGAGGGCTCCGTTCCACACGGTGTCCGGGACCGGGTGGTCTCACGGTTCAACCAGCGGTCGACCGAGTTCCGCGAACTGGCCGGGAAGATGGCCCAGTACGAGGCCGACGGCCGCTTCGTCGTCCAGGACGGCGTCGTCTACGGTGTCGACGACGCCGGTGACCGGCGCCCGATCACGGGTGACCACGATGTGTTCGACGTGTCGTCCCCCGACGGCTCACGGCTCTCGCATCCCGACCACGACGCGCTGATCGCCGAGATGCGGGCCAAGGACATGGCCGTCGTGCACGGCGCGCACATGTTCTGGAATCCGCCGACCGCTTTCGACAAGTCGGTCTTCGACAAGATCGTCGGCTCCCACCACGGCCCCTCCGGCGAACCACTGCTCCGCTTCACCCCCAACAGTGACCATGCCGTCCTCACCTGGACGCAGAAGCTCAAGCCCGGACAGGTCGACTCCTACACGGCCCGGCACACCTACGGCATTCCGGAGAAGAACTTCACCAAGTTCCGGGATGTGGCGCGGGAACGGAATGTGGTCGTGGATGTGCGGCCGACGAATCCGTCGGCGCCGAGGTGGCTGGATGCGGGGGCGATGCCGAAGCCGCAGGACATCAAGGCGAAGACGGTCAACGAGGTCGACGTCCTGCTGGGTGCCGATCCCGGAACCGTCGGACTGGTCGGCTACTTCCGGCCGGTGCTGCCGGACCAGGGTTCGGTTCCGGTGGATGCGTGGGACCGGGTGGTGTCGCGGTTCAACCAGCGGTCCACGGAGTTCCACGAGCTGGCCGGGAAGATGGCCCGGTACGAGGCCGACGGCACGTTCACCGTGCACCAGGGGATCGTGTTCGGTTTCGACGACGCGGGCGGCCGTCGTCCGATCACCGGTGACCACGACCTGTTCGACGTGTCCTCGCCGGACGGTTCCCGGATCTCGCCCGTGGCCCACGACGCGCTGATCGACGAGATGCGGGCCAAGGACATGGCCGTGGCGCATGGCGCGCACATGTTCTGGAATCCGCCGACGGCCTTCGACAAGTCGGTCTTCGACAAGATCGTCAGCTCCCACGAAGGCGCGTCCGGCGAGCCACTGCTCCGCTTCAGCCCCGGCAACGACCACGCGGTCCTCGTCCACCCCGAGCCCCGCCCGGGCACGCCGCCCACCCGGCCGGAGAGCATCGCCGAGGACATGCAGCTGTCCGGCAAGGACACCAGGGCGCCCGGCCTCGCGGACACCGTCCACGCGGACGGCCGGGCGTTCCGCAGAATGCCCGCCCGGGGCGACGGGGACTGCCTCTTCCGCTCGCTCCTCGACACCGCGCGCAGCCACGCCGTCCCGCCCCCGTGGGCCGCGCGGAACGTCGCCGGACTCCGCAGCCTGCTCCGCGACCGGCTCACCGGCTCCGAACTGCTCGCCCCGGACGTCGAGGCCACCCCCGACCCGGTGCTCGCCGTCGTCGACGACCTCCGGATGACCTCCCTGGCCGGGGTAGGGGACCCGGAGGCGCGGGAGCGGATCGGGCAGCGCTGGGACCGGATCGAGCAGGCGGTCGTCAAGAACGGCGACGCACGCCGGTGGCGGAACATCCTCCGCGACAGCGGCTACCCGCACCTCGCCGACGTGGCGCCCACCCCCGCCGACGCACGGAAGCTCGGCACCGACGGGCTGATCCTCACGGCGGCCGAACTCCCGGCCCTGTGGTCCTCGCCCTTCGCCGACGCGCTCCCGCTCGCGCTGGCGCACACCCTCGACATCGAGCTGCGGCTCGTTCGCCCCGACGCGTCGGCACCGGCTGGCACCTCCGTCACCCCGCTCAACCCGGGCGGCAGGGGCGGCACCCTGCACGTGGCCTACAACGGCGCCGACCACTACGACGCCCTGGTCCCGGCCACCGCTCTGCGCGCCACCGTCGCCACCCCGGCTCCCGCTCCCACACCCGCCCCGGCCACCGAGACCCCGGCCGGCTCCGACGTCTTCGGGGAGTGGCTGCGGAGCATGGGCGGCGTCACCGATCTGGACGCCCCCACCGAGGGGAGCCCGGATCGCGGCGATCCCGTGCCGCTGGAGACCCAGCTGGAGCGGCACCGCCCGGCACGGCTCGTGACCGGCGAGGACGCTCCGCCGCCGGGCCCCGCCCCGCGCACGGTCACCTTCGACGACGGCAGCCGCCTGCCCACCGTCCTGATCAGCCCGGACGCCGATCCGGACGACGGCTCCACCGGCCCGGGCGCGCCGACCACAGCCGGGACGCCGAGGGCGGGGCTCCTCAACGGCCCTGGCGTTCTCACCCTGCGCTCGCCCGAGCAGGTCGCGAAGGAGGTCTTCGACCAGCTGCCCAAGAAGCTCCGTGCCCAGTTCGACGAGGCGGAGCTGCTGCGCCTGCTGAAGGACCAGCCCGGTGCGTTCACCGCCCCGCGTGGCGCCCGCTTCGTGGGCCGGGAGAAGTCCGGGGTCGGCCACGAGATGACCGTCGAGGCCGTTCCGTACCACCGCTGGGAGCGTTTCGGCGAGGTCGGCGGGGGCACCGTCCGGCTGGACACCATGCGGCGCGGCCAGTCCGGTACGGGCGGCGGGCGCAGCGTCGGCGTCGGCCGCCGGGTCGCCGCCGCCCTGGGCATGGGCCCGCCGCTCAACTGGATGCTCAAGATCGGCGTCTCGCTGGGCTGGACCCGGAAGACCGACTACACCCAGGGCACCCAGGCGTACCACCAGAGCGAGTACCGGGCTTTCGAGGGGTCCCACCTGCATCTGGACGACGTCCACTACCGGGTGCGCGTCGAGCGGGTCACCGAGGCGCCGAAGCCCCCCGCGCCGACGGCCCCCGGGCGCGTGACCCCGCCCGCCGCCGCGCCCCACTGGCAGCGCAGCCAGGTGCATTCCGCCGCCTTCGCCATGCGGGACGGGCTGAGCTGGCGGCTGCCCGACGACCTCACCGTGCCCTTCACCGGGCCGAAGCGCGCCCCGGAGTCCCTCACCTTCCCGGACGGGGCCGAACCGCGGATCACCGACACGACCGCCCTCCACCTCACGGACCCGCCGGAGGACATCGCGATCGCCATCTCCGGTGCACGGCCTGGCAGTTCGGCCCACCGGACGCTGATCTCGTACGTACGTCCCGGGCGGCTGCTCGGCCTCTTCGGGAGGCTCGCCGGACCCGTCAGCGGACCCGAACTGACCCGGGGCAGCGGGCAGCACCCGCTGGGCCATCTGATCGTCGAGCGGTCGATCCCGCACCGGGCCACCCTGGTCACGGAGTCGGTCAAGGCGGAGGTCCGCGACCTCACCCAGACCACCTACCAGAACCAGCGCGCCCACGTCCGCGACACCCGCCTCGGCGTCCAGGTCACCGCCGGGCCGCACCACGCCTTCATCGGACCGGAGACGGATGTACGTCTCCAGGGCGGCCCCCTGGTCCGTACCGATCTCAGCGAGGGCCGGGGCCACTACCTCGGCTCCGACGCCGCCCGCAAGGTGACCGGCCGCGTCCGCAACCACCCCATGGCGCTCTACCGGGTGGAGCGCACCCTGATGGTGCGGAAGGCCGGACAGCCGGCCTCCGCCGCCCGCCCGGTCCGGGTGGTCAGCCTCGACTGGTACTCCACCCAGGACGCGCGCCGCCTCGCGGGCTGGGACAGCCGTACGCCCGGAGCGACCGGCCCGAACCCGGACGCCGAGCCGCCGGAGCCGTGGTACCTCACCCGCCGGGACCCGGTGCACCTGGGCGGCCAGGTCCGCGCCGAGGGCTTCGTACCCGACCAACGGCCCCCGGCCCCGGCGACGACCACGCCCGCCCCGGCCACCACGACGGTGGCCCCCGCTCCGGCTACGACGGCGACGGGCACTCCCGCCCCGGCTCCGGGCACGGCTGCGCCCACCCCTCCCCACCCCCTGAAGGCCT
>NZ_QWFA01000002.1 GCF_003501885.1 Streptomyces globisporus
CCCGACCGGTTTTCCACCGGAACAGGGATGAGCCCCGACGCCGGGGGGGGTGGGCGCCGGGGCTCAGCTCGTGGACCGGTGGAAAACCGGTCGGGTGACCGGAATGACCCGGTCGGTCGGCCGGTGCGAACCGGCTTGATGGGGAGATTACGGGTTAATGGCTCACGCCGCAGCGTCAAAGCCCGTGTCGTGAGCCATTCGCTTCAATTCGAGCAGTGCGTGCTTCTCTATCTGCCGGATCCGCTCCCGCGTGAGGCCGTGCTGCTTGCCCACTTCGGTCAGGGTCCGCTCGCGCCCGTCCTCGATGCCGTACCGCATCTTGATGATCGAGGCGGTCCTGTTGTCGAGCTTGCCGATGAGGTCTTCCAGCTCCTCGCTGCGGAGCAGGGTCATCACCGACTGCTCGGGCGAGACGGCGGAGGTGTCCTCCAGCAGGTCGCCGAACTGGGTGTCGCCGTCGTCGTCCACGGACATGTTGAGGCTGACCGGGTCGCGGGCCCAGTCCAGGACGTTGCCGACGCGCTCGGCGTTGGAGTCGAGCTCGGCGGCGATCTCCGCGTGCTCCGGGTCGCGCCCGTGCTCGCGGTTGAACTCGCGCTGGACCCGGCGGATCCGGCCGAGCTCCTCCACCAGGTGGACGGGGAGCCGGATCGTGCGGGACTGGTCGGCGATGGACCGGGTGATGGCCTGGCGGATCCACCAGGTCGCGTACGTGGAGAACTTGAAGCCCTTGGCGTAGTCGAACTTCTCGACCGCCCGCACCAGGCCGGCGTTGCCCTCCTGGATCAGGTCGAGCAGAGGGAGCCCCGCGCGCGGATAGCGGCGGGCCACGGCGACGACGAGCCGGAGGTTGGAACGGATGAAGATGTCCTTGGCGCGCTCGCCATCGGCGACCAGCGCCTCCAGCTCCTCACGCTTCGCGTCACCGGCATCGCTCTCCACCTCGCCGTCGAGGATCTGCTGGGCGTAGACGCCCGCCTCGATGGTCTGGGAGAGGTCGACTTCCTTGGCGGCGTCGAGCAGCGGTGTGCGGGCGATCTCGTCCAGGTACATGCCGACCAGGTCGCGATCGGCGATCTCCCCGCCCACGGCGCGAACACTGCTGGCCCGGTCGGTCTCACCGGAGGCGGCGGACGTACGACGGGCGACGGCACGGGTTGCCATGCGTGCTCCCTTGCTGAGTAGGTCGCGACACCCTTCCGGGTGCCCTGCATCCGATGGAAACAACGACTGGAATCCGGACAGAATTCCCATGCGGCACATTCATTTTCGTGATCATGCAGTACCCTGTTCCGCTTCGAGCGCCGGACACCGCTTCCGGATCCCATCGGACGCGCAGGTCAGAGCCGGTGCGGAAGGGGTTCCGGCCCCTTGTCGGCCCGCTTGCCGACTCTCCGGCCGGGTACCCGGAATCGGTGCGCCCACCCGAAGCGCCCTGCTCCCGCCCGAAACTCCCTGCTCCCACCCCGGGAGACGGCTGCGGTGGCGTTCGGGTTGCTCAGGTGGTTCCGCCGCGGCAAGAGCCGGTCGGGCCAGGCCCTAGGCCCGTCGGCCGATCCGGCCCGTAACCGCCGACCCGTCGTACCGGGACCCCGGTCCGAGGCCGACCGGGACCGCAGCCCGATCCGCTGCGGCCCGCGCCTGCCTAGCGTGACCGGCATGGACGACACCACGGGCACCCTCGACGAAGCACTGGAGCGCATCCACCTCTCCGGGCCGGAGCGCGACGGCTGGCTCAGCAATCACGCACCCATGGCCGTGGAGGCTCTGGTGCGGCACGGCCAGGCGTCGGCCGTGCACCGCTGGCTGGACCGGTACGGCCCGAAGCTGGAGGAGATGCCGGACGGCACCGGCTCCCCCGTGACCGCGCGGAACTGGCACGAGGCGCTGGGCGACCCGCGCCGCATCGCCGACTGGACGGAGCACTTCGAGCGGGAGACGGCCGGGCGCCCCTGGCGCGACGTGCTCGTCGAGTGGTGGCCCCGGCTGCTGCCGGGCATCGCGGCGGGCGCCACGCATCCGGTGATCCGGGTGGGCCACTCCGTACGGACCCTGCTGACGGGCGAGGAGACCGCCCCGCGCGTCCGGGAGCTGGCCCACGCCCTCGGCTACTGGGCCGCCCGGCACCAGCCGCTGCCTGCCCTGGCGCTGCTCGACGCGGCCCCGAGCGCGGCGGCGGCGCTGGACCGGGTGCCACTGGTGCCCGAGCAGAGCGGCGGCATCCGGGACCGGTTCGCACAGCTGACCGCCTTCCCGGACTGGCCGGGGCCGCTCCCTGGGGAAGGGCAGGGGCCGCTTCCCGGGCAAGAGCCGGGACTGCTTCCCGAGCAAGGGCAGGGGCAGGGGCAGGGGCAGGGCTCCGCCTCCGCACCGGCCCGGGAGACCGCCTCCGCCGAGGCGGCCCGGTACGCGCTCCGGGAGCTGGTGCGCGCCTCGACGCACCGGTACGCGACCCACGCGCACGGCTCGCCGATCATGCTGGTCCACGCGGCGACCGCACCCAACGCGGTCCTGCGCACCCTGCCCGCCCTGCCCGGCGAGCTCTGGGCGCCGAGCCTGCGGGCCTCCTGGGCGGCGAGCGCGGCGGTCACCGCCGCCTACGCGCCCCGGGACGCGGCCCCGACCCCGGCGGCGACCGGCGCGGCGGACGCCTCGGAGCTGTTCGCCCGGGCGGCGGCGCACGGCGACGACCACACCATCAAGTTCGCCGACACGGCACTGGACGTGGGCGACGCGCTCGCGTTCTCCGCCGCCCGGCGCGCTATCGAGCTGAACCCGCCGATGTTCTAGGGCCCGACACGTACGGGGTCAGCCGAACTGCACCGAGCGCTTCGCCAGCCCCATCCAGAAGCCGTCGATGACGCTCCGCCCCCGGTCCAGCTCGTCCTCGGCCGCGCCCAGTGTCACGAACAGCGGCGCGAAGTGCTCGGTGCGCGGGTGGGCGAGCTTTCCGGCCGGGGACGTGCGCTCGAAGTCGATCAGCGCGTCGATGTCCTGGGCGCGCAGCGCGCGGTCGCCCCAGTCGTCGAACTCCGCCGACCAGCCGGGCACCCCGCCGCCCTGGTGGCGCAGGGCGGCCAGGTTGTGGGTGAAGAAGCCGCTGCCGACGATCAGTACGCCCTCGTCGCGCAGAGGGGCGAGTTTGCGCCCGACGGCCATCAGCTTCTGCGGGTCGAGGGTGGGCAGGGAGATCTGGAGTACGGGGATGTCGGCGTCCGGGAACATCTCCACCAGCGGGACGTACGCCCCGTGGTCGAGGCCCCGGTCCGGGATGTCCTGGACCGGCGTACCGGCGCCGCGCAGCAGTTTGCGGACGCTGTCGGCGAGCCCGGGCGCGCCGGGGGCCTCGTACCGCACCCCGTAGTAGTGGTCGGGAAAGCCCCAGAAGTCGTACACGAGCGGCACGGTGTCTGTTGCCCCCAGGGCGAGCGGGGCCTCCTCCCAGTGGGCCGAGACCATCAGGATCGCGCGGGGGCGGGGCAGGCCCGCGGACCAGGCGGCGAGTTCGCCGGGCCAGACGGGATCGTCGGCCAGGGGCGGCGCGCCGTGCGAGAGGTAGAGGGCGGGCATGCGCTCCGCGGTGGCTGTCATGGCACTCCCCATCCACTGGGCGCCGGATCCCGGGCGGCCGGGCGCCGCGCAGGGCGTCCGGGTCACCGGATCCGGTCACGAGTTCGTCAGAGCGGTAGTTCCCCGAGGTCATCCGAGGGATCGTTGTGCAGGGGCCCTGCGGAATTCCGCGGGAGACCCGTCGGGTCCCCTGCGGGGACCTCCCGGGAGGGCTTCTTGAAACTTCAAGGTCCTACCTGTGGAGACCTTAGCTCTATCTAGTTCAACTTTCAAGAAAAGGTCGTACAGTGGAGTCCATGACCACGGCATCCACCAGCGCACCGCGTTGGCTCACCGACGAGGAGCAGCGCGTCTGGCGCGCCTATCTGCATGCCACCACGCTGCTGGAGGATCACTTCGACCGCCAGTTGCAGCGCGATGCCGGTATGCCGCACACCTATTACGGGCTGCTCGTCCAGCTCTCGCAGGCCCCCCGTCGCCGGATGCGGATGACGGAGCTGGCCCGGAACGCGAAGATCACCCGCTCCCGGCTCTCGCACGCCATCGCCCGGCTGGAGAAGAACGGCTGGGTCCGCCGCGAGGACTGCCCCTCCGACAAGCGCGGCCAGAACGCGGTGCTCACCGACGACGGCCTCGCCATGCTGCGCCGCTCGGCGCCGGGCCATGTCGAGGCCGTACGGCAGGCGATGTTCGACCGGCTCACGGACGAGCAGGTGAGAAGCCTCGGGGAGATCATGCGGACGCTCGCCACCGGTCTGGAACCGGAGGGCACGGACGCGGATCTGCCCTGGCTCCGCTGAGCGGAACCAGGGCAGATCAGAGGCCGGTCCTCGTCGGGGGCCGGTCGCCGTCGAAGGACTGCCGGCGACCGGCGTCGTCAGTGGGCTACCACCGGAATCTTGAACTCCTCCTCGGCGCCCGCCTCGGACGCGCTTTCCGTGCCGTCCGACCCCGTTCCGGGCCGCCCGGTGTTGATGAGGGCGATCGCGATGGCGGCCGCGGCGACGAGGATGCCGACCGCCCACCAGATCGCGGAGGCGAAACCGCTGACCATGGCCTGGAGCTCCAGGAGCTTCGGGTCCGTGGCGCGGGCCGCGTGATCGGCGACGTACGCGGTGGTGGCGCTCGCGGCGATGGTGTTCAGCAGAGCGGTGCCGATGGCGCCGCCGACCTGCTGCGAGGTGTTGACCATCGCGGAGGCCACACCCGCGTCACGCGGCTCGATGCCGTGCGTGGCCAGGGACATCGCCGGCATGAACGCCGTACCCATGCCGAGGCCGAGCAGCAGCATGCCGGGCAGGATGACGGCCGCGTAGCTGGTGTTGAGGTCCAGCTGGGTCAGCAGCAGCATGCCGACCGCGGCAACCAGGAAGCCCGGGCCCATCAGCAGGCGCGGCGGGACCCGGGTCATCAGCCGGGTGCCGATCTGGGTGGAGCCGGTGATCATGCCCGCGATCATCGGGAGGAACGCGAAGCCGGTCTTGACCGGGGAGTAGCCCTTCACGACCTGGAGGTAGTAGGTCAGGAAGAGGAACAGCCCGAACATCGCGATGATGGCGAGGCCCAGCGAGAGGTAGACCCCGCCGCGGTTGCGCTCGGTGAGGACGCGCAGCGGCAGCAGCGGCGACTTCACGCGCGCCTCGGTCACGACGAAGGCCAGCAGCAGCACGGCGGCGGCGACGAACATCGAGACGGTCAGGGCGTCCGACCAGCCGGCCGACTCGGCGCGGGTGAAACCGTAGACCAGGGCGACCAGACCAAGGGTGGAGAGCACGACGCCGGGGATGTCCAGCGGTGCGCGGTTGCGGGTGCCGGAGGGCTCACGGATCACGAAGTACGCGCCCACGGCGGCGACGACGGCGAACGGGATGTTGACGAAGAACGTCCAGCGCCAGTTCAGGTACTCGGTGAGGAAGCCGCCGAGGATCAGCCCGACCGCACCACCGCCACCGGCGATGGCCCCGTAGATACCGAACGCCTTGGCGCGCTCCTTGGCGTCGGTGAACATCACGGCGAGCAGGGAGAGCGCGGCCGGGGCGAGCAGGGCGCCGAAGACACCCTGGAGGGCCCGGGACCCGAACATCATCGCCTCGTTCTGGGCGGCCCCGCCGAGCGCGGAGGCCAGCGCGAAGCCGATCAGGCCGACGACGAAGGTGCGCTTACGGCCCCAGAGGTCGGCGATCCGGCCGCCGAAGAGGAGGAGACCACCGAAGGCGAGGGCGTAGGCGGTGATGACCCACTGCTTGTTGCCGTCGGAGATGCCCAGGTCGGTCTGGGCGGAGGGCAGCGCGATGTTCACGATGGTCGCGTCGAGGACGACCATCAGCTGGGCGAGCGCGATGAAGGCGAGGGCCTTCCAGCGACTCGGATCGGGAAGGGCGGTGTCAGCCGTTCGGGACAGGCCGGCCATTTTTGACATGGGTGTAGCCACCTAAGGACGTGCGAGGGCGCCGAGGCGTCGCGAAGTGGGCGTCGGCGGTACGTGCTCTGGCGTACGCGCGACGGTTACGTGGGCCGCCCGTGCGGGACCCCGTGCGTGACAGGGGCGTACGGGCCGGTGTTCGGGTGAGGCGGGACGGTGGGGCCGATGGAGTCGGCGGGCCCGGGAAGGTTCAGGTCGGTGCGGCCGTCAGGAGCGCCGCAGGTCCTCCAAGGTCGCCGCCGATCCGGGCAGTTCGGAGCGGGCCGGGGTCTCCAGGCCGTCCAGGAACAGCTGCAGATGACGGTGGGTGAACCGGTCGATGCCCTGGCAGGCGATGCCGGGGAGCGGCCGGGTGAGCTGGGAGAGGGCGACGAGTACGTCACCGACGGCGATGTCGGTGCGCAGCCGCCCCGCGGACTGGGCGCGCGACACGAGACCCGCGACGGCCTCTTCGAGGCGGTCGCGCTCGGCGAGCAGATCGGGGTGGTCCTTGTCGAAGACGCCGGAGATCATCGGGCACAGGGCGCCGATCCGTTCGTCGGCGGCCGCGTGCACGAAGCGGCTGAGCGCGGCGAACGGGTCGGACTCCGCGGCGACGGCCTCCTCGGCCCTCAGGGTGGTGCGGGAGGTGACCGCGAGGACGACCTCATGGGTGAGGGCGGCGCGGTCGGGGAAGTTCCGGTAGAGCGTGGCGTTGCCGACGCCCGCGCGGCGGGCGACGTCGTCCAGCGCCACGTCGGGCCCGAACTCGACGAACAGCTCGCGCGCGGCCGAGACGATCCGCTCACGGTTGCGCAGCGCGTCGGCCCGCGGTCGGGGGGCGCGGCACGACGCCGTCGGCGCGGCGCCCTTCCCGGCGACGGCCTCCGCGGCGCGTCCGGTGCCGGTGCGGATGACGCTGCCGGTACCGGTGCCGCTGTCAGCGCCGGACTCTGTGACGCTTCCGGTGTCGGACTGCGCGGTGTTGCCGGTGACGGCGGCCTGCGCGGCACCCTTGGCGACGGTCTTCACTGCGACCCTCACCTCCCCTTCCCCTGCGTAGCCGGTCGGGCCCCTTCCGTAACCGGGGACCGCTTCCCCGTTTAGCGGGGACACGTATGCAAACGGGGAGAGGCTCCCCGCTTATTTCCCGCCTCCCATGTGACCTGCATCACACACCTTCGGGGCGGAAACCCACCGATCGGCGCACCCAGCGAGCGGCTCCGGACCACCCGGCACAGGCTGATCGCCAGAGCGCAGTCAGGGGTCGGCCGGCTGCCGCGGACCCCGAAGGCGCCTCTATGCAGCAGCCCCGCCACCGGATACGCAGACACCGCCGCCCGATCGCCCTGGCCGGAGCGACCGCGCTGGTCATAGCGGCCATGGCCTCCGCAAGCACGACCCTCCCCTCCGCCGGCCGCGCCTCGGCGGGCCCGGCTTCCACCGCCCTGGACTCCGCGCTCGCCCCGTGCCGGATCTCCGCGGCCATGGGCGTACAGATGTCCGAGGGCCTGCCGACCCCGCCCGGCTACGCCCGGTCGACCGGCGAGATCAGGGCGCTCAACCTGATGATCGACTTCCCGGACGCGGAGGGGACGGGACCCGCGACGGACCGGTTCGCGGAGTTCTTCCCGCAGACCTCCGAGTGGTTCCGGACCAGCTCCTACAGCCGGCTCGTCTACCGGCCCGAGGCCCCCCTCAAGGACTGGCTGCGGATGCCGATGGCGTTCACGGAGTACGGGATAGAGCGCGGCTCACCGTTCGAGCCGGGCTACCGCCAGCTGATGAAGGACATCGTCGCGGCCGCCGACCCCCGGGTCGACTTCTCGGAGTACGACCTGGTCAACATCCTGGTCAGCCCGAACGCCGGCCCCTCCGCGCTGGACACCGTGCTCTCGGTGACCTTCTCCGGCAACGACGAGGCCCCGGAGGCGGACGGCGTACCGCTCGCCAACACCTCGTTCGTCTACAGCCGCCAGGACGACGGATCGGGGTCGTACGCCGAGACCGGCTACCGCGTCCTGCCGCACGAGAACGGCCATGTCTTCGGGCTGCCCGACCTCTACACGATGGAGGGCGGCGGCTCGGTCGGGCACTGGGACATCATGTCCGAGGACTGGGGCGCCAACAACGACTTCCTGGCCTGGCACAAGTGGAAGCTCGGCTGGCTCGACAACGAGCAGATCAGCTGCGCGTCGCAGCCCGGCGTCAGCGAGCACACGCTCGGCCCGCTGGCCACCGAGGGCGGCACCAAACTCGCCTTCGTCCCGCTGAGCGCCCAGTCCGGCTACGCCGTGGAGGTCCGCACGGCGGCCGGCAACGACGACGCGGTCTGCCGTCCGGGGGTGCTGATCTACAAGGTCAGCTCCGACGTGGACACCGGCCAGGGCCCGGTCTCCGTCGCCGACGCGACCGAGGACAGCGGCGGCTGCACCCGGCGCCCCAACGTGCACGCGGAACTGTCCGACGCCCCGTTCCGGCCCGGCCAGACCTTCACCGACCGGGCCAACGGCGTACGGATATCCGTGCTGGACGAGGACGACGACGGCAACTACCGGGTACGGGTCACGCGCCCGTGAGGGGGTGGGCCGGCGGCGGCCCGGACCGTGAGCCCGTGAGGGGCTCGGCCGCCTCCGCCAGGGTCCGGAGCCGAGGCTTGAGCAGCTTGCCGGTGGCGTTGCGCGGGAGCGGCTCGTCGGTGAACAGCACCCGGGCGGGCACCTTGAAGGCTGCGAGCCTCCCGCCGACGTGGTCCCGCAGCGCCCCGGCGGTGACCGTCGCCCCGGCGCGCAGCCGGACGACGGCCACGACCTCCTCCCCCAGCACCGGATGCGGGATGCCGAGGACGGCGGCGTCGGATACGTCGGGATGGTCGTGCAGGACGCCCTCGACCTCGACGCAGTACACGTTCTCGCCGCCCCGGATCACCATGTCCGTGATCCGGTCGACGACCGCGACCCGCCCCGCACGCTCCACGGCGAGGTCCCCCGTACGGAACCAGCCGTCCCGGAACGCCTCCGCGGTCGCGGCCGCGTCCCGCCAGTAGCCGCGGAACAGCGACTGCCCGCGCAGCCACAGCTCCCCCACCTCTCCCTCGGGCAACGCCTCACCCGCCGCTGCCGCGATCCTGACCTCGGTCACGGGGGTCGGACGGCCGACGGCACCGGGGTGGGCCCGGTAGTCGGCGCCGACGTTCGCGAGGACGCCCCCGCCGGTCTCGGTGAGACCGTAGCCGTTACGGGGCTCGATGCGTTCGCCGTACCGGGCGGTGAGGCGGGCCACCAGGCCGGGCGGGGCCGCGGCCCCACCGGTGCTGAACAGGGTGAGGCTCGCCAGCCCGTCCCCCGTGCGCTCGGCGGCGTCCAGCAGCTGGAGGGCGGTCGTCGGCACCCCCGCGAAGTGCGTGACGCCATGGGCGCGGATGAGCCGGAGGGCCTCGTCCGCGTTCAACTTGTCCATCAGGACGAGGGCGCCGCCCGCCGCCATCACCCCGTAGAAGCTGGTGAACGCGGCGACGTGGAAGAACGGGAACGTCATCAGGGAGACCGGGGCGGGCCCCATCCCCGGAACGGCCCCCCGCCCCAGCGCGGAGGCGGCCGCCTGGTACCGGGGGTTGAGCGCGGCCCCGGCCTGGGCGAGATGGGTAGCCACCGCACCCTTGGGCCGGCCGGTGGTGCCCGAGGTGTAGATGATCGTGGCGTCGTCCTCGGGCCGGGGCTCCACGTCGGGGGGTGCGGCCAGGGGGTCGGGCGCGGGAAGGTCCTCGTACCGCTCGACACGAACACCGTCCGGAAGCCGCGCCTCCCCACGGAGGCCGTCCGGAAGGCGGCCCTCCCCGTGCCGCCCCTGGAAAAGGACCACGCGCGCCCCGGACCGCCGCGCCCACCCCGCGACCCGGTCCATCCGCTCCCCGTCCACGAGCAGCACACCGGGCTCGCAGTCGTCGAGGGCGTACGTGAACTCGTCCTCGGTCCACCAGGCGTTGAGCGGTACGGCGATGAGCCCGGCCAGCTGGACGGCCCAGAAGGCGATCTGCCACTCGGGGTGGTTCCGCATCGCGACCACGGCCCGGTCGCCGGGACGCAGGCCGTACCGCTCGCTCAGCCGGACGGCCAGGGCGGACGCGGCGGCGAAGAACTCCCCGTACGAGTAGCGGCGTTCACCCGCGATCAGGAACGGAGTGTCCCCGTAGGCCCAGGTGGTCTCGACGAACTCCCGGAGCGTGCGGGGCCCGTCGGCGTACTCCAGCGCCCCCTGCTCGCCCCGGACCACGGCGAAGGGGGCGCCGGGCGCGGTGAGGGAGCCCTCGATGCGCGCGGCGCGCCGGGCGCGTTCCGCTCGGGCTGCGGCGTCCTCGGCCGGGGGCGGGGACGCGTGGGTGTGCTGCGGCACGGACGGCCTCTCTCTCACGCTGACGCTGGGTGCTGCACGAGACGCTATGCGGGCGGGGCCGGAGCTCCAAGGCCGCCCGGAGGTACGTCCATGACCTGCGGGTCGCTCACGCGGTGGCGGGGAGCCCGAACCGCACGGAGGTCAGCTCCTCAGACAGCTCCCGGAGCCGGTTGCCCGTCGTGGGGTCGGCGTCGCGGGGGGCCAGGTCGTCCCGCTTCGGCGCGCCGCGCAGCTCGCCCATGCCGCCGGGTCCGATGAAGTGCGCGCTCTCAGCGTCCGGGGCGGTCGCGCGACGTCCCTTGTCCTCGTCCCGCACCGCCCACACCGCTGTTGGCCCCGGTGACGACGAAGACGCGCTTGCTCTGATCGGGAATCCGCTCGACGGTCCAGCTCCGCTCATCGCCTCGTTCCCAGCGCGCCGATCCGCGGGTGGGCCGACGAGGGCCGTGCCGTTCTGCGTCGGACCGCCCAACGCCGCCGTGCCACAGCGGCCGCGGCCGGGGATTTCCCGCACATATCGCACCTATATGAGATAGGCCACTTTCGGGAGTTGTAGGCAGGGGCGGTCACCCCGGCCTACAGTCCTGTCGTTTGCGGAGTATTCGGCTCCGCGCCGTCCGGCCCCACCCTCCACTCCGTACACGACCTGTACGCGCACGCGGAGACCGGGCCGATTCCCCGACTCACAAGGAACCGGGAACATCCGCATGGGCACGTTGGAAACCTGGGTCGTCGAGCTCAACGACGTCTTCTGGACATATCTGCTGATTCCGCTGGTCGCCCTCGCCGGCGTCTGGTTCACGCTGCGCTCCAAGGGCGTGCAGATCCGCCTGATCCCGGAAATGTTCCGGGTCTTCAGGGACAAGCCGCAGTCCGGCGTCAGCCCCTTCGGCGCCTTCACCATCTCCGCCGCCGCGCGGATCGGCACCGGCAACATCGCAGGTGTGGCCACCGCAATCACCATGGGCGGCCCCGGAGCCGTCTTCTGGATGTGGATGATGGCCCTGGTCGGCGGTGCCTCGGCGTTCGTCGAGTCGGTCCTGGCCCAGCTGTACAAGGTGCGCGACACCGAGCCCGGTACGTACCGAGGCGGCCCGGCCTACTACATGCAGAAGGCGCTCGGAATGCGCTGGCTCGGCGTGGTCTTCGCCGTTCTGATCACGCTGACGTTCGGTTTCGTGCTTACCGCGGTGCAGTCCAACACGATCACGGTGGCCACGAAGGGCTCCTTCGGCTCGGACGCCTCCTGGTTCAATCCCGTCCTCGGCGTCGCGCTTGCCGTACTGCTCGCGCTCGCGGTGTTCTTCGGCGTGAAGCGCCTGACTGCCGTGACCAAGGTCATCATCCCGGTGATGGCCGCGGTCTACCTGCTGGCCGGCCTGGTCATCGTGTTCCTCAACCTCGGCAACGTGCCGGGCATACTCGGCGACATCATCGGCGGCGCCTTCGGCTTCCGCGAGGTCGCGGGCGGCGCCGTGGGCACGGCGATCCTGCAGGGCGTACGGCGCGGCATGTTCTCCAACGAGGCGGGCATGGGTTCGGCCCCGAACGCCGCCGCGGCCGCGGAGACCACGCACCCGGTCAAGCAGGGCCTGGTCCAGACCCTCGGCGTCTACTTCGACACCTTGGTCATCTGCACGATGACCGCTCTCGTGATCCTCTCCGCCAACCCGGCCCTCGGTGAGCGCGGCGGCGCGGACGTCACGCAGGCCGCCTTCACCAGCGCGCTCGGCGACTGGGCCGGTCACCTGCTGACCCTGGTGGTCTTCATGGTCGCCTTCAGCTCCATGATCGGTAACTACTACTACGGCGAGTCCAACATCCAGTTCATCACCCGCAGCAAGGGCGTGATGAGCACGTACCGTGCGATGGTCGTCGCCTGCGCCGTCCTCGGCGCGATCGGCTCCGTCCCGCTGGTCTGGAGCCTCGCGGACGTCACGATGGGCGCGATGGCCCTGGTCAACCTGATCGCGATCATCCCCCTCAGCGCGGTGGCCTTCCGCCTCCTCGACGACTACCTGGCCCAGCGCCGCCAGGGCCTCGACCCGGTCTTCCGCAAGGACCAGGTTCCGGGCCTGCGCGGCGAGGTGGAGTGCTGGGGCACGTCGGACCGGGACGCCACACCGCAGGAGCGGATGTCGGTCGGCTCGCCCTGACACGGACACGTTCCCGCGGACCGTACGCGTCGAAGGTCGGCACCCCGGGAGGGCTGCCGACCTCGGGCGTTTCGGGGCCGGGCCCGAATCCCGGGGAGCGGGTCGAGCCGAGGCGCGAAGGTGTTGCGGCCCACGGCGGTAACGGGGGCGACCACCGCAATCCCCATCCGCTAGGCTGTCAGCGGTCAGTCGACCTCCGGTGTGTCTGCTCGGGAAGTGTCCCTCCGGACATCGCCCCGGCGGAAACCTGACCAGGGCGTTTGCCTCATTCCGCCCGGCATCCCCATGGGGTTTCCGGCACGGTTTTCGGCAAGCCCCCGCCTTCGTAGCTCAGGGGATAGAGCACCGCTCTCCTAAAGCGGGTGTCGCAGGTTCGAATCCTGCCGGGGGCACAGTAAAGCAGCAGGTCAGGAGCCCTTCTGCCCATCAGGGCGGGAGGGCTTCCGGCGTGCGGCACACTCGTGCGGCACGCACCGGGCCAGTACGGGGGCTTGATCTTCTTGGGCGGGACCTTCGGTAGTCCTCTCCTGTTCCGGCGGAAGGCACCAGCGCCTGTCAGGATCCGGCTGTGACCAAGACTTCGACCTCCTCGAGAATCAGCAGAGCGCTCGACTGGGCAGGGCTCATCCCGTCCTCGATGCTCTTCTGGATCGGCATCACGGACTACCGCGAGGGCGCGTCCATAGCCTGGCCGACAGGGGGAGCCGTTCTGGTACTCATCAGTCTCTGGGTGGTCTATCGCGGCTTGCCTCACCGGCGAGAGGGGACCCTCGTGCCACCGCAGGAGTAGGAGCGCTCCCGTGCCGGCCCGCGAGGCACTCCCTCAGCGCGCGTCGCCGTGCACCCGGCCCTTCGGCTTCGCGGCCTCGTCCAGGATCTCCTCGATCACATGTGCCGCGATCCGTGCCATCACCGGGTTCGACTCCCGGTAATGGGCCAGCTCCAACAAGGCGATGGACAGCGCCCAGCCCCTCCCCCGCGTCCACGTGGCGTCGTCGGCCGCGATCGCCTCGTGGAACGTCTGCCTGGCATCCGCCGTCAGCAGGTACCAGGCCGCGATCAGGTCGACGGCCGGGTCGGCCAGGCCCGTGCAGCCGAAGTCGATGACCGCGGTGAGGCGGCCCTCCGCGACCAGGACGTTGCCGGGCTGGAGGTCGCCGTGGACCCAGACGGGGGCGGCCGTGAAGGGCGGGGCGGACAGGGACTCCGTCCAGGCCTCGGTGACGGCCTCCGTGTCCACGATTCCGGCCAGGGTCGCCAGCGCCTCGCGGGTCGTCGCGTCGCGGGAGGACAGGGGCTCGCTGCGGTACGCGGGCGGGGCGTCCTCCGGGGCGATCCGGCGGAGTGCCAGCACGAATTCCGCCAGGTCCGCCGCCAGGAGGTCCGAGGACGAAGAGGCGTCGCCGGGGCGCGGGTTCGTGCCGTCGAGCCAGGTGCAGACCGACCAGGGACGCGGGAACGCCTGGTCCGGGGCCCCCTCGGCGAGCGGGAGCGGTACCGGGAACGGCAGTTGTTCGGCAAGGTGCGGCAGCCAGCGGTGCTCCGTCGCCACGTCCGCCGCACTGCCCTCGGTACGGGGCAGCCGCACGGCCTTGTCGGCGCCCAGGCGGTAGATCGCGTTCGCCGTCCCGCTGGCGTCGACCGCCTCCACGGGCAGGTCCGCCCAGTGCGGGAACTGGGCGGCGATCAGGCCGCGTACGAGCGACGGTTCAATGATCATGCCGCGATCGAACCAGGTGGTCCCGGGGCCGCACAACGTCTCGGCCCGGGCTCTGCCCCGGCGCCTGCTCGCCGCCTCTCCGTGGGACGCCACGCCCCGTCCGAAAATCGGTGCGGTTCCACGTGTCCGTACGAGAGGATCGGCGGCCATGACGTATCCATTGCGCACCCTGCTGCTCCCGCCCCAACTCACCGCATCCGCACGGACGTTACGCACCACCGCGCTGCGGCGCGGGCTGCGGGTCGTGGAGGCGACGGCCTCCGCCGTATCGGGAGGGCTGGGGAGACCGGAGCCGGCGGCGAGCCCCCGGGACAAGGCGCACCCCGTGCATCTGCATGCGGGGCCCTCCTTCGCCGATGTCGTGGCCCCCGCGCTCGGGATCGCCCTCCTGGAGGCTCCCGCCGACTGGCTCGCCCGGCTCCCCCGGGCGCTCACCCAGCGGGAGATCCGGGCGATGCCCATCGGCGAGGCGTACCGGCTGCGCCGCCCCGCCTTCGTCAAGTCACCCAACGACAAGGGCATTCCGGCTCTCGTGTACGCGGACGGGTCCCGGCTGCCCGGGCCGGACGCCGTGGATCCGGCCACCGTGGTGCTGGTGAGCGACGTGATGACCTTCGCCGTCGAGTACCGGCTGTTCCTCCTCGACGGGGCCGTCCACACGGCCGGGCAGTACGCCGAGGCCGGCCGCCTCCGACTGGGGCCGCCGGGCCTCGCCGCGCTCGCCTTCGGGCGCGAGGTCCTCGCGGCCGCCGGGGACGGCCTGCCCTCGGCGGTCGTCGTCGACATCGGCCGGGACGACGAGGGCCGGTGGGCCGTGATCGAGGCCAACGCAGCCTGGGCCAGCGGGTGTTACGACGTCGACCCGGGCCGCGCCCTCGACACCGTCCTCCGCGCCGCAGGACCCGCCACGGACCTGTCGCCGCACGACCGTGCCTTCATACGGTGACCGGCTCAGCTGCAGGACGCCCTCATCTGCGCCGCCGCGTGATGCGCGCCGACCCGTCGCGCATCGCCCCAGTCCCGGCCCCGGTCGATGAGCTGGACCGCGAAGACGTCCCCCTTGACCGGGTAGCTGCGCACCGGCACCGCGGTCCCCCGGTGTTCCGTCTGGAGCACCGCGAAACCCGTGTACGCGGAGTCCGCGTCCCCCGGGTCGGAGAGCACCCGGTAGACGGTCGGCTCCCCCGCCGCGTCGCGCGGGCGGCCGCTGTCGGGGACGAAGACGGTCAGCGCGCACTCGCTGAAACCCCGGCCCAGGTGCCAGGACCAGATGGCCGTGGAGCCCCGGTCCTCGGTGGGGCTGCCCGACATCGGGACGGCGCTGAACCGGCCGTCGCACCCGTCGCCGTCGAAGCCGCCGTTCTCGACCGTGTACCAGCCGGCGTCCCCGCTCTCGAAACGGCCGCGCTCCTCGTACGTACCCGTCGCACAGCCGGGGCCCGCCCACTCCGTGAAGCGGCTGCCCTCCGCCGGGGGCTCCGACGAGGGGGGCGGGGTCTCCGGGGCCTCCGTATCCGTCCCCGGGCCGGGCACGATCCTCGTGGGGGCCGCGCCGCCGATCCGGTCGGGGACCGCGCCGGCCCGGCCCGCCGCGTCCGTACGGCTGCTGCCTGCGCCCACGCTCCCGCCGCCCGAGAGCAGCAGCGAGGCGACGGTGACCAGGCCTCCGGCCGCCACCACGACGCCGGCCGCGAGCAGGGCCTTGCGCCGGCGGGGCAGTGTGGAGAGGCGGCCCGCCAGCGTCTCGCGCGCGACCCAGGAACCGTCCACGCCCGCCGTGCGGGATGCCCCAGCCCCGCAGCCGGGGCAGACCATTCCGGGCAGCGGTCCCCGGCGTCCGCCGCCGCAGTATTGGCACCTCGTGGGCTTCATGGCAGAACACCTTGCCAGTGCGGCGCCCGCAGAGGGAGATCCCGCACCCGATGGCCCGTACACGGGACGGCCAGGAACGGGTGGGGCGAGGGCCCGTCAGCTCAGTTCCTCCGGGCAGGGTGTGCCCGGCTGGAGCTGGTACGGGGCCGCCAGCCGGTACGTTCCCGGTCGCGGCGCGAGCAGCTCGGTCCACTCGTCACCGTACGGGCCCTCCTCGACCCTGTTGAGGCAGCCGTGGGTGTTGAGATACGTCTTCGGCGCGGTGTCGTCCAGCTGCGACCGCTCCTTCGACTCCTCGGTCTCCACGGGGCGTTCCACGCTCTTGCCGTCCTCGTCGACGAGCGCGAGCCAGCGGGTGTACGGGATCCGGATCAGCACCCGGCCCGCCGACTTCACCGTGATCGTCAGCTCGTCCGCGCCCGCCCGCTCCACCGTCGCCGGCGGGTCGGCGAGCGGCACCGGGTCCAGCACCTGGAAGAGCTTCCAGTTCGCGTCGCCCCAGATCTGGCGCAGGTACGGCTGCCCCTGCTCGACCAGCTCGGCCTCCTGGACCGCCCCGTTGTCCGGCCGGTCCTTGGGCAGCACCACGTAGTGCACGGCCCAGCGGTCCAGCCACTCCCGGTAGTTCACCGGGTCGAGCGTGTCGTCGTAGAAGAGCGGGTTGCGCTTCATGTCCGCCTGGCGGTTCCAGCCGCGTGCCAGGTTGACGTACGGGGCGAGCGCCGATGATTCCCGGTGACTGCTCGCGGGCACCACCTCGACCCGGCCGCGCTCCGCCTCCACCTGCTGGAGCTGGTTGATCAGTGGGGCCAGTTCGCGGTTCCAGGACGCTTCGGGCGCGGTCCGGACGATGTCGTCGACGCCCTTGAAGCCGATCCAGAAGTTGAGGCCCACGAAGGCCAGGACCAGGGCGTACCAGCGGCGGCTGCGCGGCGCGGTGTACGGCAGGGCGGCGAGCAGCGCCACCCCGGCGAACAGCATCGCCATGCGCGTGATGTTCGACCCGATCTGCGAGTCGATGACGTACGTGAGGAGCGTGCCGAGCCCGTAGACGGCGGCGGCGGTGCGGACCGTGCTCCAGTCGCGCGGTACGAGGACGAAGACCAGCACCGAGAAGATGAACGGCAGCGACAGCGTCCCGAGCGACATCGGCTGCGTACCCGAGAACGGGAACAGCCAGGCGGAGAGCCCCACCACGGCGACCGGGGCGAGGCCGATGGCGTACGCGCCGGGGCGCCGTTTGTGCAGGAACAGCGCCGCCGCGACGACGCCCAGGAAGAGCCCGGCGACCGGGCTGGACGCGGTCGCGAGGGCGGCGAGCGGGGCGGCGACGGCGGCCTTGGCCCACCGCTTGTACCGCCACCGGTAGGGCCAGCAGAACACCGCGGCCACCGCGCCGACGGCGAACATCATGCCGAGCCCGAACGTCACCCGGCCCGACAGCGCGTTGCACAGGAACGCGAAGACCCCGGCGAGCGAGCAGGCCAACGGATTGCGGACGGCCGGGACCCGCACCAGGATCAGCGCGGTCAGCCCGGAGGAGACCGTACCGACGATCATCATCGTCGTCCGGACGCCGAGCAGCGACATCAGGTAGGGCGAGACCACGCTGTACGAGACGGGGTGCATGCCCCCGTACCAGGCGAGGTTGTACGCGGTGCCGGGGTGCCGGCCCACGAACTCGGCCCAGGCGTCCTGTGCGGCGATGTCACCGCCGGTGTTGGCGAAGAAGAAGAACCAGAGGAGGTGGAGCACGGCCGCGGCCGCCGTCGCGACGGTGACGGGGTGGCGCAGCAGTCGGCGGGCCCGGGCTCGCGGAGTCTCGGCGGCCCCGGCGGGGCACTCGGGCTCGGACGAGGCTGCGGCGGGCGGCTCCGGAACGCGGGGCGACGGCACGCGCACGTGCAGGGCGTCGCCCCCGGCACCGGTGGTCCCGTCCGCCTCGCGGCCGGGCTTCGGCTCCGCGGTGGTCACTACGGCTCTCCCCGTCCTCCGCCGGCCCCCGTGCCTGTGCGTACCTCTTGATACGTCCTCAAGGACGCGTCCCGGCATCCTTGAGTTGTCCGGGGACGCTAACACGTACCTCGGGCACGCTTCTCCGTCATATACGGCCACTGGAGCGGTGGAGGGCGGGGCCCGCTCCCACCGCTCCGGTGGCCCGGCTGTCAGCCGATCCTGGTCATCTTGTCGCCGAAGGCCGCCTCGGGCAGATCGCTCTGCAGCACCACCGGCGCCGTGACCTTGCCGGTGCCGGTGCCCACGGCCACCGAGCCGACCTCCGTCCCGGCCTTCGCGGCCTGGTCGATGCCCTGGCCGTTGTCCGTGACTTTGAGCTCGACCTTCAGGCCGGACCAGCCGACCGCCTTGAGGTTCTTGGTGGCGACCACGGGGGCCTGTCCGCCGAATCCGTTGTCCACGTACCCGACGACGTCGCCCTTCTTCACCACCGTCGCGGAGGTGGCCGCCTCCTGCGCGTCCTTGATCAGCTTCAGGCTGTTCTGGAGCGACAGCTCCAGGCTGTCGTAGACCCGGCCGGTCCCCGCCTGCTGGCCCATCACCGCTCCGTAGATCCACAGCACCTTGCCGTCGACCTTGGTGTTCGCGGACCAGAGCAGATTGCCGCCCGCCGGGGTGGAGGACCCGGTCTTGATGCCGCTCACGCCCGGCTGCAGCAGGAGATTGTTGTTGTTGTAGATCTTGCCGTCTATGCCCTCGATCTCGACCTCGGGCATGTCCACGATCTTCCGGAAGACGTCGTTGCGCATGACCGCCTGCGCCAGCTTCAGCTGGTCGGTGGCGGTGGAGACGGTGGTCTTCTCCAGCCCGCTCGGATCCGTGTACGTCGAACCGGTCATGCCGAGGTCCTCGGCCGCGTCGTTCATCTTCTCGATGAACTTGTCCTCGGAACCGGCGTCCCAGCGGGCGAGCAGCCGCGCCGCGTTGTTCCCCGAGGGGATCATCAGCAGCTGGAGCAGCTGGCGCTGGGTGAGCTCCTGTCCCTCGGTCAGCGGGGCCGTCGACTCGTCGGGCCGCTTGGACTCGTCCTCCGCCTTCTGGTCGACGGTGATCTTCTCGCCCTCCTCGTCACCCTTGAGGGGGTGCCCCTGGAGGATCACGTAGGCGGTCATGACCTTCGCGACGCTGGCGATCGGGGCCGGCTTCTGTGCGCCCTCGGAACCGAGCGACCCGACGCCGTCCACCATCACGGCCGACTGCCCCTGGCCCGGCCAGGACAGATCCGTCCCGCCGCCGTCGAAGGTGTACGTCGGCTTCGCCGTGAGCTCCAGCGAGGGCTCCGGGAGCGGGCGCATCACCTGCACGATCGCAAAGACGATCAGCAGGAGGAGCACCAGCGGCGTCCAGATCTTGACCCGTCGCACGGCGGTCCGGACCGGGGTCTCCGGGGGCGGCGGGGTGTTCGTCAGCTCGGCGAGCAGATCGAGCGGCGGCTTCGGCGGCAGCGGCTGCTGCCGGGTCCGCTCGGCCGCCGCCCAGGACGGCGCGGCGGCCGCCGGGGAGGCCGGAGAGCCGGCTTCCGGGGTGCGCGCGGGCGCCTCGGGCCCGGCCGCCGACCCGGTCGCGGGCTCCGGCTCCCGGGGCGCGGGGGCGGCCCGTACGTCGTCGGAGCGCAGCGGCACGAAGGTGCTGGTGCGCTCGGCGTCGGCCTCGGGCTTGGTCTCGGCGCCGCCCTTGCGCTCGCCTTCCGGCTTGCTCTTGGGCTTGTCCTCGGCCTTGTCCTCGCGGGGCGGGAGCTTCAGCGCGGTCGTCGCCTGGTCGACCCGGTCGGCCGGCTTGACCGCCTTGAAGATGGCGGTGGGCTGATCGATTCCTCGCAGGTCGGAGGGGTCGTCGGGGGCGGACTCGGGTTCGGTCTCGGCGTCGGGGGCCTTGTCCGGCTCGGCGTCGGCATCCGTTGCGGACTCGGGCTTGGCATCGGAGTCGGCGTCGGGGGCCTTGTCCGGCTCGGCGTCCCGCTCGGCCTTCGGCTCAGGCTTCGGCTCCTCGTCGGCCTTCGGCTCGGACTTCGCCTCCGCGTCCGGCGCCTCGTCCGGCTCGGGCTCGGGGTCCGGCTCCACCTTCGCCTTCGTGGCGGGCTCGGGCTCAGGCTCGGCGTCCTCCGCCTTCTCCGCCTTCGGCTTGTCCTCGGCCGCGGCATCGACCCAGGCGGCCACGGCAGCACGCAGCCGGCCGTCCCCGCCCTCTTCGTCGACGGTCTCCGGCTTCCCGGCCGTCGGCTCGACCGCAGGAGTCTCGGCCGACGCCTCGGCGGGCGTCTCCCCGTCCGCCTCCTCGGCCTCGGGCGTCTCCACGTCCGTGTCCGCGCCTGTGTGGCCCTCAGCGGCTCCCGCGCCCTTCGACGGCGCGTCGGTGTCTCCAGAGGCCGCAGAGGCCGTCACAGGAGCGCTCTCGGGCTCGGGTGCGGTCTCGGGCTCAGGCGCGGCCTGGGTCTCGGCCTCAGGCGCGGCCTCGGGCTCGACATCGCTCTCGGGCTCACGCCGGGCAGCGTCCTCCGGCAGCCGGGGACGGAACACCGCGGTCGCCGTGTCGGACATGGCTCCCGAGTCCGCACCCGTACCCGTACGGGCATCCGTAGCGGCGTCCGCGTCCGCATCCGTGTCCGCGCCGGGGTCACGGAACACGGCGAAGCGCGGGTCGCGTTCCTCCGCAGCCGTCCCCGACGACTTCCGCTGCTCCGTTTTGTCGGGGGACTCGCCCGCCACCGATGCCTCCTCATGCGCTGCGGGGCCACCCCGCGCTGTCCGAACCATCTACCAGTGTCCTGTGTGAACCCCTGGCCGAGCTGCTAGACGAGAACGACATACCTACTGGTTCCCGTACAAAGCGACCAGGCGCTCTCGACAGATGAATGTGAGAGGGGTCACCCTGTCAGACATCCACGCGGGGAGGCATGGATGGGCAGGAGCCGCAGAACAATCCCGGAGGAGCTTCTGTTGCTCGCTCTGGACCCGACCACGGGTACCACAGCGCAGCCGCAGTCGCTCGACCTCGGCCTGGCCGGGGCACAGCTAGTGGAGCTGGCTCTGGCAGGACGGATAGCCCCTGACGGGGATCGTATCGCCGTGGTGATGCCACGGCCGACAGGAGATCCGACTCTGGACTCCGCACTGGAGCTGCTGCGCCGTCGTGGCAGCCCGGTCCGGGCGGTCCACTGGATCGGCGGGCCCCGGCTGGGGCTTCGTCAGATCTATCTCGCTCATCTGGAGCGGTGCGGCATGGTTCATGCCGTGGCGGGCCAGATGTGCGGGGTGCTGCCGACGACGCGCTACCAGGCGACGGAGACGGCGATCAGCCGGGACATCAGGAACCGGCTGGACAGTGCGATCCGCACCGGCGTACCGCCGGACCCGCGGACCGCGGCGCTCGCCGCACTGGCCCACGCGGTCGGACTCGGCAAGCACCTGTACCCCGGGAACGAGGGGCGCTCGTCGCGCTCCCGGCTCCGGGACCTGATCAGGCACGACCCGATGGGCGGACTCGTGGCGCACGCCGTGATGGACGTCCAGAACGGAGTGGCGGTCCAGCCACGCCGTTCGCAGCAGGCAGCGGGCGTTCCGTTGCAGCCGCAAGCACAGGCCCGTCGCGGGAGCATGGCGCACACCGCCGCGAGCTGACCGCACGGACCTGGCGCACCAGCGCGCCGCGAGAGAAACGCACCGCGAGACCAGCACACCGCCGTACCGTCGTCGGTTTCACAGACCCGGTCCGGGAGCCGCACCACGCACGGGGCAGCCGGTAGTCACCATCACCGGCTGCCCCGTGCGCTTGCGCGCCGCCCCGCGCCCCGATGCGTGCGCCCCCGTGCTCCGCGTGTGGCCATTTCCCAGCGCGGCCGGGGCCAGGGGTGGCAATCTGCTGAGCAGTAGATACGCACAGCTACATAGCCGGAGGTGCCGTTCCCGTGCCGTCCAACGTCAATCCCACTGTCAGGCGACGCAGGTTGGGCCAGGAATTGCGCCGCCTGCGCGAACTCAAAGGCATGACGGCCGAGGAAGTGGCGGAGCGCCTGCTGGTCTCGCAGTCGAAGATCAGCCGCCTGGAGAACGGCCGCCGCTCCATCAGCCAGCGCGATGTGCGTGACCTCTGCGGGGTGTACGAGGTCGAGGACCACCGCATCGTCGACTCCCTGATGCAGATGGCCAAGGACTCGCGCCAGCAGGGCTGGTGGCACGCCTTCGGCGACATCCCGTACAGCGTCTACATCGGCCTGGAGACCGACGCGGAGTCGCTGCGCGTGTACGAACCCCAGATGGTTCCGGGGCTGCTCCAGACCCGGGCGTACGCCGAGGCGCTGATCAGCGGTGCGCTGCCCGAGGCCCCGCCGTCGGACATCGAGAAGCGCGTCAACGTACGGTCGCGGCGGCAGGACCGGGTCAACGCGCCGGAGAATCCGCTGCGGCTGTGGGCCGTGATCGACGAGTCGGCGCTGCGCCGGGTGGTCGGCGACAAGCAGGTGATGATCGACCAGCTGGAACACCTCGTCGAGCAGTCGCACCTGCCGCATGTCACCGTGCAGGTCCTGCCGTTCGACATGGGCGCACACCCGGGCATCAACGGCCAGTACGCGATCCTGGAGTTCCCGGACGCCGCGGACTCCAGCGTCGTCTACATCGAGGGCGTCACGAGCGACCTCTATCTGGAGAAGGCGAACGACGTGCAGCGCTACAGCGTGATGTACGAGCACCTGCGGGCGCAGGCGCTGAACGTGGAGCAGACGCGGGAGTTCATCAGCAAGATCGCCAAGTCGTACACCAGCTGAATCCGGACAGTGGAGCGAGCGGCGGCGGGATGGTACACCGCCGCGCACGCACAGCAGAAGACCTACCAGGGAAAGACCATCCGGTCGAGTGAACGGCCATCTCATGGACGGGGCTTGGCGAGTAGCGTCGATCACGCCAATCGGAATCAGGTTGGTGCGACTCCCCCAACTCTCTGAACCGGAGTGAACATGGCAATTCTTCAGGGTGCTACGGACCAGTGGACGAAGTCGTCGTACTCCGGGGGCAACGGCGCGTGCGTCGAGGTCAAGTCCCCGGTCGCGCTGTCCATCGCCGTGCGTGACTCGAAGGCCCCCGAGGGCCCCTCGCTCACCTTCGTCCCCGGTGCGTGGAACGCGTTCGTGCGCGATGTCGCCACGGGCTCGATCAACGCCTGATCGGCCGGAAGCGTTCACGTATCGCCTTTCGTAGCACGCACAGCGCCACCCAGCACCACACAGCACCACCTGATGGAGCCCTCTCGACCGGTTCGCCGTCCTGGCCGAGGGGGCTCGGCACGATCCGGACGATCCGGTGTCACCGCAGCCGGTCGACGTGACGGTTCGTCCCCGGCACGGTCGGCACGAACGGGGCGACCAGCTCGACCCGCCCGAGGCCGGCCTCCGCGACCGCCGCGTCGAGGCCGGTGAAGCGCTCCGCCCAGCAGCTCCGCGGGTCCTCCTGGAGGAACCACAGCAGCGTCAGCCGGGTGTCGACCCCCTCGACCTGCTTCACGTACGTCATCCGGTCGCCGGGCAGAGGCGTCGGCCGGAACACCGTGACCATGGCCGCGGGCGACCCCTTCAGCCGCTTCGGGAGATGGCGCGAACGCAGCCATTCCAGCAACTCCGCTCGCTGCTCGGGGCCTTCGGCGTCGACGACCTGGAGGACGAGGCCCGCGTACGGGTGGTCGAGGGCGTGGAAGTCCCGGGGGCCGGCGGCCCCGTCGCGGTAGACGGTGGCCTCGTGGTCCTGGAACGCCGTGAAGACGTGGGTCCGGTCCTGGTAGACGCGGCCGTCCCGGTTCAGCCGCTTGTTGATCGCGACGGTCCACTTCATGTGGTCGTCGTAGCGCCCCTCGGTCACCCAGTACGTCGACAGATAGCACCCCACGCCCACGGGCTGGGCGACCGCCGACTTCTCCGGATAGCGCAGCTCCTGGAGGTCCTTCGTGGCCACCCAGCGGCGCCCGGCGAAGATCCACGGCATGGCTGTGGCGCCCGCGTAGTAGTGGTCGTCCTCGTACCAGCGGTTGTACGCGTACTCATGGCCCGGATGCGGTTCGACCATGGTGATCAGCGCGTGCCCGGGGCGGACCCCGTACGGCCCCTCCCCCGCCAGCTCCGCATACCGCTCGCTTCCCGCTCCGACGTCTTCGCCACCCGTTCCGGCGTCTTGGCTCATCAGGTCTCCCTTCCCCTTCCATCGGATCCCGGCCCCCTCTACCCTGACGGATCGTCAGATGCACTGCCAGAGCGGGGAGGCGCCGATGTTGCTCACGGGGAAGACAGTCATCGTCTCGGGCGTCGGGCCGGGGCTCGGGCACCGGGTCGCGGAGACCGTCGTCCGGGACGGCGGGTACGCGGTGCTCGGCGCGCGCACGGAGGCGAATCTGGTCAAGTCGGCGGCCGGGATCGATCCGGACGGCGGCCGCACGGCCTTCCTGCCCACCGACATCACGGACGAGGCGCAGTGCGAGGCGCTGGCCGCACTGGCGGTGGAGCGGTTCGGGAGGATCGACGCGGTGGTCCACGTCGCCGCCCGGGACAGCTACTTCGGCGGACTCCAGGACGCGGACTTCGCCACCTGGCAGTCGGTCATCGACGTGAATCTCCTGGGGACGCTGCGGATGACCCGGGCCTGCCTGTCCGCGCTCAAGGAGCGGGGCGGCTCGGTGGTGGTGATCGGCACACAGTCCGCGGTGGCCGCGCCGTCCCAGGTGCGGCAGGCGGCGTACGCGGCGTCCAAGGGGGCGCTCACCTCGGCGATGTACTCGCTGGCGCGGGAGCTGGGCCCGGACCGGATCCGGGTCAACACGGTGCTGCCGGGCTGGATGTGGGGGCCGCCGGTGCAGGCGTACGTCCGGCTCACCGCGGACTCCGAGGGCGTACCGGAGTCCGAGGTTCTGGCCCGGCTCACCGAGCGGATGGCGCTGCCCGAGCCGGCCACGGACGGGGACGTGGCGGAGACCGTCGCCTTCCTGGCCTCCGACCGGGCCCGGGCGATCACCGGCCAGTCGCTGCTGGTCAACGCGGGCGAACTGATGCGCTGACGGACCCGCGCCCGTACACGTACACGCGACACCCTCCCTCTCGACTTCTCGGCCGCACGGGACCCGCATCCCGTGCGGCCTTCGCGCGTCGTCGCGCGCTCCCCGACTTCTCCGGACTTCTCTGCACAGCCTGACGAAGTGCCCGCCCATCGTGTGGCCGCGGTCACGTCGGCGACAACGCCCCACAAGGTCAAGAACACGTAAAATCGTTCGCCTTGTTGACCTGTGTTCACATCCATGACCATCGGGAGCCTTGACCGAGCCCCCCAGGAAGGGGTTCAATCCCCGAAGCCCCCGCTCCCGCACGGGGACACCGCTGAACGGCCGTACCGACGAAGTGCGTTCCCGTTCACAAGGCGGACCCCTGGAGGGGGACATGAACAGTCTCGACTGGGCTGTGCTCATCGGCTACTTCGGCGTGATGGTCGCGATCGGACTCTGGTCGCACAAACGCGTGGACAACGTCAGTGACTTCTTCACGGCCGGCGGCAGGATGCCGTGGTGGCTGTCGGGCATCTCGCACCACATGTCCGGCTACAGCGCGGTGATGTTCACCGGGTACGCCGGCATCGCGTACCAGTACGGGGTCACGTCCTTCGTGACCTGGTCGCTGCCGATCGCCATCGGCATCTTCATCGGCGCGAAGCTCTTCGCGCCCCGGCTGAACCGGCTGCGCTCGCGGCTCCATGTCGCCTCACCGCTGGAGTACCTCAAGAACCGCTACAACCTGCAGACGCAGCAGGCGCTCGCCTGGTCGGGGCTGCTGCTGAAGATCGTGGACGTCGGCGCCAAGTGGGCGGCCATCGCCACCCTGTTGTCCGTGTTCACCGGTCTCTCGATCTCCCAGGGCATCCTGATCACCGGGGTCGTCACCGGCATCTACTGCACCGTCGGCGGTCTGTGGGCGGACGCGCTCACCGAACTGGGCCAGTTCATCATCCAGTTGTTCGCCGGACTGGCGATGCTCTTCGCGGTGATGAGCGAGCTCGACGGCTTCTCCACCCTGTGGACGGTCTGGGACAAGCTCCCCGACGGGCACGCGGAGCCGACCGCCGGACCGTACACGGTGACGTTCCTGCTGGCGTTCCTGTTCATCAAGACCTTCGAGTACAACGGCGGCATGTGGAACCAGGCCCAGCGGTACATGGCGACCGGCTCGGCTGCCTCCGCGACCCGTTCGGCGCGACTCTCGGCGGTGCTGTGGTTCGTCTGGCCGCTCGTGCTGTTCTTCCCGATGTGGTGCGCGCCGCTGCTGGTCGACGCGCAGAAGCCGGACGCCTCCGACAGCTATGCCCTGATGACCGAACAACTGCTGCCGCACGGCCTGTTGGGCCTGGTCATCGTCGGCTTCTTCTCCCACACGATGGCCATGTGCTCATCGGACGCCAACGCCATCGCCGCCGTCTTCACCCGGGACATCGCCCCGACCCTCTCGAAGGCGGCACGCGGCTGGAGCGAGCGGGCCGGGCTGATCGCGGCCCGCTGGACCACGGTAGCCTTCCTTGCTCTCTCCATGGCCATCGCGACCCAGGTCAACTCGCCCGCGTTCAAGGACATCATCACCGTCGTGATCAAGTGGGTCGCCGGGCTGATGGGCCCGATCGCGATCCCGTTCATGCTGGGCCTGCTGCGCCCGTTCCGGAAGTCCGGCCCGACGGCGGCGCTGGTCAGCTGGGCGGCGGGGCTGATCGCGTTCTGGCTGGTCAACTATCCGGTCAACTGGGCGGTCGAGGGCGGGGTGCCGCTCCAGTACCAGGTGTCCGTACCGCTGGCGGTCTCACTCGTGCTGTACATCCTGATCGGCTTCGTGAAGCCGGAGGACACCCCGGAGCGCGACGCGGTCCTGGCGCGGATCAACGAGGGCGACGGGGACGGGGGGCACGGCGACGGTACGGGGACGGCCGCGAGCATCCCCGCCCAGGACGGCGGCCCGACCTCCGCTCCTCAGCCGCGCGGGTAGCGGGCGAACGTCCGCGTGGTCAGGCGGGCTTCAGCGGCTCGGGCTCCTCAGCCGCGCGGGTAGCGGGCCAGCCAGCCGGGGGCGACGGCGGCCGGGCTGTGCAGGGCGGGTCCCTGGGTCATCTCCATCGCGAAGTCGTCGGCCAGTTCGAGGAGGGTGGCCCGCCCCTCCAGCTCCGCGAGCCAGGCCGGCGGCAGCGCGGTCTCCCCGTGCAGGGCGCCCAGCAGCGCCCCGCAGACCGACCCGGTGGCGCGGGAGGGCCCGCTGTGGTTCACCGCGAGCCGCAGCCCGTGCCGGACGTCCTCGCTGACCAGCGCGCAGTACACGGCGACCGCGAGGACCTCCTCGGCGGCGTCGCTCGCGCCCAGCGCCTCGATCAGGGCGGGGCCCGGGATGCCCTGCCGCACCGAGCCGAGGGCCTGGCGCAGGGCCTCGGTCACCGGCTCGTGGCCGGGGCGTTCGGCAAGGAGGGCCAGCGTGTTCTGCACCGCCCCGTCCAGGCTCTCGCCGCGCGCGAGACCGTGCACCAGTAGGGCGAAGGCGCCGGCGGACAGCTGGGCGGAGGGGTGGCCGTGGGACTGGGCCGCGCACTCGACGGCCAGCTGGAGCACGAGCCCCGGCTCCCAGCCCACGAGCAGCCCGAAGGGCGCGGACCGGGTGAGCGCGCCGGCGTCCCGGGCGGTGGGGTTCTTCGGCCGGTCAAGGGTGCCCATGACGGTGTCACCGAAGCCGGCCAGGCATTCCCGGGCGGGATCGCGGCGGGTGTAGAGCCACTCCTCGGCGGCCAGCCAGCCGTTGTCCTCGCGCCGCTCGTCGGGCCCCCAGTCGTGCTGGGTGGCGGCCCAGCGCAGATGGGCCCGGTGCACATCGGTGGGCGGGTGCCAGGCGCCGGTGTCGCGGCGGACCTGGGCGCGGATCAGACCGTCGACGGTGAACAGGGTGAGCTGGGTGAGGGCGGTGACGGCGCCGCGTCTGCCGTGCGCGGGAACGTAGTCGGCGACCCCCTCGACCCCGTGGGCGGCGCGGATCTCCTCCAGCACGAGCCCGCTGACCCCGGCCCCGAGCGCGTCCCCGACGGCCCCGCCGAGCAGGGCCCCGCGGACCCGGCTGCGGAAGTCCTGCTGCTCGGCCCGGCCCCAGACCGCCGTGGTCCCTGTGCTCACCCCGCCCCCTTCCCGTCACCGCTCCCGGCATCACGTGCCCACCTGCGCGCGGGCCGCTGCGGGCGACCGCGCAAGCACTGTAATCGAACGGGAACGGGCGGTAGAGGGGGCGACCGGGGTACGTACGGGTATGTCGACGGACGTCCTTGAGGTCGGTTTTGGGCCGGTGGGCGGGGCGCCGGCACAGCGGCCCCGATCAGTCCGCCGAAGGAACGCCGGGCGAAGGGGTACTCGCCGAGGGGCCGTCGGTCGGGGGAGCGCCCGCCGGAGGACCACTCGTCGAGGGACCGCCCCCCGGCCCCAGCCGCGCCCGCCGCTCCCGGGCCCACGCGTACCCCGGGTCCAGCTCCAGGGCCCGGTCAAGGTCCGCGCGGGCCTCCGGGATGCGGCCGAGGGACTCCAGGGCGGCGGCCCTGCTGCCGTGGGCCCAGGCGTAGTCGGGGTCCAGGGCGAGGGCCCGGTCGTAGCAGGCGACGGCCTCCTCGTACCGGCCCGTCGCCCGGTACACCTCGCCCCGCTCCCCCTCCGTCCCGGCCCGCCCGGGGTTCAGCTCCTCCGCCCGGTCCAGGTCGGCGAGGGCGCCCACCGGGTCGCCCAGAACCGTGCGGACCCGGGAGCGCCGCACCAGCGCCCAGGCGTACTCCGGCCACAGGGCGATCGCCCGGTCGAAGTCGTCGAGCGCCTCCTCGGGGCGGCCCAGCACATGGCGGACCAGGCCCCGGCTGCCCAGCGGCACGGCGTCGGACGGGTCCAGGGCGTGCGCCCGGTCCAGGACGGTCAGGGCCTCCTCCAGGCGGCCCATCCGCCGGTATGTCTCGCCCCGCTCCCGCACCGCCCAGGCCCAGGCGGGGGCGATCTCCTCGGCCCGGTCCAGGTCGGCGAGGGCCTCCTCGTAGCGGCCGAGCGAGCGGAGGATCACCGCCCGGCCCTGATGGGCGCGTTCGCTGCGCGGGTCCACGGCGATGGCCCGCCCGTGGTCGGAGAGCGCGGCCTCCAGCTCCCCGGCCCGGAACCGGTCCCAGGCCCGCGCCACGAGGGCGGCCGCCCGGTCCCGGTCGGTCAGCTCGGCCCGGGTCAGCAGGAGCCCGAGGGCAGCGGTGGGACGGGGCCCGTGGTCGGATATGGCGGCGAGGAGGTCCCGGCCCCACTCCCGCAGTACGGCGTTGTCGGCGTCCTCGCCCGCGTCCACCAGGGTCCGGGCCCAGTGCCGGGCGCGGGACGGCCGCTGGGCGAGGATCTCGATCCCGGCGCGCAGCGCCTCGGGCAGCGCGGTGCGGGGGCGGGCGCACAACCGGTGGTAGAGCACGTCCAGGGCCGCCCGGCGCCAGGGCTGCTCGGCCCAGAGCCGTTCCGGGTCGATGCCCTCGGCCGCCGCGTCCCGACGGGCGGCGAAGGCTTCGGCCAGCCGGTCGTGCGCCGCCTTCCACCGCTGGGGGGAACCGGTGCGCTGGAGGCGGAGCATGGGGGCCCGGACGACGGCGTGATAGCGGGAGCGCCCGCTGTACGGCTCGGCGACGAAGGGCAGTTCGTGCAGCCAGTCGTAGAGCCCGGGCAGGGTGTGCGGCCCGTCCTGCGGTACGGCGACGGCGACCAGGTCCTCGTCGAACCGGCGGGGCAGGGCGCAGGCGAGCGCGGCCGCACGGCGGGCCGGGTCGCTCTCCCCGGCCAGGAAGCGTTCGACGGCGGTCGCGTTGGCCTCACCCGCCGCGCCGGGGTTGGCGGCGAGCGTCGACACGAGGACCGGCAGCCCGCCGGAGAGCCGCAGCACTTCCCGTACGACGGGCTCGGCCACCACCCCGCGTTCGTGCAGGAGTTGGCGCGCCTCCTCCTCCGTGAACGGCCGCAGCGGCACGTCGGCGACCAGCCGGCCCCGGTCGCCCCAGTGCGCGGGATCGAGGCGGCGCTGGCCGGCCAGGGTCAGGACGAGGTTGGCGGGCAGTTCGCCGTACCGGCCGGGGGTCAGCAGGTCGGCCAGCCACCGGTCCAGCTGGGGTGCGGTGCGCTCGTAGGTGTCCAGGAACAGGGCGACCCACGGCACGGCGTCCGCGACCCGGTCGAGCTCGGCGACGAACACGGGGGTGAGGACCTGGACCGGCTCAGCCAGCAGCCGGGCCTCCTCCAACTGCCGGGCCCGCCCGCCGAACACCGCCCGCAGCCCGCCCGCGCCCCGCGCCACGACCGCCGGGTCGATGCCTCCGGCCAGCGCCCCGACGACCGGTATCGCCCCGGCGGCGAGCAGCCCGGCCTGCGCTGCGGCGAGCGCCCCCGGCGAAGGCCCCGCGCTCTCGTTGTCCGCCGCGAGCCGGCCCGCCGCCTCGTGCAGCGCCCGCCGGTGGTTGGTGAGCAGCCGGTCGAGCGCCTTGAGGGGGCGCCCCTGCTCGGCGAACTGCGCGGCGAACGCGGCGAGTACGTCCGGCACGGAGTCGGCGCTCTCGTCGGCCGCAGCGGTCAGCGCCCCGAACTCCCCTGCCGCCTGCCGCCATTCCCGTAGCAGCGAGGTTTTGCCGACCCCGGCGTTGCCCCGCACATGAAAGACGAACCGGTGCCGGGGATCCTCGGGCGGCAGCGTGAAGTTGGTCCGGAACATCGCGAGTTCGGCCTCCCTCCCGACGAAGGCGGCACGGCGGCGGCTTTCGACTATCTGCTGGAGGGAGAGGCGGCGGGGGCTGGACGGAGGCATGGGGCCAGTCTGTCAGCGGCCGCCGCCCCACGGGAGCCGCCGCCGTCGGTCATCGATCACCGGTGTCCGGCAGCCGCAGCCCCGGCTCTACGCGACGAGCAGCACGTCCCGCAGGGACAACACGGCCTGCGTCAGCGCGAGCCGTACGGCGACCTCACCGGCCGCCCGGTCCGCAGCACTTCCCGCACGCCTTCGAGTACTGCATCGAGGTCACCGACGGCCACCCCGGCGTCGTCCCCGTACGCGACAGCAAGGACCCTTCCGGGCCCGCACCACTCATCGCCGCCCCCGCCTGGACGGCCTTCGTGGAGTTCGCGGCCGAGCGCTGACCCCACACCCGTACACCGCAGGGCCCGCGCCCACGTCCTCACCGTGACGTTCGAGAACGGCACGGATGAAGAACTGCGCCTCGGCGATGAGGCGTTCTCCGACACGCTCGACATCGAGCCCGGCGAGTCCGGCCAGGACTACGCCTCCGGCGAGGACGGGGACCGGCTGAACCCGGACGAGGCCACCACCGCCCCCGTGCCGCAGCTCCCCGAGGGCGAGGAGCGCACCGTCCCGGTCCGTCTGAAGCCTGACCGCAAGGGCGCCCCGGTCCCACTGGAGGTCACCCCTCCGCACCCCGGCCACCGAGAGACGGCATACTTCCGGCTCACTCCGGGCTGAGCCCGCAAGCCCTGATGCGCGCCTCTGCCCAGGCGCGGGCGGCCGTCACGTCCTGCGTGGCCGTCGTCGGGCAGCCCCAGAGGTGCTCACCGCTGTGGATGGCTTCCGCGCGCTCCGCCGGAATGTCCGCCGGCGCCACGAAGGCGAGCCCGCGGCAGAGCGCCGTGAGGCCGGGCCGGATCAGCTTGAGGGTCCGGATGCGGTCGGCGGCGGAGGGCGCGTCGCCCGGTGCCGTCGAGGTGCGCCCCTCCGGTGGCGCGGGCATCAGGAGGATCGCCGCGAACGGTTCGGCGCGTTCCGTGAGGGCGCGCAACGCGTCGAGGATCGCCGCCTGGGCGTGTTCCATGGGCAGCCCCGAGGCGTCGATCTCCCGTGGGTCGTGTATGGCTCGCTGTCCGTTCATCGGGCGACCGTAACAGAATTAGCGACCACTGGTCACTAATGGGCGCGGGCCTTCCCTGCGTACGCTGACCCCGATGAACAGCACCGGAGGGAACGGGCGGCCCGGACGGCCGGCGCGGCTGAGCCGGGAGCGGATCGCCGAGGCCGCCCTGCAAGGGGACGTCGCGACGCTCACCATGCGGGAGCTCGCGACGAGGCTCGGGGTCTCGCACTCGTCGCTGTACCGGTGGGTGCCCGATCGCGACGGCGTGCTGGATCTCGTCAGCGAGGTCATGGTCGAGCGGGTGCTGCCCGAGGACGAGCCCGATGGCGAGAACTGGCGCGACTGGCTGACGCGGCTGGCGTGGGCGATGCACGACGAGTTCCTGGCGGTGCCGGGGTACGCCGCGCATGTGGCCCGGCCGCACCGCCACCACCCCCAGTCCTTCGGGCGGCTGCGCGGCAGAGCAATCGCCGCGTTCCGCGCGGGCGGCGCCGACGCACAGCAGGCCGAGCAGAACTGGACCGTCTTCGGCCACGGCGTCGTCCGGTGGCTGGCCGCCGCGGGCAGCGCCCCGGCGGAGCCGCCGTTCGGCCGCTACCTCGGCACGCTGCTGCGCGGTCTGCTCCAGCAGGACGGGGGCCAGCGTCCGTACCGGCAGGCGGAGGCGGCCGACTCCCGCTCCGTCGGCGACGAGCACCTGCTCGCCCTCACCCGGCAGCTCACGTCGGAATCGGCGAAGGCCCGGGAGCGGGCGTGCGAGACGATCTGCGACTGGGTGCGGTCCTTCGACCGGAGCGAGGTCCGGACACTCGCCTCTCTCCTCGCCTCGGCCGCCGTCCTGGAGCCGGACGCGGACTGCCTGGAGAGCGAACTGAACGCACTGGGCGAGCTCTCGGCCACGGGTCTCTTCGACGCCGCGGACATCGCCGCCCTGCGCCGCCTGCCGCGCGCATCCGTGCGAGCGGCAGACGTCGAGCACCTGGACTACCTGATCGAGGAGTTCTTCTGACGCCTCAGTGACCTTCAGCCCCAGGGATCGAAGGGGATCCCGGCGGGCTTGGAGTTGTTGAGAAGGTTGCGGAAGCGGTCGTCCTTGTCGGTGACCTTGATGGTCGCGGACCCGAAGTCGGCGTTCATGAGCCTGTCGCGCAACTCCGTGCTGGGGAAGCCGTTCCAGTCGACGATCGGGGGGTAGCGCCAGGTGCCGTAGTGGTTCTCCGGCGGCTCGTCGTTGCCGTTGGCGAGACGGAAGAAGTGCGTGCCAGGACCGTCCTTGTGGTAGACGGCCTTGGGGTGCGAACCGTCGAACCGCACCTGCGAGCGCGGGTAGGTCTTGACCGTGCTGTGCTGGGTGGTCGAGACGTAATCCACCTGGTTCGACGCCTGGTTGACCCACGAGATGACGTGCTCGAAGTCGTGCCGGTGCCCGCCGAGACCACTGCCATGGACGGCCTGGTCCTTCTCGAAGTAGCTGGCGTAGACGATGCCGCACCAGCCGTTGTTGCACGTGGAGCGGGCGTACGTCTGGGAGTTGTCCAGGTCCCACTGGTCCCGGCAACTGCCGTTGATCGCGCCGGTCGTCTTGAGCCCGGGGGCGAGGGTGCCGTCCGGGCCGATGGCGGGGGTGGCGTAGCAGCCGTCGCCGTCGTAGTCGTAGGCGGGCGAGAAGGCCTGCTCGTAACCGCCCGCGCTCTGGGGGAGACTGCCCGGCGGGTCGGCGTGGGCCGCGGATGCGGTACCCAGCACGAGGATGCCTGCGGCGGCGAGGGTGGTGGCGGTGCGGATGGCGCGCTTGCGAGTGGCGGTGGCCCCCGGGCTCCCGCCCTGGCCCCTCGGGAGGGATTCCGGTATCAGCTGCTTTCGCACGGGTTTGCGCTCCTGACTCGTCGGCACGGGACGGTGGGGGGACGTCGCGCATGACTTGCCCGGAGCATGACAGAGCGAAACGGCGTGGGCTCCACCGTCGCGGTGACCCGCCCGAGCCGGTGGGGCCGAGGCGGGCGGCGCGCTTGCCATCGAGTCCACTCGAAGTCCTACAGTGCGCGCACGGATCCGGATCCGGTCCCAGCCACCCCCACCCACAGGGAGCTCGACCATGCTCTACCGCACGCTCGGCGGCACCGGCATCGAGGTCAGCGCGCACTGTCTCGGCACGATGATGTTCGGCTCGGTCGGCAACCCCGATCACGCCGAGTCCGTACGCGTCATCCACGCAGCCCTCGACGCGGGCATCAACTTCGTCGACACCGCGGACATGTACTCCGCCGGTGAGTCCGAGACCATCGTCGGCAAGGCGCTGAAGGGGCGGCGCGACGACGTCGTCCTCGCCACCAAGGTGCACTTTCCGATGGGTCAAGGGCCCAACCGGGGTGGGAACTCCCGGCGTTGGATCGTCAAGGAGGTCGAGGAGAGCCTGCGCCGTCTCGGCACCGACTGGATCGACCTCTACCAGGTCCACCGCCCCGACCACACCACGGACATCGAGGAGACCCTCTCCGCGCTGACCGACCTCGTGCGGGCGGGGAAGATCCGCGCCTTCGGCTGCTCGACGTTCCCGGCCGAGGAGATCGTGGAGTCGCACGTCGTCGCCGAGCGGCGCGGCCTCGGGAGGTTCCGGACCGAGCAGCCGCCGTACTCGATCCTCGCGCGGGGCATCGAGCGGGCCGTCCTGCCGACCTGCCGGCGGTACGGGATGGGCGTGCTGACCTGGTCCCCGCTGGCCTCCGGCTTCCTGACCGGAAAGTACCGCAAGGGCGGGGCCATCGACCTGACCAGCGGGCGGGCGGCGCTGCACCCGCACCGGTTCGACCCCGAGGCCCCGCTCACCGCCGCCAAGCTGGAGGTCGTCGAGCAGCTCGTCGCCGTGGCCGACAGCATCGGGACCACCCTGCCCGAGCTGGCGGTCGCCTTCCCCCTGGCCCATCCCGCGGTCACCTCGGTGATCATCGGCCCGCGCACGATGGAGCAGCTGGAGGGGCTGCTGAAGGGCGCCTCGCTCACGCTGGACGACGAGACGCTCGACCGGATCGACGCGATCGTCGCGCCGGGCACCGACGTCTACCCGCCGGACGGGGTGTGGACCCCGCCCTCCCTCACCGATGTCGGCCTGCGCAGGCGGCCCGTGGGCGAACGCGCGGCGGCGTAAGCCCGGACAGAGTTCCGAGCAGCGGGACGTCTACGGCGCCTCGGCGGTGGTCGGCTTTCTCGCCAGGAAGCTGACCACCGGCCGCTTCGCGCCCCCCTCCGGTGCTTGCAGCGTCTGCGCCGTGATCGCGAAGCCCGCCCGCTCCAGCAGCCCGGCGATCCGGTCCGCGGGCAGCCGGTAGCTGTCGAAGGGGGCGGGGTCGCCGTCGCCGTAGCCGTACGAACGGCGCTGGTGCTCCTCCTCGCCGACCCGGGTGACGAGGAGGAGGTGCCCGCCGGGCGCCAGGGCTCGGTAGAACTCCCCGTACACCTGCGGCAGTTCCGCCGGAGGCAGGTGGTGGGTGGAGTAGAAGGCCAGGATGCCGCCGAGTTCGCCGTCGCCGGCCGCCAGTGCGGACATCGGGCCGACGGCGAAGCGCAGGACCGGGTGGGCTGCGCGGGCCAGTTCGACCATCTTCGGTGACAGGTCGACCCCGAACGCGGCGACGCCGAGTTCGGTCAGGTACGCGGTCACCTTGCCGGGGCCGCAGCCCACGTCCGCCGTCGGGCCGAGACCGGACGACGTGACGAGCTCGGCGAAGGCCGACAGGACGGCGCGCGACACCGGATCCAGCGCGCCGGGGTCCTTCACGGAGCGGGCGTAGTCGGCGGCGACGGTGTCGTACGACTGCCGGGTCGCGTCCAGGTGCGCGGATTCGATCACCCCGTGACGCTATGCCACCCCGAGGCGAGCGCCTACAGGTGTGACCGAGTTGTGCTGATCCACCTCCGAAGGGTTCACACTCCACGCAGTTGCTAACGTGCAGGGCGAGGTCCAGCATCGGCCCAGCACGGGGGACGGTTCGGTTCATGGCACGGGACGAGTGGGAACAGCTCAAGAGCGACGCGGCGCAGCGGGCCTCGGCCCCCATGCAGCTCGATTGGAGTCGGCGCGCTACCACGCCCTGGACACGGACAAGGGCGATCCGTCCTGGCCGGCCAAGTGGGCGTACCACGGCGCGGGCGGCGCGGTGAACTTCATCCCGGTGGTGGGAGACGCGCTGCAGCGCGGGGTGGATGCCGGGGCCTACGCCTGGCAGGTGGAGGAGCAGGCGCGCATCGACGACAAGCTCGCCATCGACAAGAGTGAGAACTTCAAGAGCCGGCAGGCGTATCTCACCGCCCTCGGCGAGGAGTGGAGCCGCGTCAACCCCGACCACAAGCTCTCGGCGACCGGAGACGAATACCTGCGGCAGATGGACATCTCGCTCGCCGCCCTCAACGGAAACAAGACCGCCAATGGAACGGTGGGCTCGTCATGACCGGGAAGCTTCGGGCCTCCGCCGTTCGCCTTTCCCTCGCCGTCCTCCTCCTCGCCGGCGTCTCGGCATGCGGGGGTGCGGAGGAGTACACCGTCCCGAGCAAGGCCTGTGGCCGGGACGTCAGCAAGGACGAACTGGGAGCCCTCTTGCCCAGCGGTGCGGAGCTGCGCGAAAAGCCGTCGACGTCCGACACCTCGTTCTCCTGCCAGATCTACGTCGATGACCTCATGCAATTCGCCTTCACCGAGCACTCCGGCCAACGGAAGTTCGACGTGTCGGCGTACGCCAAGAGCGGGAGGCTCGGGAGCTTCGACCAGCTCAGAGTCTCGGACGTCAGCGACAACGCCGTGGTCTCCCACACCCGGTCCGTGGTGATGGCCCCGTGCCCGAAGGGCGGAAGGAACTACATCCTCGACCTGGAGCTGCCGAACACCGAGGGCGACCACAGCGACGACATCGAGCGGTTCGTCAGGGCGTACCTGCCGACCGGGCTCGCCGCCATGGGCTGCTGAGCGGGGGCCACTCCCGTTCCGTTCAGGCCGGGCAGATCCCTTCCGGCAAGCCCGACGGCAGGCCGCCGCGTTCGTCCGCCGTGAGGTCTCGGCCGACGACGGTGCACAGGTGGCGCTTCCAGAGCTCGGGGTCGAGGTGGAGCAGGTCCAATCGGCCGCGGTCTCCGTTGCCTCCGCCGAAGCTGCCTCCGGAGAGCGTACGCAGCAGGGTTCTGCCGTCCGGGGACGCGGCCAGGAAGTGCTGGTGCGCCGCGAAGTCGTACGTCTCGAGGGCGTCGGAGTCCGAGAGCTGCTGGAAGCGCACCGCGCCGCCGTTCGCGACGAAGAACTCGCCGTCGGTTCCGGTGAAGCTGAAGACGTACCCGTCGCCGGTGAAGCGTTCGTCGGAGCCCAGCGGGCCGAGCGGTCCGACGAGTCTGGCCGGCCGTTCTCCCCTCGGCGTCGACCACAACTCCAGCATTCCGCCGGGCGACTTGGCGGCGGCATAGCGACCGCTGCCGTCCTGCCTCGCCCGCTCGATGTTCGGACCGAGGCTGACGCGCAGATCCTTGTTCTCCTTGCCGGTACGCAGGTGAACGGCGTACAGGACCGGTTCGCGGGCGACCATGATCTGCACATAGCCCTTCTCGACGTGCCTGTTCACCGCGAAGCCCGAGTCGACGGCCGCCGGCCGGCCCTCGCCGAAGCGAGGCGGGTTCTTCTTCGTCAGGCCCAGTGCGCGGGCGTCGATGGCGGGAGACAGGCGGCGGCCGGTCCGGGCGTCCCAGTGCTCGATCCGGCTGCCGGAGAGGGTCACGAGTTCGTCGCCGCCCCGGAGGAAGGTGAACGTGAGCGCTTCCGGGCTGCCGCTCCGGTCGGCCGGGGGTTCGTGCGTGGTGAGCTCCGCCACCTGGCGCAGCGACGGCATCTCCCGGATCTGGATCCGGTCGCGGTCGACCACGTCCGCCACGAGCGTCCCGGCATCGTTCACCTGCAGGTTGCGTTCCAGCCCCTGGTCGTTCTGCGCGGCCCGGTCGGCCCATTTCACCTCGGTGGTGATCCGGCCGGACGCCGCGTCGACGAGCGCCAACGTCTCGCCCTTGTCGGGCTTCTCGTAGTCCACGAGGTGGGCCAGCAGGGACTTTCCGCCGTCGACCAGGCGGGGCGAACCGAGGACGATCTCGGAACCGTCGACGTCGCGGCGGGCCAGCGGCTGGGCCGTCACGTGGTTGTCACCGTAGGCGACCATGGGAAGGACCGTGTGCCGGCCGTCTCCGAGGAGACGGCCGATGACCAGGTCCGGCGAGGGCGCGTCGGCCTGCGTCACGCTGCTGCCGCGTCGCGTGCCAACGGTTATCCACATCTCATGGTGATTGGCCGTGAAGCGGTCGCCCTTCTCGTCGACGGCGATACTTCCGCAATCGCTGTTGTACCCGGTGTCGTAGGTGTAGCTGTTCAGCGGTCGTCCGTCCTTCACGCGCAGGGCACGGTAGACGGCGACCTTGTTGTCGCCCTTCTCCACCCGACGGCAGAAGACCAGCACACCTCCGTCACCGGACAGCGCCGTGCCCGAGCCGTACATCGCCCCGTCGTCGACGTCGTCCGCCAGCTCACGGACCTTTCCCGTGCCGACGTCCACCGCTTCCATCACGATGCCGTCGCCGCCGGTGTCGTCCCGGCCAACCACGAGCGTGTTGCCGTCGGGCCCGAACCACACGGATTCGCTCGCCACGGGCAGCCGGCCCGGCACGTCCTCGCGGCGTCCCGTCGCCAGGTCCCACAGCGTCAGCCGGCCCTCCACCAGCGTGACCACGCTTCCGGCGTCCGGCGAGAGAGCCATCAGGCTCTTCTCCGTGCCCACCCAGCCCATGGTGTCGGCGATCCTTTCGAACTCCTTCCCCCTCAATGGGAGTTGCGGGCGGAGAAGGTCCTCCGGACGGTCGGCGGCCAGGTCGACCTCGTACCGGGCCAGCGTGCCCGACGCCGACACATGGGCGATCCGTCGGCCGTCCCGGCTGACCAGCGGGTGGAAAGCCATCTCGTCCAGGTCGAGCTGGAGGCGCTGAATGCGTCCTCCGGCCTGGCGTACGAAGAGCGTGGCGCGCCCGTTCTCGGTCGTCGCGAGCGTCACCGAGCCGTCGACGCTCATCGCGACGTCCCGGATGCTCCCCTCGGTCCCGGTCAGGACCCAGGCGGCGTTCTTGAACTGGTCGTACCGGCGGAGCACGGCGTTGCGGGCCTCGGCCGTGGGCGAGATCGCGTACGCGCCCATGGCGATCAGCGCGCCCTGTCCCGGATCCTGCTTGGCGGCCTCGGCGGAGTAGGTGGCCAGCAGCCGCGACCGGCCGTCCTCCTCGCGCTGTGTACTGACGCGCTGCTGGTAGACGAGGAAGGTGCCGAGTCCGACGATCAGCGCCAACACCACGGCCGCCGCGGTCCAGGCCGCACGGCCGCGTGCCCGGCGCAGGCGTCGGTGCTGACGCGCCCGCTCCAGGAAGTCACGCTCCGGTGCGTCGAGTTCTTGCTCCCGGTCCCCCAACCATGACTGGATATAAGCCAGTTGCACCTCAGCCGGCAGCAGGGCGGACGGCCTGCCCTGCTTCGTCCAGCGGTCGCGGTCATGGTTCAGCTCCGCGCGGCCCGTCAGGAACCGCTCGTCCTTCCGCACCTGATCTCTCAGCGCGGGCCACACCTCGATCAGCTTCTCGTGGGCCAGCTCGGCGGTCTCCGGTTCTCCGCGCCCACCGCGCAGCACGAGCAGCCGCAGCGGCTGAGCACCGAACGACTTGGCGAGCTCCCATCCGTCCTCGCCCGCCTCATCCGGCGTGAGCCTGCGGCGCAGCGGCTTCCCGCTCCCGGGCAGCACTCTCACCAGGCCTCTGAGCAGCCTGGCGGCGGCGATCCGCTCGCTCTCGCCGACGTACTGCTTCCAGGCCTGCTCGCAGTGCTTCTCCAGCGCGCCCTCGACCCCGTTCAGCGCCTCGTACGTCGATGTGCGCAGCCGGCCGGCGGACCGGTTGTCCCACAGCTGCTTCAGCAGGAAGCCCAGGAGCGGCAGATTCTCCGGCTCCCGGCACGCGTCCTCCAGAATGCGGTCGGCCAGGCCCGGGTCGTAATCCACCGCCGGAGCCTTCTCCACCGGCCTGTTGATCACGGCCTGGAGTTGGCCCCGTGACATCGGCGTCAGGGGAAACAGTTCGCTGCCGCCCACCAGGGAGCCGAGGCGGGGGTGTCTGAGCGCCGCGTCCATGAAGTCGGACCGGAGCGTGACAAGCAGCCGGGATCCGGATCCGGGGCGGCCGACCGGAGAGAGCAGCCCGGCGACCTTCTTGATCTCCGCGTCGCCGAGTTTCAGGAGAGCCTCGGCCTGGTCGACAACGACGAGATACCTGCCGCCCGAAGCGCCGCGCAACATGTTCAGCGTCTCCACCAGGCCCTCGCTCACCAGCGACTCCCGCACCTCCCCGACGCTCTGCGCGCGCGGATCCCCGTACCGTCCGGTGCGGACGGCTTCGTAGAGGTCGACGGCCAGTCCGGAGAGCAAGGAACCGTCGGTGCCGGCGTTCACCACGATCGCGTCGTAGCCCGGCCGGCCGTCGTCCTCCTCGCCGCTCCCACGCCGTATCCGGGGAACCACGCCGGCCAGCGCCAGCGAGGACTTTCCGCAGCCCGACGGTCCGAAGAGCGTGACGGCCCCGTGCGTTTCCAGCGCTTCGACCACGGCCTCGATGTCGCTGTCGCGGCCGAAGAAGATGTCCTCGTGGCGCTCCTGAAAGGTGTCGATGCCCCGGAACGGCTCCGCGGCCAGCTCGCGTTCGAGATCGGGCAGCTTGCCGAGCGCCGCTTTCACACTGATCGCGAAGGACTGCTGGGTGTCGTCGCGCTTCCGCTGGGTCGCGACGACGATGCCGACCGCCGCACCGCGCTGCTCGTCCCAGACAGGGCTGCCGCTGTAGCCCCCGGTGATGTGGGTCGTCCGGCTGTCGGCGCGGGAGAGCTGGATCCAGTCGCCCGACGACTTGCCGCTGAGCTGTCCCCGGTGCCAGACCACGCCCAGTTCGTCGTCCGGGAACCCCACGAGTCTCACCGGCCGGTGCGACACCGCGACGGAAGCGGCCAACGGCAGCGGGCGCGTGCCGGGAACCGCGTCGCGCAACCGCAGTACCGCCACGTCCCCGCTGTACTTGGGCTTCTCCGGTATCCACTGCTCTACCTCGGCGACGAAGCGCTGCTCACCGGGCCCGTCGGCGAGCGGGAAGTCGATCAGCACCTCGACGCCGGCGGCGACGTCGAGATCCCGTCTCCTGGCCAGCGCGTCGGACACGACATGGGCGCAGGTCAGTACCCGGTCCGAGGTGACGAGGAAGCCGCCTCCGGCGATCGACCCGTCACTTCCCCTGACCCGGACGACCGCCGCGTTCAACGCCTCGTCGGCGCTCAGCGCCTCTTCCCCCGACACCATGACCCCCGTGACCCCCGCGTCCCCCGTCAGCCGGTCAGGTCAACGTACTTCCTGCGCGGGCTCGTTCGCATCAGCGGCATCGCTTTTGTGCCACGTCAGGCTCACCGAGAAGTTGGCCGCGGTCGCGGTGCTGGCGATGACCACGTCCGCCTCGGCCGACAGCGACACACCGAACTCCAGCGTGACCTCGTCCGGGGCGTTGGCCATCCCCCGGAACCTGCCGACGAAGCTCTCCGCGACCGGCCGCACCGTGTCCAGCATCTGCCCGAAGGACCGCCCCGCACGGGCTACGGAGCGGTCTCCGCGCCCGACCCGCACCAGGGATTCGTCCACCTCACGGATCTGCACACGGATCGTCTCGTCGCTGCCGTCCTCCAACGGAACCTCGACCGTGCGGACAGGGCTTTCGCTCAACTCGACCTCCAGCGTAGGGAGGAGCGATCATAACGAAGCCAACCGTGCGCACGGTCGCGGACGTTGTCCTTCTCAGCTCGGCAGCACCGGCAGCAGGTCCGGCAGATGACCGTCCGACGCCGTGGCCGCCGCGACGCGTTCGGCGGGGACCTCGCCGTAGAGCGTCGTACGGGGACGGGACGGGCGGCCCGCCAGGTCGGCGATGGCCTTCAGGTCCTGGATGGAGCGGTACGAGCCGTAACTCGACCCCGCCATCCGGGAGATGGTCTCCTCCATCAGCGTGCCGCCCAGGTCGTTCGCGCCCGAGCGGAGCATCTCCGCCGCACCCTCCGTGCCGAGCTTCACCCAGCTCGTCTGGATGTTGGTGATGTGCGGGTGGAGGAGGAGCCGCGCCATCGCGGTCACCGCCCGGTTGTCGCGGTCCGTCGGCCCCGGGCGGGCGATGCCCGCAAGGTAGACCGGGGCGTTGGTGTGGATGAAGGGGAGGGTGACGAACTCCGTCAACCCGCCCGTCTCCTGCTGGAGTCGGGCCAGCGTGCGGAAGTGGCCGAGCCAGTGGCGGGGCTGGTCGACATGCCCGTACATCATCGTCGAGGACGAGCGCAGGCCCACCTCGTGCGCGGTTTTGATGACCTCCAGCCAGGTGGCCGTGGGCAGTTTGCCCTTGGTGAGGACCCAGCGGACCTCGTCGTCCAGGATCTCCGCCGCCGTACCGGGGATCGAGTCGAGCCCGGCCTCCTTGGCGGCGGTCAGCCAGTCGCGGATCGACATTCCGGTGCGGGTGGCCCCGTTGACGACCTCCATGGGCGAGAACGCGTGGACGTGCATGCCGGGGACGCGTTCCTTCACCGCCCGCGCGATGTCGAAGTACGCCGTGCCGGGCAGGTCCGGGTGGATCCCGCCCTGCATGCAGACCTCGACCGCGCCGACGTCCCACGCCTGCGCCGCCCGGTCCGCGACCTGGTCGAGCGAGAGGGTGTACGCGTCGGCGTCGGTGCGGCGCTGGGCGAAGGCGCAGAAGCGGCAGCCCGTGTAGCAGACGTTGGTGAAGTTGATGTTCCGCGTGACGATGTATGTGACGTCGTCGCCGACCACGTCCCGGCGCAGCGCGTCCGCGATCCGGCACAGTTCGTCCAGCGCCGGGCCGTCCGCGTGGAGCAGGGCGAGAGCCTGGTCGTCGGTGAGCTTCGTCGGGTCGTCGGCCGCCTGGCTCAGGGCCTGGCGTACGTCGGCGTCGATGCGGGAGGGGACCATACCGGGGGCCGCCGCCTCGCGGAGCGCCTCCCAGTCCCCGTACACCTCGTCGAAGTCGTTGCGGCGGTCGCCGGTACGGCCCTCGGTGTCGATGGTGGCGTGCAGGTCGGTGCGGCCGGAGGAGGTGAAGCCCTCGTCCGGCTCCTGCCAGGGCAGGCCGACGGGGAGTGCGTCCTCGCGGGCGAGGCCCGTCTCCGGGTCGGCGAGGGCGCGGACGTGCGGGAGGAGACGGGGGTCGAGCCAGGGCTCGCCGCGCTGGATGAACTCGGGGTAGATGGTGAGGCGTTCGCGGAGCGTGAAGCCCGACTCGGCGGTACGCGCGGCCAGTTCGTCAATGTGCGGCCAGGGGCGTTCCGGGTTCACGTGGTCGGGGGTCAGCGGCGAGACCCCGCCCCAGTCGTCGATGCCCGCGCCGATGAGGAGCGCGTACTCCGCGTCCACCAGGTTCGGCGGGGCCTGGATCCGGGCCGAGGGGCCGAGGATGTGCCGGGCCACCGCGATGGTGGCGGCCAGCTCCTCCAGCTCGGCGTCGGGCATCCCGCGCATCGCCGTGTCCGGCTTGGCACGGAAGTTCTGCACGATGACTTCCTGCATGCCGTGGTAGGCGCGGGCCGTCTTTCGCAGCTCGAAGAGGGAGTCGGCGCGCTCCTCGTACGACTCGCCGATCCCGATCAGGATGCCGGTGGTGAAGGGCACGTTGGAACGCCCCGCGTCCTCCAGGACCCGCAGCCGTACGGCCGGTTCCTTGTCCGGGGAGCCGTGGTGCGGGCCACCCGGCTCGGACCACAGGCGGGTCGCCGTCGTCTCCAGCATCATCCCCATCGAGGGGGCGACCGGCTTCAGCCGCTGGAGGTCGGTCCAGGTCATCACGCCCGGGTTGAGGTGGGGCAGCAGGCCCGTCTCCTCCAGGACCCGGATCGCCATGGCTCGCACGTACGCGAGGGTGTCGTCGTACCCCTCCGCCTCCAGCCACTCCCGCGCCTCCGGCCACCGGTCCTCGGGGCGGTCGCCGAGCGTGAACAGCGCTTCCTTGCAGCCCATCGCCGCCCCCTCGCGGGCGATCTTCAGCACCTCGTCGGGCGACAGGAACATCCCGTGGCCCGCGCGGCGCAGCTTTCCGGGAACGGTGACGAAGGTGCAGTAGTGGCACCGGTCGCGGCAGAGGCGGGTGAGCGGGATGAAGACCTTGCGGGAGTACGTGATCACGCCCGGCCGGCCCACCGACTCCAGGCCCGCGTTCCGGACGCGGGCGGCGGACGCGGCCAGATCCTTCAGGTCGTCGCCACGCGCCTGGAGCAGAACGGCGGCCTCGGTCACATCGAGGGCGACACCGTCGCGGGCACGTTTGAGCGCGCGCCGCATGGCGTTGGAGGTGGGACGTCCGCTCTGAGGATCGGGATCGGTCATGAACCGAGCATACGAGCGAGGCGCGGGTGCCGGAGCAGGGCCCGGGACCTGTATGCGCAGGCCGCGGGGTGCTCCTGGTCACTCGTGCGGGCCGACTCACCCGGATGATGCCCCGTCGGCGGCGCCCTCGCGCCTAGTGTCGGAACGGTGATGGAAACGATCGTCCTCGACATCGGCGAAACCCTCGTACGCGACGACCGGCACTGGGCGTCCTGGGCCGACTGGCTCGGCGTACCCCCGCACACGCTCGGCGCTCTGGTGGGCGCTGCCGTCGCCCAGGGCCGCGAGGCCACGGACGCGCTGCGGATCCTGCGGCCCGACATGGACGTCGAGGAGGCCTACCGCGCGCGGGCCGCCGCCGGGCGCGGGGAGCACCTCGACGAGTCGGACCTCTACCAGGACGTCCGGCCCGCGCTGGGCGAACTGCGGGCCGCGGGCGTGCGGGTCGTGGTGGCGGGGGACGGGACGGTCCGGGCCGGGGAGCTGCTGCGGGCGCTGGACCTGCCCGCGGATCTGGTGGTCACCTCGGGCGAATGGGGCGTACGGAAGCCCGACCCGGAGTTCTTCGCGCGGGTGGCCGAGGCGTCGGGCGCGGCCCCGGAGGCGACGCTGTACGTGGGCGATCATCCGGCCGACGACCTGTTCCCGGCAGCGGCGGCGGGGATGCGGACGGCGCATCTGCGGCGGGGGCCGTACGGGCACTGGTGGGCGGACCACCCGGACGTGGTGGAGACGGCGGACTTCCGCATCGACGCGTTGACGGAACTGGTGGGGTTGGTGGGGTCGGCGGACCCGGGCGGGGCGGCGGCTCCGGGCGCGTCGGCGGACGAGGAGCCGAAGGTGGTGCGCCGGGGCGCGTTGAGGTCGGTTCGGTGACCGCCCCCAGCGCGCCCGGTCGACCCGGTCGCCGGCGCGGCCCTCGGACTCCGGTACGGCGATGAAGGAGACCGGCACGCAGACCACCGCGAGCACCGCCGGGACCAGAAGCGTGAGCCGCAGATCCCCGAACGCGGAGTCGACGAGCCCCATCACCACGCCCCCGGCCATCGCGCCGAGCGTGAGCGCCCCGACCAGGCGGGTGATCGCCCGGCGCGCGTCGGCGACGGGGAGCCGGTCCCGTACGAAGGCGATCTCCAGCGGCAGCAGGGCCGCGATCGGGCCCTGGAACAGCCGGCCCAGGATCAGGCAGGACCCCCACCCGTACGTCAGTCCGCGGCTCCTCTCCGCAGCGACAGGGCGAACGCGTAGCTGGTGACGGGCAGGATGACGATCGGCGGGGCGGGCAGCAGGAGCAGCGCGAGCCCGAGGGCGGCCAGGGAGGCCACCAGGGACACCCAGCCGAAGGCGGTACGCCGCCGGACGAGGTCCGGGGCATGGCGGACGGCGGCGAGCATCAGCAGACCGCAGGCGATGACGAAGAGAGCCATGGCGATGCTCATGCCGTGGGTGACGTCGAGGGTGGTGCGTTCGAGGCCGAGCAGGGTGAAGGTGGATTCCCGCATCGCCGTGTCGGCCGTACGTTGCTCGGGGGTCGGGGTGGCCGAGGCCGTCGCGGCGACGAAGGCGAGGTGCCCGACCCCGAGGACGACGAATCCGTACGCGCCGATTCTGAAGGGCCGTACGGGATCCGCTCCGGTGGAAGTCCGGGCGGGGACCGCGGTGTTCATCACTGCTGCTCCTCCTCGATGCCGACGGACTGGCGTGGGGCCTGGGCCGAACCAGGGACCGGGCCGGGCGGGGGCTGCCAGCCGAGGAGCGTGTCCAGTCCTCGTGTCGTGACTGCCGACGGCGTGGCACGGACGGCGAAGTTGCGGACGGATACCGCCAGGGGACGGGAGAGCCGGGCCAGGTCCCCCATACGCCGGGAACGGCGGCTGATCCGCGTCGTGCGCCCGTGCCGGGCCTCCGTGTAGGCGGCGAGCGCGGCCGGTACGCCGGTGTCGCCCGCGAGGAGGTGCGCCAGGACGACCGCGTCCTCGATGGCCTGGCAGCCGCCCTGACCCAGGTTGGGTGTCATCGCATGGGCGGCGTCACCGAGCAGGGCAACCCGGCCGGAGTGGAACCGGGGCAGGGGCGCGGCGAGTTCGTAGAGGTCGTGGTGGAGGACGGTCACGGGGTCGGGCTCGCGCCGGTCCAGCCGCTCCAGCAGTGCCGGGATCGGATCGTGCCAGGCGCCGAAGCGGCGGATCAGCTCCGCACGGTGGTCGGCCGGCCGCGTACCGGGGCCGGTGACAGCGGTCGCGTACACGTAGACCCGGCCGTCGGCGAGGGGGACGATCCCGAACCGCTCCCCTCTCCCCCAGGTCTCGGCGGCCGGGAGCGCGGGCAGGCCGGCACCGGACAGCACCGCCCGCCAGCCGGTCTCACCGGCGTAGCGCGGACCGGGGTGCCGGGGAAAGAGCTGCCCCCGGAGCGCGCTGCGCAGTCCGTCGGCCGCCACGACGGCATCGGCCCGCAGCTCCCCCGCCGACGTACGCACCACCACCGCACCCTCGGCGGCCTCGTCCGCCCCGCCCACCGAGACGCCGAGGCGCAGCGCGCCGGGAGGCAGGGCGGCGGCGAGGGCGTCGATCAGGAAGCCGCGGTGGACGGCGCGGGCGGGAGGCCCGTAGCGGGCGGCCGTGGCGCCGGTCCGGCTCAGCCACGCCCCGTCGGGGGTACGGAGTCCGAGCACACCGGCCAGGGGCTCGCCCACCGACACCGCAGGCCCCAGGCCGATCGACTCCAGGGCACGCAGGGCGTTCGGGGCGAGCACGATGCCCGCACCGATCCCCGTGAGTGCGGAGGCCCGTTCGCACACGGTCACCCGCCATCCGCGACGGCTCAGCGCCACCGCGGCGGTCAGGCCGCCGATCCCGCCTCCGGCCACGACAGCATGACGAACACCCATAAGGATCACCTCCCCACGCACACCCTCTACACCTGTAGAGAGTCATGGTCCGCACTCTACACCTATAGAGTGCGGACCATGCCTGCTCCCCAACCCGACCGCCGGGACCTGATCGCCGACACCGCCATCGCCACGGTGGCCGCCGCGGGTCTGCGCGGCCTGACCCACCGCGCGGTCGACACGGCGGCGGGGCTGCCCGCCGGCAGTACGTCGTACTACTTCCGCACGCGATCCGCCCTGATCAGCGCCTGCTACCTCCGCCTGGCCACACTGACGGTCACCGACGTGGACCGCTGGGAGGCTCGGCACGGCATCCCGGACCCGGACTCCGCCGCCGAGGCCCTGGCCGCGCTGCTGCACCACTGGCTGACCACGGGACGTGACCGCCAACTGGCCCGCTTCGAGCTCAGCCTGGAGGCGACCCGCCGCCCGGAACTCCGCGCCGACCTGGAAACCGCCGGCCGCGCCGCACGCGCCAGGGCCGCCACGCTGCTGGCGTCGCTCGGCGCCCCCGATCCGGATCAGGCGGCGGACCTGCTCGTCGCCTGGACCGACGGCCTGCTGTACGACCGCATCGCCGGCGCCCCGGCCGCGAGCCGCCCGGCACCGGACCCGGCCGAACTGACGCTGGTCGTACAGCGGATGCTCACCGCTCTGCTCGCCCCCTGAGGGCACAAGAACGCGGGCCGGGGTGGTCACCCGCGCAGGCGGGGTGGGCCCACGCCGGACGGGCTGGGTGGCACGCCGGACGGGCTGAGGTTGGTGCTCCCTAGTCCCCCAGCACCGCCTGCATCACGCTCTTCGCGATCGGAGCGCCCAGGCGGCCGCCCGAGATGTCCGAGCGGGAGATGTCCATGTCCGTCGGGTCGATGAACACGGCGACCGCGACCGAGCGGCCGTCGTCCTTCTTGCCGTAGCTGACGAACCAGCCGTACGGGACCTCGTCGCGGACGTTCACACCGCGCTGGGCGGTGCCCGTCTTGCCGCCGACCGTCACACCGTCGATCAGGGCGCGCTGGGCGCTGCCCTCCTTCGCGGTGTGCTCCATCATCTCCTGGACCTTCTTCGCCGTCTCCGGCGAGACGGCCTGGCTCATCTCCGTCGGCTCGTTCTTCTCCAGCGTGGAGAGGTCCGGGCCGCGCAGCTCGTCGACGATGAACGGCTGCATCAGCTTGCCGTCGTTGGCGAGGGCCGCCGTGACCATCGCCATCTGCATCGGGGTGCTGGTCAGGCTGCCCTGGCCCATGCCGGTGAGGGCCGTGCCGGGCTTGTCGAGCTTCGGCGGGTAGAGGCTCTTCGTGGCGAGCATGTCGCCGAACTCCTCCGCGTACACGTCCTCGTTGAAGCCGAACTTCTCCGCCGTCTCCCGCATCCGGTCCTCGCCCAGCTCGGCGGCCGCGTCGAGGAAGACGTTGTTGCAGGAGTACTGCATGGCGGTCTTCATCGACGCCTTGCTGCACACGGCGTCACCCGCCTCACTGCCGATCCTGTTCGTGGAGAGCGGCAGCGGGTACGGCGATACGGCGTCCGTCCGGGCGTCCACGTCGGTGACCACGCCGTGCTCCAGCGCCGCCGCGGCCGTGAGGATCTTGAAGGTGGAGCCGGGCGGGTAGGTCTCGCGCAGCGGGCGGTTGGCCAGCGGCTTGTCCTTCTTCTTCTCCAGCGCGGTGAAGCGGTCGCTCTCCTTGAACGAGATGCCGGCGAAGACCTCAGGGTCGTACGAGGGGGTGGAGACCAGGGCCAGAACCTTGCCGGTGCTCGGGTCCAGGGCGACGACCGCACCCCGGGCGCCCAGGTCGGTCAGCCCCTTGTAGCCGGCCTTCTGCGCCTTGGCGTCGATCGTGGTGATCACGTCGCCGCCGCGCCGGGGCTGGCCGGTCAAGACGTCCTTGGCGTGCCGGAAGGCGAACCGGTCGTCCTGGCCGCTGAGGACGCTGTCGTAGGTCCGCTCCAGCAGCGAGGTGCCCCGGGACTGCGAGGCGTACCCGGTGACGGGCGCGTACATCGCCCCGTCCTTGTTGGTCCGGCGGAACGCGTAGTCCCGGCTGTCGGTCTCCTTCGAGCCGGTGATCGCCTTGCCGCCGACGATGATGTCGCCGCGCGGGGTGGAGAACCGCTCGAACCGGACCCGGGCGTTGTGCTCGTTCTGGGCCAGCTCCTGGCGGTCGACGTGCTGGAGCCAGTTCGCCCGCAGCAGCAGGGCCAGCACCAGCAGCCCGCAGAAGATGGCTATGTGCCGCAACGGCCTGTTCATTCCACTCCCCACCCGGGCGGGCCTCCGGCCCGCGTATAGCGATCCCCGGTGAATAAGGATGCCCTGTACGCGGGCACGGTTGCACCGGCGGCCCCGGAGGGCTCCTCCTCACAGGTACGCGGCGTACGCGTCCAGGGTCCGCAGCACCTCCGGTTCGTCCGCCGGGGGCAGCTGGAGCACGACCTCCTCGATGCCCAGCTCCGCGTAGTGGGCGAGCTTCCCGGGGCTCGGCCGCACCGCGTACGGCACCACCTGGAGGTCCTTCGGGTCGCGCCCGGCCTCCTCCCAGGCCGCCCGCAGCTTCGGCAGGGAGTCGGTGAGCCCCCCGCCGCCGATGGGCAGCCAGCCGTCCGCGTACTCCGCGATGTGCGCGAACAGCTTCGGGCCCGCCCCGCCGCCGATCAGCGTGCGCGGGCCGTTGACCGGGCCGCGGGGCCGCCGGAACGGCTTCGGGTGCGCCTCGCTCGCCTGCACCGACCCGAAGGCGCCCTCGTACCCGGTCGGCTCGTCCGCCCACAGGGCCCGCATCAGCGCCATCCGGTCCCGGACCCGGTCCCGGCGCGTCGGCCACTCCACCCCGTGGTCGGCGGCCTCCTCGACGTTCCAGCCGTAGCCGACGCCGAGCGTGAACCGGCCGCCGGACAGGTGGTCCAGGGTGGCCGCCTGCTTGGCCAGGTCGATCGGGTCGTGCTGGGCGACCAGCGTGATGCCGGTGCCCAGGGTCAGGCGCTCGGTGACGGCGGCTGCCTGGCCGAGGGCGACGAACGGGTCCAGAATCCGGCCGTACTCGCGGGGCAGCTCGCCGCCCATCGGGTACGGCGTGCGGCGGCTGACCGGAATGTGCGTGTGCTCGGGCAGATACAGCCCGCCGAACCCCCGCTGCTCCAGCTCGCGGGCGAGCCCGACCGGGGTCACCGTCTCGTCGGTGAGGAAGATCGTGGTGGAAATCCGCATCGAAGCCACCTCCGTGGTCGTCGTCGTTCCGTAGGGCGTCTTGTTACGTCGTCCTTCTGTACGTCGTCCGTGCGAAGCGCCAACGTAAGCCGTATGTCGGCGAAATCCGAGACCGTGACGGCCATGAACACCGCCCTGAACCGGCGCGGCCTCCTCGCCGCGACCGCCGCCACCGGCCTGACGTTGGCCCCCGTGAACTTCGCCCGAGCCGAGGACCGCCCCGGGCCCGCACCCGACGGCCCCCACCGCACCCGGACCGTGCGCGGGACCCTGCCCGTCGGATCGCCCGACTACGTGTACCTCCCGGTCGAAGTCCCGCGCGGGGTGGCCGAATTCGCCGTCTCCTACACGTACGGGAAACCGCCTGTCCCGCCCGGCGCCCAGGGCAACGCGCTCGACATCGGCCTCTTCGACGAACGCGGTACGGACCTGGGCGGGCGCGGCTTCCGGGGCTGGTCCGGCGGGGCGCGCACCTCGTTCTTGGTCCGGTCCGACGCCGCGACCCCCGGCTACCTCCCCGGCCCCGTACGCCCCGGCACCTGGCACATCGCCCTGGCCCCCTACACCGTGGCCCCCGAAGGCCTCCCGTACGAGGTGACCGTCACCCTCCGCTTCGGCGAGGCGGCCCCGGCTCCCGCGCCGGTGTACCCGCCCGAGCGGACCAAGGGGCGCGGCCGGGCCTGGTACCGGGGCGACTGCCACGTCCACTCCGTCCACTCCGACGGGCGGCGCACCCCGGCCGAGGTGGCCGCCGCCGCGCGGGCCGCCGGGCTCGACTTCATCAACAGCAGCGAGCACAACACCAGCTCCGCGCACGCCGCGTGGGAAGGGCTGTGGGGCGACGACCTGCTGATCCTGACCGGCGAGGAGATCACCACCCGCAACGGGCACGTCCTGGCCGTCGGCACCGACCCGGGCGTCTTCGTCGACTGGCGCTACCGGGCCCGCGATCACCGCTTCGGCCGGTACGCGCACCAGGTCCGCCGGGCCGGCGGGCTCGTCGTGCCCGCCCATCCGCACGCCACCTGCATCGGCTGCAACTGGAAGTTCGGCCTCGCGGAGGCGGACGCGGTCGAGGTGTGGAACGGGCCCTGGACCCCGGACGACGAGGTCGCCCTCGCCGAGTGGGACAACGCGCTGGTGGCCTCCGTACGGAACGCGGACGACGGGCCGGGGCGCTGGCTTCCCGCGATGGGCAACAGCGACGCCCACCGCGAGCCGGACCGGTTGGGCCACCCGCAGACCGTCGTCCTGGCCGAGTCGCTGTCGCGGCGGGCCGTCCTCGCGGGCATCCGGGCGGGCCGCTCCTACCTCGCCGAGTCCGCCGCCCTGACCCTCTCCTTCGCAGCGACGGACGGGCGCGGCCGGCACGCGGGCATCGGCGAGCGGCTGCGGGCGGCGGCCGACGCCCCCGTGACCCTACGGCTGGAGGTGTCGGGTGCGGCCGCAGACTGCACGGTGCGCCTGGTCACCGACCAGGGGGTCCTGCTGACCACCCCGCTGCCCTCGGCGGGCGCGGGCGTGGTGGAGTGGCGTACGACTCCCGCCCACGCCGCGTACGTGCGGGCCGAGGTCCGGCACGCACCGGCCGTTCCCGGACTGCCGGGCGCGTTCGCGGCGCTCACCAACCCGGTCTTCCTCGACGCGGAGGCCGGTACGTCGGGCTGAGAAGCGGGAAGGGACGAAGCACGCTCGGCGGAAAGGCCGGGCGAAAAGCCGGGCGGAGAGGAGCGGGCATGGGACCGGGGCTGGGGTACTTCCTGCTGCCGGCGGGCGGCGCGCTGAGCCTGACCGGGGTGATCACCGGCAACGGCACGCTGATCAGCCTGAGCTGGATCATGTGGGTGCTCGGGATCCTGCTGATCCTGGGCAACCGGTACCGCCGCCCCGCCGATCCGCGCGCGCTGGCGGTCGCGGCCGCCGCCGGGGACGCGCGGGCGGTACGGGGGCTGCGGACGCTCGCCCTCACCGCGCGGGCCGAGGGGCGTCCCGACACGGCCGAGCGGCTGCTGCGGCAGGCGGTGAAGGCCGGTGACGTGGAGTCGATGTGGGAGCTGGGCCGCCTGGTCGAGCAGCGCGAGGGGCTGGCGGCGGCGGAGCCGTGGTTCCGGATGGCGGCGGAGCGCGGGCACGCGGTGGCCAAGCGGCTGTTCCGCCCCGGCGGCGCACTGCACCCGGACGGGGCGGACCCGGCTCCGTGAGGACACCGCCTCGGGCTGTGGGGTCCGCGCCCGCGCGAGCGGTTTCCGTTACGCCAGTCCCAGCGCCGACCTCGTCAGGAACGCCAGCCGGGCCGTCTTCTCCGGCTTCCGGATCTCCGGACCCAGCTCGAACCCGATCCGGACCATCCGGGCGATCGCCTTCTCGTTACGGGCGTCGGGCTCCACGATGACCCGCAGGTGGGCCGGGTCGCTGAAGACGTAGGCGATGAACACGGTGAGCAGGGCCTCCGTGTACCCCCGCACCGCGCCTTCGCCCTCGGCGGGCGCGATCAGCAGGTGGACGCCGAAGTCCCCGGGCTGGACGTCGTAGCACTCGCCGACCGGGTCGGCGTCCGGCTCGTACGTCTGGAAGAGCGCAGCCGGGACCCCGTCGCGCAGTGCGAGGAAGGCGTGGTGCGTGGGGAGCGAGTCCACGAACTCGTAGATCTCGCGCACCTGTTCACGGGTGTGGTCGGCCATGCCCCAGAAGCGGGCCCGCTCCTCGGTGACCCAGCCGTGCAGCAGCTCGGCGTCGGCCGCCGGGTCGACCGGGACGAGACGGACGGTGCCGAAGCCCTCGACCTTCTGCTCGTGGACGGCCGGGCGGAGGGCGGGCGCGACGGGTTCGGCGACGGTCATGGCGGGGGTCTCCTCGGGGCGGTGCGTCGTGCGGTGGGGCGTCGTGCGGTGCAGCAGGTTCCAGTCCGTGACGACCGGGGCGAGCCCGCCCCGTACCCACAGGGGCGTCTGGTCGCGGTGGTGGGCGGATCCGGGGATTCCGGACGCGCCGAAGGGGACCGCCCACCGGCTGTCCTCGCGGCGGGCCAGGTCCCAGACGTAGCGGGCGGCCGGGCCCCGGGCGAACAGGTCGGTGACGCCGGGGACGCTGGAGGTGGACAGCACGCAGTCGTGGTCGCCCGCGACCCCCGGCCGGATCGCCTCCGCGTCGGAGCTGTCGGGTGCGAGGTCCGGCAGGGCCTGCCAGGGGGAGAGCCGGTGCAGCTCGCCCCACGGGGCGGGCGGGGTCTCCTCGGCCGCCGCCGCGACGGCCTCGGCCGAGGCCGCGACGAGCGCCAACCGGTCCTCGTACGGCAGGAGTCCGACGGTGAGCAGGCTCTCCAGGGCGTAGCCGATCCGGGGGACGGCGGCGAGCCAGGGGCGGAAGAGGACGGGGTAGGCGGGCGAGCGCCAGGGGTCGTTCTCGCCCGTGACGCGCCGCAGCGCGGGGTGGCCGGCCAACCGGTGGACGACATCGGTGCGCAGGCGGGCGTAGAGGGTCGCGTCGGTGCTGTCCGCGTCCATGTGGCGGTCCCAGCGCAGCAGCCGGTCCCGGAGGCGTTCGGCGGCGGGGCCGAGCTCGGGGGCCCAGGCCAGCAGGGACAGCAGTGGGCGGGAGGAGGCGAGGCGGGTGTCGGTGTGGACGGCGGCCTGGGCGTCGGGGGTCCAGTCGGCGCCCGCGCAGAGCAGCTCCCGTATCCGCCGGGCCCGGTGCGGGGGTGCGAACTCGACGCCGAGCGGGGCGGCGAGGCCGCGCTCGTTGGCCATCACCGCGATCCCGCCGGAGCCGTCGACCTCGGTACGGGGCAGGGGGACGGTCTCGCCCTCGCGCCAGGCGTACGCCGGGTCCTCGGCGGGAACGACCCGCAGCCGGTTGGCGTACGGGCGCACCGGGACGTGTCCGGCGACCCGGTGCAGGGTGGCCCCGGCGGTGTCGGCGGCGAGCACCACGTTGACGGGTTCGACCCAGCGGTCGAGGGCGGTGTCGACGTCGGCGACCGTACGGGCCCGGAGCAGCGCGGGCAGCACGTGGAAGCCCAGATCGCCGGTGACGCGGGGCGGGTAGCGCAGGCTGATGAAGGTGCCGTCGGCGGCCGGGGCCACGTCGGGCGCCTCGGCCACGTCGGCCACCTCGCCGCCGGACACGTCCCCGATGATCACCGGGCCCCGGTCCGTCTCGATCACCTCGACCCGCTCCGGCTCCGCCCCCGCCACCTCGATCGTCTCGGTGTGGGCGTGGGCCCGGTACCAGCCGTCCGGGCCGAGCGCCTCCACCCCGCCGTCCGGGGTGCGGCGCAACCGCTCCCGGTAGAGGTCCTGGTAGTCGGCCATGGCGTTGGTGATCGCCCAGGCGACATGGCCGGTGTGCCCGAAGTGGGCGATGCCGGGGATGCCGGGGACCGCGAGGCCGACGACGTCGAACTCGGGGCAGGCCAGCCGGATCTGCTGGTAGACCCCGGGGTCCTCGATGAAGCGGTGCGGGTCGCCCGCGACGATCGGCGCTCCGGTGGCGGTGCGGGCGCCGGTGAGCAACCAGCCGTTGCTGCCCGCCGTGCCGGGCCCGTCGGTGGCGAAGAGGGTCATCCGGTCCTCGCCGAGCCGGCGGGCCACCTCTTCGCGCCAGAGTTTGGTCGGGAACCCCGCGAAGAGGATGTGCGTGGAGAGCCAGACGCCGAGCGGGGTCCAGGGCTCCCAGCGGCCGGGCGCGAGGCCCACGGCGGCGAACTCGGGTGCCTGCTCGGCCCCTTCGGCGAGACCCGCGTTGACGCCGTCGACGTACGCCGTCACCCAGGCGGCGGTCTCCGGCGCGAGGCGGTCGAAGCAGCGGCGGGCGGTGTCGGCGATCCGGGCCCGCCGGACGAACCGGTCCCAGTCGACGGCTTCCGCGCCGAGGTGGGAGGCGCTGGTGCCGAGCACCCGGTGCCGTTCGGTCTCCAGCTGCCAGGCCCGGTCGAGGGCGGTGGCGTGGCCCTGGGAGCGGGCCAGCGCGAGGGCGTCGGCGGCCCGCAGGTGAGGTATCCCCCAGTCGTCCCGGAAGACTTCGTAGCCCCCGGAACTCTCCCCAGACACCCGGCCCCGTCTCGCGCCGGGCTGTTCGCCCGGACCCTCGGCCGGCCTCGCGCCAGGTCTCTCGCTGTCGACGTCAGCGGTCATCGCAATGCCCATCCCCTGCTCCCGGTGGTTTTCAGCCACTCCCCAGCCCCCGAGATTTAGGTTAGCCTAACCTAAAGCAACCCTTTGGGCAGTGGGCCCGGGCGGCAGGAGAGGGTGGGGAGCACCGTGGGGCATGGCTGGGAAGGCGTCGTTCTCAAACTGTTCCGGGGACGGGATTTCACGTTCACCGTGACCGGCGCCGAGCAGGTCACCGACCGCTTCCGCCGGGTGCACCTGACCGACGGCGGGCTGCTCGCCGCGACCGGCGGGGCGCACCCCACGATGTGGGTGCGGCTCTGGTTCGAGAAGGACGGCAAACCGCATCAGCGCGCCTTCACCCTGGTCGACCCGGACCCCGAGGCCGGGACCTTCAGTCTGGAATTCGCTCTCCATGAGGGCCCTGCCTGCGACTGGGCGAAAGCGGCCGCGCCGGGCGACACGGTCGACGCGACGCTCCAGGGCACCGGTTTCACGCTGCCCGACCCGGCGCCGAAGCGGCTCTTCGTGATCGGTGACGCGGCGGCGCTGCCCGCGATCAACTCCCTGCTGGACGCGGTCCCGGCGACCCCGGCGACCATCTGGTTCGAGACCGCGCACGAGGCGGACCGGAAACTGCCGTTCCGCCTCGACGAGGCCCACCACACCCTGCACCACGTGGAGCGCCGCGAGGCGGGCGCGCACCTGGTCGCCGAAGTGAAGGCGGCCCTGCCGGAACTGCTGGGCGCCGACCACTCGGACGCGTACGTCTGGGTCGCCTGCGACACGGCGACGACCCGGACCCTGTCGACGTACCTCCGCAAGGAGCTGGGCCTGCCCAAGGACCGGGTGAACGCGCTGGGTTACTGGCGGCCGTAAACACCCGAGAAGGCCACCACGAAGGGCCCCGGCGAGAAGTACGCCGGGGCCTTCACGCGTTGCCCGGACCTCAGTCCTCGACCACCAGGGCCGGGGTCTCCTTCGTGAGGACCTCGCCCCGGAAGAACGCCGGGCTGCGGCGCTCCATCGCGACCATCAGCACCACGCCGAGGAGCAGCAGCCCCACCCCGATGACGAACACCGAGCCGACGCCGAACACCGAGGAGCCGGAGCCGTACGCCGGGTCCCACATGTCGTAGAGGGTCTTGGCGAAGACGGCGGCGAGCAGGATGCCGCCGAGCAGCGGGAAGAGGCCCTTGAAGACCAGGTCCCGGGCGGAGCGGGTCAGTTCGGCCCGGAAGTACCAGGCGCAGGCGAAGGCGGTCAGCGCGTAGTAGAAGCAGATCATGAGGCCGAGCGCGTAGATGGTGTCGACCAGGACGTGCTCGCTGACCAGGGTCATCACGGTGTAGAAGACGCCGGTGCCGATGCCCGCCGTCACCGTCGCCCGGCCGGGCGTCCTGAAGCGGGGGTGGACCTTGGCGTACGAGGCCGGCATCGCCTCGTACGCGGACATCGCGAGCACCGTGCGGGCGACCGGGATGAACGTGGTCTGAAGGCTGGCGGCGGCCGAGGCGAGGACCGCGAGGAAGAGCAGGACGCCGAGGCCGGGGCCCATCACGGGTCCGGCGAGGGCGGCGAAGACGTTGTCGGAGGTGTCCGGGTTGGCGAGGCCGAGCCCGGACTCACCGGAGCCGACGGCCATCTGCGCGGCGATGCCAGTGGCGAGGTAGGAGCCGACCAGGACGACCATCGCGATGAGGGCCGCGCGGCCGGGGGTCTTCTCGCTGCCGGTGGTCTCCTCGTTGGCGGTCAGACAGGCGTCCCAGCCCCAGAACATGAAGATGGAGAGGGAGAGGCCCGCCGTGAAGGCGGCGAAGGACTGGACGGCGAAGGGGTTCAGCCAGGACCAGGAGAAGTCGAGCGAGGACGCGAAGTCCGGGCCGCCGCTGCCGGCCTTGCTGAGCGCCATCGTCACGAACAGGGCGAGGACGACCAGCTGGAGCCCGACCAGGGCGTACTGGATGCCCTTGGTGGCGGTCATGCCCCGGTAGCTGATCGCGGTGGCGACGGCGATGAGGGCGAGGCAGGTGATGATGTGGACGGGCTTGCTGTCGTCCAGGGCGGCGACCGAGCTGCTGCCGGTGATCTCGCCCGCCAGCAGCCAGAAGTACGAGGTGGCGACGCCCGCCAGGTTGGACAGCACGATGATCGTCGCGATGACGAGGCCCCAGCCGCACATCCAGCCGACGCGCGGGCCGAACGCCTTCACCGTCCAGGTGAAGGAGGTGCCGCAGTCGGGCATCGCCTTGTTCAGCTCGCGGTAGGCGAACGCCACGAGCAGCATCGGCAGGAACCCGGCCAGGAAGACGGCGGGCATCTGCACACCGACCTCACCGGCGGTGGAGCCGAGGGTGGAGGTCAGGCAGTAGACGGGCGCGACGGTGGAGACACCGATGACCGCACTGCCCATGAGGCCGACGGAGTTCCCGCCGAGCCCTTTGCCGCGTACACCGCCGCTGCCCGTGCCACCGTCGGCCGGGGCGCCTCCCCGTACCGTGTCTCCGGCCCGTGGCCGCGCGTCCAGCTGAGTCATGAGAAGGACGCTATGCGCTGCGATATCCACATCCGGAGCGTGAGACCCCAACGTCTCACCCTTGGATATAGCAGCGAACTCCGGTCATGCACTTCATTAATTCAAGGTCACATTTGCATGAAACCTTGCAATGCATGCCGGTTCACCGAGCGCGACGACGTACGGTAACCGTAGCCCTGTCCGTTTTGCGTAGGTTCAAAATTTTCCCGCGCCGCTCCGCACACCCTCCGCCGAGGGGTCAGCCGGGCCAGACGATCGCCTGTGTCTCGCTGTAGGCGTGCAGGGCGTACGAGCCCACGTCCCGCCCCACCCCGCTCCTCTTGAACCCGCCGAACGGGGCCTCCATGTTCCGCCCGACCGTGTTGACGCCGACCCCGCCCGCGCGCAGCCGCCGGGCGATGCGGAAGGCGCGGGCGACATCGCCGGACCAGACGTAGTCGATGAGGCCGTAGTCACTGTCGTTGGCCAGCGCGACGCCTTCCTCCTCGTCGTCGAAGGGGACGACCACGACGACCGGCCCGAAGATCTCCTCACGGACGACCCGCATGTCGGGGGTGCAGTCGGCCAGCAGGGTGGGCGCCACGTAGAAGCCCCGGTCCAGGTGGGCGGGCCGGGCGCCGCCCGTGACGACCCGCGCGCCTTCCTTCCGGCCCAGCCCCACGTACGCCTCGACGCGGTCGCGGTGGGCGGCGGAGATGACCGGGCCGACCACGGTGGCCCGGTCGGCGGGATCGCCGACGGTGAGCGCGTTCGCGTACGCGGCCAGCGCGCCGATCAGCTCGTCGTACCGGGACCGGTGGACGAGGACGCGGGTCGGAGCCGTACAGATCTGTCCGCTGTAGAAGGAGAAGGTGGTCCCGATGCCCGCGACGGCGGAGCCCAGGTCCGCGTCCTCCAGCACCAGGGCCGCCCCCTTCCCGCCCAGCTCCATCAGCTGCCGTTTCATCCCGCGCCCGCACACCTCCGCGATGCGCTGCCCCACGACGGTGGACCCGGTGAAGCTGACCATGTCGACGTCCGGGGAGTCGACGGCGGCCTCACCGGCCGCCGTGCCCGACCCGGTGACCACGTTCACCACGCCCGGCGGAACACCCGCCGCCGCGAGGGCGGCGGCCATTCGGTGGACGGAGAGCGGGTCCTGCGGGGCGGGCTTCACGATGACCGTGTTGCCCATCGCGAGGGCGGGCGCGATCTTGCCCGCCGGGTTGGCCCAGGGGTTGTTGTACGAGGTGATGCAGGTGACCACGCCGACCGGCTGGCGGACGGCCAGCGCCCCGAAGACCCCGGCCTTCCCCATCGGACCGGCCTCGTTGACCTGCGGCGCGATGGCTTCCTCGACCGGCTCCAGTGCGCCGCGCGCGTACCGCCGGAACCGGGCGATGCCCACCCCCACCTGCATCCCCCGGGCGGTGGAGGCCGTTGCTCCGCTCTCCCGCCGGGCGATCTCGGCGTGGGCGGGGAAGTCGCGCTGGATGATGTCCGCCGCACGGTCCAGGATCGCGGCGCGCTCCTCGGGCCGGGTCCGCGCCCAGGCCGGGAAGGCCGCTTTCGCCGCCGCTGCCGCCTCGTACACCTGGGCGCGGCTCGCCTCGGGAGCGAGACCGACGACGGCCTCGGTGGCGGGGTCGACGACCTCGTAGTGCCCGCCGGCGGGTTCGACCCACTCCCCGCCGATGAACAGCCGCTCGGGTGCGGGGCTCACGCGGTACTCACCGTCCGGGTGTCACGGCCCGAGCGCAGCACCGTCCCCGGCACGGCCCCCGTCACCTTGTCGTCGCGCAGGGTCTCGACGCCGTTGACCCGTACGGAGACGATCCCGATGGCCTTGGAGTCCAGGCGCGGGCTGTCCCCGGGCAGGTCGTGGACGAGGGTGGCGGGTCCGGCGTCGATCCGCTCGGGGTCGAAGAGGACGAGGTCGGCGTGGAAGCCCTCCTCGATCCGGCCGCGTTCGCGCAGCCCGAAGAGCCGGGCGGGGTCGTCGGTGAGCATCTTGACGGCGGTGGTCAGCGGGACGAGCTTCCGCCCGCGCAGACAGTCGCCGAGGAAGCGGGTGGTGTACGGGGCCCCGCACATCCGGTCCAGGTGCGCGCCCGCGTCGGAGCCGCCGAGCATGACGTCCTCGTGCTCCCAGGTGCGCTGCCGCAGCGCCCAGGAGTCGGGGTCGTTGTCGGTGGGCATCGGCCACAGCACCGTACGCAGATCGTCGGCGGCGCAGATCTCGACGAGGCAGTGGAAGGGGTCCTGGCCGCGCTCGGCCGCGATGTCGTCGACGACCCGCCCGCTGAGCCCCTCGTTGGCGGCGCTGTACGTGTCCCCGATGACGTACCGGCCGAAGTGGGCGAGGCGGCGGAAGACCCCGGCCTCCTTGCTGTCGGCGCGGCGCAGCATCTCGGCGCGGGTGGCGGGGTCCCGGAGCCGTTCGACGCGCTCGGGGACGGGGAGGGCGAGGATCTCGCCCCAGCCGGGGATGAGGTTGAGGGCGCAGAAGGTGCCGAGCGACATGTTCATGGGCGTCAGGATCGGCATGGTGAGCGCGACGATCCGGCCGCCGGCGCGGCGGGCCCGCTCACTGGGGATCAGCTGGCGCGGTACGCGTTCGGGGACGGCGGCGTCGATGGTGAGGACGTTCCAGTTGAGGGGGCGTCCGGCGGCGGCCGTCATGTCGACGAGGAGGTCGACCTCCTCGTCGGAGAACTGGTCCAGGCACCCGGCGACGATCGCCTCCAGCTGAGTCCCCTCGTGCTCGCCGACCGCGCGGGAGAGGGCGAGGAGTTCCTCGGGCAGGGCGTGCCGGGAGGCGACGGGCTCGCCGTCGCCGTCGGAGTGGGTGGACGACTGGGTGGTGGAGAGCCCCCAGGCTCCGGCGTCCATGGCGTCATGGAAGAGCGCGAGCATGGCGTCCAGCTGGGCGGGGGTGGGCTGCCCGCCGACGGCGTCGGGGCCCATGACGTGCCGCCGCAGGGCGCAGTGCCCGACCATGAACCCGGCGTTGACGGCGATGCGGCCTTCGAGGGCGTCGAGGTACTCGCGGAAGGTGGACCAGGTCCAGTCGACGCCCTCCTCCAACGCGGCGAGCGCCATCCCCTCGACCCGCGACATCATCCGGCGGGTGTAGTCGGCGTCCTCGGGCCGGTCGGGGTGGAGCGGCGCGAGGGTGAACCCGCAGTTGCCGCCCGCGACGGTGGTGACGCCGTGGTTCATGGAGGGGGTGGCGTAGGGGTCCCAGAAGAGCTGGGCGTCGTAGTGGGTGTGCGGGTCGACGAACCCGGGGGCGAGGACGAGCCCGTCGGCGTCCTCGCTGGTGACGGCCTCTTCGGTGACGGTTCCGGGCTCGGCGATGACGGCGATGCGACCGCAGCGGATGCCGACGTCGGCGGTGTACGCGGGTCCGCCCGTGCCGTCCACGACGGTCGCGCGGCGGATGAGGTGGTCGAGCATGACGGTTCCCTTCTGAGGGTTCCTTCTTCGGCTCGGTCGGGACAGCCGGGGTACGCACGCTTTCGGCCGCGGTACGTACCCCGGCTCGCAGGGCGACGGTCCGGGAAGACGCCGCCCGGTTCCAGCCCCGCCGGCGATTGAGGCGAGTCCTTTCAGCCCTCCGGGGCTTGAGTCGCGGGGCAAATCCAGCCTCGCGGGCGTTTGAGGCGGATCTTTTCAGCCCCTCCGGCGCTTGAGGAGCGGGGTCCGGGGCAGCGCCCCGAATCAGTTCGCGGCCGCTCGGAACCGCGAGGTCCGATGCACGGGATCCGTATCGATCTGCGGAATCACATGCTCCCCGATCAACCGGATCGTGTTCATCGTGTCCTCGGGACTGATCCCGATCGGCAGCCCGAAGCTCAACTGATCCGCCCCCGCCCGATCCCACCGCCGGCACTGCTTCAGCACTTCATCCGGGTCACCGCAGATCATCAACTCCTCCGCGATGAGCAGCTCCACGATCTCCTCGGTGTACTCCGGCAGAAGCTCCGGCCACTCCGGAATCCCCTCCGGCCGCGGAAACGTGTCGTGGTAGCGGAACAGCAGCGACTGGAGGTAGTTCAGCCCCCCGCCCACCGCGATCTCCACCGCCTTGGCGTGCGTCTCGGCGCAGATGGCCGTCGACGTCACCATCACGTTGTCGTTGACGAACGCCCCCACCGGCTCCGCGTCCTTGACCGCGTTCTTGTAGGACTCGACGACCCACTCCATGTCCGAGACCTTCTGCACGCTGAAGCCCAGCACCCCCAGCCCCTTCTTCCCCGCCATGGCGTACGAGGACGGCGACCCGGCCGCGTACCACATGGCCGGGTGCGCACCCCCGTACGGCTTCGGCAGGATCTTCCGCGGCGGCAGTGACCAGTGCTTGCCCTGGAAGCCGACGTACTCGTCCTGGAGCCACATCTTGGGGAACTCGGCGATCGTCTCCTCCCACAGCTCCTTCGTGTGGTTCATGTCGGTGATGCCCGGCATGAACCCGAGGATCTCGTGGCTCCCCGCACCCCGCCCGGTGCCGAACTCGAAGCGTCCTTCGGAGAGATGGTCGAGCATCGCGACCTTCTCGGCGACCTTCACCGGGTGGTTGACGGGCGCGAGCGGGTTGAAGATGCCGGAGCCGAGATGGATGCGCTCGGTGGCGTGCGCGAGATAGCCGAGGTAGACGTCGTTGGCGGAGAGGTGCGAGTACTCCTCCAGGAAGTGGTGCTCGGAGGCCCAGGCGTACTTGAAGCCGGACTTGTCCGCCTGGATGACGTACTCGGTCTCCTCGATCAGCGCCTTGTGCTCTGCCTCGGGGTCCACCTTGGCACGCGCGGCGGGCACGTACCCCTGAACAAAGAGCCCGAATTCCACGGAGGTTCACCGTCCTCAAGTTTTCCCGGCGACTTATCTGACGACCCGTCAGATAGCGATGCGACCGACTGTTCCACCACGGCCGTAACCCGTCAATAGCTGACGCCCGGTCAGGCGGGCTGCTTCGGAGGGGTCAGAAGGGGCTGACGCCCGCCAGCCACCCTCCGTCCACGACGAACGGCTGCCCGGTGATGTACGAGGAGTCGTCGCAGGTCAGGAACAGCACCAGCGCCGCGACCTCCTCGGGCCGCCCGATCCGGCCCATCGGGAGGAGCCTGCGGTAGTACGCCTCCAGGGCCGCGCTCGACGCCGTCAGGTCGGCGTCCGGGTCCAGCAGGGCCGGGTTGCTCATCGCGGTGTCGACGGCCCCCGGACAGACGGCGTTGACCCGGACCCCCTTCCCGGCCAGCTCCATGGCGGCGACCTTGGTGAGCCCCAGCACCGCGTGCTTGGTCGCGGCGTACGCGCCGACCAGCGGCATGCCGGTCAGACCGGTGTACGAGGACGTGTTGACGATCGTCCCGCCGCCCGCGGCCTCGATCTCCGGCGCGACGGCGCGGATCCCGAGGAAGGCTCCGGTCAGGTTGACCCGTACCACCTGTTCGAACTCCGCCAGCGGGGTGTTGACCAGTTCGTTGAAGCGCAGGATGCCCGCGTTGTTGACCAGCCCGTCGATCTTCCCGAAGGCGTCCTTGGCCACGGTCACCGCGGCGGCCCAGTCCTCTTCGTCGCCGACGTCCAGCCGCACGAACCGAGCGGCGTCCGCGCCCAACTCCTTCGCCAGGGACTCCCCTTGCTCGACCAGCACGTCGGCGACGACGACCCGCGCCCCCTCGGCCGCGAAGAGCCGCGCCTCCTGCTCGCCCTGCCCGCGCGCCGCCCCCGTGACGAGGACGACCCGCCCGTCCAGCTTGCCCATGTCCGTCTCCTTCACGTACCGAGGTGAGGGGCGACGTCCGCACCGAACGCCGCCATCTGATCGGTCAGTTCGTCGACGCTCCGGCTCCGGAAGCGCACCTGGATCTGGTGCACGCCGATCGCCGCGTACTCCCGCAGCGACTCCGCGAGCGCTTCGGGCTTCCCGGTGAGCGTGCGCCGCCCCACGGACCACCCGGGCTCACCGACGTACAGCGGCTCGGTGATCGCACCGACGACGATCGGCGCTTCGACGCCCGCCTCCTCGCGCAGGGCGTGCAGCCGGGCGATCTGCGCGGGCAGCCGGTCCCGGGGGTCGCCCTGCGGCAGCCACCCGTCGCCGCGTACGGCGGCCCGGCGCACGGCGGCGGGCGACGAGCCGCCCACCCAGACCGGCACCCGTTCCTGGGCGGGCCGGGGCAGCTGCCCGAGCCCGCTGAACGAGAACCGCTCCCCCGCGAACTCCGGGTACTCCTCGGGCCCGAGCGCGGCCCGGAGCGCGTCGATGCTCTCGTCGAGGACACCGCCGCGCCCGTCGAAGTCCGCCCCGACCGCCTCGAACTCCTCCCGTACGTGCCCGGCCCCGACCCCGAGGATCAGCCGGCCGCCGCTGAGGTGGTCGAGGGTGGCGTACTGCTTGGCGGTGATCAGCGGATGGCGCAGCCCGACGACGGCGACATGGCTCATGAGCAGCACACGCTCGGTGACCCCGGCGAGGTAGGAAAGCGTGGCGACGGGGTCGTACCAGACGGTGCTCATGCCCGCCGCGAGCCGCCGCGGGATGGCGACATGGTCGCAGCCGGCGATGTACGCGAAGCCCCCGCGATCGGCGGCGCGGGCGATGCGGACGAGATCGGCGGGAGTGGCCGCCGCCTCCCAGGGTTCCGCGTAGATGGCGCTCCGCGACTGGACCGGCAGCTGCATCCCGTACGAGAGCGGCCCGTTGGGCGTGATGGGCAGTCCGGGCGATTCCGGCACGGCGGCCTCCTTCCCCTTTGCCCCGGGGCGCTCCCGCCCCGGTGACGGCCGCCATCGTCATACCTGACGGGTCATCAGACAAGAGGGGAGGCACGCACGTGAATGCGCCGAGTCGGCACCACCGCATCATCGACTTCACCGGGCGAGCGCCCCCGACACCCCCTTTCACCAGGGGTTTTCGCGATCGCCAAGGCGCCGCGCGGCGCGAGAACACAACAGCCGCACGCCCCTTGCCCGAGCCGTGAACCCCCCTCTATGTTCGCTGAAGAGAAACCGAGAAAGCGCTTTCTCAACGGCCGCGGAGGACCCCCCGAGGAGGGGATCGCGAGGGCGAGCGCCGGAGCGCACTGTTTTGACATGCACCTGACATAGCAGGCATCACGGATCACCCGAAGACACAGGGAGACGAACATGAGGCAACCCGTCACACGACGGCTGCAGGCGGCACTGGCCGCCCTGGCCCTCGGGGCCGCGGCCGGTGGCATCGTCCTGACCGCGCCCGAGGCGTCGGCGGCGGCCGGCAGCGCCACCGGCTACGCCACCCAGAACGGCGGAACCACCGGCGGCGCCGGCGGACAGACGGTGCGGGCCACCACCGGCACCGCGATCCACGCGGCCCTGTGCGGCCGCGCCGCCGACAGCACGCCGATCGTCATCGAGGTCGAAGGCACCATCAACCACGGCAACACCAGCAAGGTGTCCGGCAGCAGCTGCAACACGGCCGACGGCGTGATCGAGCTGAAGCAGATCAGCAACGTCACGATCGTGGGCGTCGGCGGCGGAGCCGTCTTCGATCAGATCGGCATCCACATACGCGAGTCCAGCAACATCATCATCCAGAACGTGACCGTCAAGAACGTCAAGAAGTCGGGGTCCCCGACCTCCAACGGCGGTGACGCCATCGGCATGGAGTCCGGTGTCCGCAACGTCTGGGTCGATCACACGACGCTGGAGGCGTCGGGCGGCGAGTCCGAGGGATACGACGGCCTCTTCGACATGAAGGCCGACACCCGGTACGTGACCCTCTCCTACAGCATCCTGCGCAACTCGGGCCGCGGCGGTCTGGTGGGGTCCAGCGAGAGTGACGTCTCCAACGGGTTCGTCACGTACCACCACAACCTGTACGAGAACATCGACTCCCGCGCGCCCCTGCTGCGGGGCGGCGTCGCCCACATGTTCAACAACCACTACGTGCGGCTCAACTCGTCCGGCATCAACTCCCGAGCCGGCGCCCGCGCCAAGGTGGAGAACAACTACTTCGAGGACTCCAAGGACGTCCTGGGCACCTTCTACACCGACGCCGCCGGCTACTGGCAGGCCGACGGCAACACGCTGGACAACGTGACCTGGTCGAGCCCCGGCGAGGACAACAACCCGGCCGGGCCCGACATGAAGTCCACCACCACCGTCAGCATCCCCTACGCCTACACCGCCGACGCGGCCGGCTGCGTACCGGACGTCGTGAGCCGTACGGCGGGCGCCGGCAAGGGCCTGAAGGTCTCGGACGGCAACTGCACGGCCCAGCCGCCGACCGAGCCCACGCCAGGGCCCACCGACCCGACGCCCGGCCCCACCGACCCCACGCCGGGACCCACCGACCCCACGCCGCCCGGCGGGACCAACCTCAGCATCGGCGCCGGGTCCGACGGGTCGAGCAAGGCCTCCGGCACCAGCTTCGGCCATCTGCGGGACGGTGACCTCACCACCTACTGGTCGCCCGCCGGTTCGACCGGTCACGCCTCGGTCAAGTGGGACTCCGCCACCGCTGTGTCCTCGGTCGTCATCCGGGAGGCGGCGGGATCCGCGGGCTCCATCGGGGCCTGGCGGCTCCTCGACGCCGACGGCGGAACCGTCCTGGCCTCCGGCGACGGAGCGGGAACCATCTCCTTCCCGCGCACCACCCTCCGCAAGATCACCTTCGAGATCGTCAGCTCGACCGGCTCCCCGAGGATCGCCGAGTACGAGACCTACGCCGGCTGACGGGTGTCGTCGCCCGGCGACCGGCCGTGCGACGCCCCACCCCGCCGCCCTGTTCCCCGCGCACCGGCAAAGGCCCGCGCTCTCCGTTCGACGGGGGGTGCGGGCTCCGCTGGGTGCCGAGCGCACAGCGCCGGCGCACTTGATCATGCGAGCGGCCGCCAGTCGCCCAGCCAGCGGGCCGGGGTGTGAGCGCGGGCCTCGGAGGCGCTGAGCTGGGGCCGGTTCGCCGGGACGGTGGTCCGGGCGCCGGGACCGGTGTTGCGGTGCTCGGCGAAGCGTTGTTCCTGCCACGGGTGGCCGGCGGCCATGGTGGCGTACGGTGCAGCCGCGTCGATACCCGCGCCGAGACGGCTCTCGCGGACGGTGAGCATGGGGCGAGCGGTCGGGTCGGAGGACGGCACCCAGGGGCGCGCGAGCTTGTAGTACCCGTCGGGGGCCGTGCTGGTCACGCGGGAGCGCAGGACCAGAAAGCCGTGCGGGCCGGCCCCGGCGGTGCTGGGCGCGAAGACGAAGCCGTGGGGCGCGGCTGCCAGGTCGGGGCGGACGAGGCCGCGGAAGTGGCAGCGGTCGTAGACGGCGGCGGCGCGGCCGAAGACGAAGTCCACGTCGCCCTCCACGTAGCAGTCGCGGTAGTACTGCCGGGCGGACACCGCGAGGGAGGACGAGTCGGCGTACAGCGTGTCCTGGTGGCCGAGGAACCGGCAGCCGTGGAACGCCGATCGGTCGCCCTGGACCTTGACCGCCACCGCCTGGGTACCGCTGTACTCGGGGTTGTCGGAACGCAGCCAGTCGTTGGCGAAGGTCAGATCGCGGGCCGTGAAGCCCTCCGCCCCGATCGTGACGGAGGCCGATCCGCTGGTTCCGAGCGTGCCGGTGCCGTCCGGCCGGGGCGTGCCCGCCGCGTTGTCGTACACCAGGACCGTGTCGCGGGCGTCGGGGCTCGCGCCGATCAGCGTGAGGTCGCGGTGGGCGGCGTCGACGACGACCGTGGCCCGGTGAACGCCGGCGGCGATGACGATGGTGCGGCCGGTTCCGGTGGCCGCGTCGACGGCGGACTGGACGTCGGGGTGGTCGCCCCTCCCGTACGCGTCGACGTACAGCGTGCGGGGATCGAGGCGACGGGCCGGTGAGCCGTAGCGGCCGAAGGGGCGGGGGCCGGCGGCGGGCCGGGCGAGGGCCGCCGGTGCGCCGAGGGCGAGCGTGGCGCCCGCGCCGGCGATCAGGGACAGGGCGGTGCGTCGAGTGGGCATGGCGGTACTCCTCCGGACGAACAGTGGCGGGTGACGGACTACGAGCGACGGGCAATCGGCGAACGGCGGCGCGTGAACGCCCGCAGGTCAACGGCGAAGGGCCGGAGCGGCGCTCTCCGGGGTGGTGGAAAGCATGCGGTGCCGCTCCGGCCGGTTCCTCGGGGTTACGCGCCGGTCATCCGCGGCCGGACGCCCTGCCCGCCCCGGCCCTGAGGCCGACCAGCACGGGGACGGCCCAGGGGTGGTGGACCGTCGTACGCAGTTCGGGGGTCCAGCCCGCGTCCTCGGCGAGCTGCTCGCCGGGAACTCCGGCGTTGTGCACGGCGACCAGATCGGTCCTGCGTCCGTTGACGTAGTTGTTCTCCGCGGTGAGCGGGGCCTCCGACCACTTCTTGAGGATGGTGGCCCGGTCCACGTCGCCGGCGAGGGTGAACGCGTTGTGCTCGGCGACCAGGCGGGACTCGGCACCGATGCCGTAGGTGTAGCCGTAGGAACCGCCGCGCGTGGCGACGAAGTGGTTGTTGTACGAGTCGACCTGGCCGAAGCGGACGCGCGGAGCACGCTCCCTGACGTCCTTGAACAGGTTGTGGTGGAGCGTCACGCGGAGCCTGCCCCGGTCGGTCGCGCCGGCGCCGTCGCTGTTGCCGATGAGCATCGTCTTGTCGTGGTCCTTGAGGACGTTCCACGACACGGTGACCAGATCGGCGCCGCGCACGATGTCGAAGAGGCCGTCGTGCTGCTGGTACAACTGGCCGAAGTGGCGCGGCTGTTCGGCGTCCGGGCGGTCACCGTCGCTGAAGGTGTTGTGGTCGACCCAGACGTGCCGGGAGCCGTACACGACGAGGTTGTCGTACTCCGAGTTCCAGGCGCCCTCGCTGCCGTCCGTGGGGTCCCACTGAGGGAAGCAGTCGTAGGTGTCCTCGAACGAGATGTTGCGGACGATGACGTTGGAGACGTCCCGGATCTGCAGACTCGCGCCGATGATCTCGGGGTTCGTGCCGACCCCGATCAGGGTGGTGTTGGACGGGACCCGGACGTTCACGGCGGCCTGCTGGAGCTTCGCCGAGGCCGCGCGGGCGTCCTCCAGCGGGCCCTCGGGAACCCGGTCGCTGCCCCATACCTCCGGGTCGTAGGCGGCGAGGTACTTCTCCAGGGTGTAGCCGTCGGTCTCGTACTGCTCGCAGCCGATCGGGGTGCCGTCGGCGTCGGAGTTGCCGTGGATGGTGCCGGCGACTCTGACGATCTTGGGTGCGTCGCCCGCCTCCTCGAAGGCGGCGACGAGCTCGGCCCGGTCGGTCACGGTGTAGACGTGCTCGGGTGCGGCGTCCGCGCCCCCGGTGGTGGAGCCTTCCGCGGCGGCCCAGCCGTCGCCGTCGGGCAGTACGGCGCGCTCGATCCCCGTGCCGTGGGGGGCCGGCCGGGGAGCGGCCTGGGCGGGGACGCTCAGCGCGAGGGCCAGCGAGGCGCAGCCCAGGGTGACGGCGACGGCCCGGGTCTGACGCGTGCGTGCGGGCATGGCGAAACCTTCTCTGTAGTCGGAGGAAGCGGAGAAGTGGGGAGAGGGAGCAGAAGACACGGCGGGGTGTGGTGAGGTGCCGGTCAGGCCGGTCAGGCAGGCCCGTCCCAGGTGATCCACTCGCCCGGCACCCGGTCGTCGAGGCGGCGGAGGTCACGGGCCGCGAGTACGCCTTCGTCCAGCAGGGCGCGTGCCGTCATCCGGGCCGCTTCGACCGCGCCCGGCGGCCTGAAGTGCGTGTTGTCCTGCGCGCCGTCCGGGTGGTTCGGCGACTCGCCCGGCTTCAGCCACAGGAAGAGCGGCAGGGTACCGTCCGGGCCCAGCCGCTGCCAGCGGGCGAGGGACAGCGCCTGGATGTCGAGCAGCGGCACGCCCTCCTCGGCCGCCAGGGCGCGCATCGCGGCGGGGTACTCGCCGTGGGTGGGCCGGGCGGTGCCGTCCGGACCGAACCGGCGTCGCTCGACGGAGGTGAGGAGCACGGGCCGGGCCCGTCGTGCGCGGGCTCCCCGGACGTACTCGCGCAGGTACTCCCGGTAGGTGGTGGAGGGGTCGGTGCCGCGGGCCGGGTCCTCGGTCTTCTCGTCGTTGTGCCCGAACTGGATGAGGAGCAGATCGCCGGGGCGGACGCCGTCCAGCAGTGCGGCGAGGCGGCCCTCGTCGACGAAGCTCTTGGAACTGCGGCCGTTCACCGCGTGATTGGCGACCCGGAGGTGGCGGGCGAGGAAGAAGGGGAGGGCCATGCCCCAGCCCGTCTCGGGCGCGGCGTCGGCGGGTTTCGTCGCGGCCGTGGAGTCACCGGCGATGTGGAGCGTACGGGAGTGGGGGCCGCCCGCTCCGCCGCCGTGGGCGAAGGCCGGTGTGGCCGTGAGGGCGAGGGGAAGGGTGAGCAGGGCGGTGGCCGTCTGTCTGCGGGTGAGTGACACGAGGTGCTGCCTCTCTCGAAGGGCGTGCTCGCGTACGGGGAGGGAAAGGAGAGCGCGGCGGCCGGGCGCGGCCCGGCCGCCGTCGGTCCGTCGTCGGGATCCGGAGGGTGCGGGGCCTCAGCCGTTGCCCAGCTCCGTCCACTCCTTGTTGGCGGCGTTCAGCTCCCCGGCCATCTTGTCCAGGAACTGCTTCGCCGTGATCTTGCCGAGGAGCAGCTTCTGGAACTCCGGCTCGTTGTCCGCCTTACTGATGTTGTTCCAGTCGGGCAGGTAGTACGGCAGGTCGACGACCTTGGTGGAGCCGTCCGTCAGCGCCTTCGCGGCCAGCGCGGTCGACTCGGTCTCCTTGATCCACGGGTCCTTCGCCGCTTCGGTGTTGGCCGGGATGGCGCCGGCCGACTCGTTCCATTTGCTGTTGGACGCGTGGGAGGCGGCGAATTCGATGAACTTCCATGCCGCGGTCTTGTTGTCGCTCGACCGGAAGAGGCCGAGTCCGTCGACGGGGTTGGAGACCTGCACGCGGGTGCCGCTCTCCCCGATGGGGGCCGGGATGCCGGCGAACTTGTCGTCGCCCAACGCCTTCGCGTGGTCCTGGTAGGAGCCGAGGTTGTGGCTCAGCATGCCGATGGTGCCGGTGTCCCACTGGGCGACCATCTTGGTGAAGTCGTTGTTGACGTCGGCGGCGGGCGTGGTCCGCTTGAAGAGGCCCGCGTACTTCTCCAGCGCGGCGACGTTCTCGGGGGCGTTGAGCGTCGTCCTGTCCCCATCCCAGAACTCCGTGATGCCGGACTGGCCGTAGACGGCGTCCAGGGCCTGGGCGATGGAGCCGGCGCCGCCGCGGATGGTGTAGCCGAACTTGTTGTTCCCGGCGTCGGTGAGCTTCTCGGCCGCGATGTAGAAGTTGGCCCAGGTGTCGGGGGCCTTCAGCCCGGCCTGCTCGAACAGGTCGGTGCGGTACCAGAGCACACCGTTGTTGGCGGAGGTCGGGACGGAGTAGATGTCGTCGCCCCGGCCGGCGGCCGCTCTGACGCTCTCGACCATGGAGTCGACGAGCTTGCCCTCCAGCGCGGATCCCTTCAGCCGCTCGTTGACCGGCTCCAGGGCTTCCTGCGAGACCATGTTGGCGAGGTAGGCGGTGCCGACCCCGCCCACGTCGGGCAGTCCGCCGCCGGCGATCGCGGTGTCGTACTTGGACTGGACGTCGGCGATGGGGATGGGGACGTACTTCACCTTGATGTCCGGGTGCTGCTTCTCGAAGTCCTTGATGATCTCGGTCCAGACGGCGGTGCGCGGACCGCCGTTGTTGTCCCAGAAGGTGATCTCGCCCTTGCCGCTCCCCTCCGTGCCGGCTCCGCTGCCGTCGTCACCGCACGCGGCGGCCGTCAGCGCGAGAGCTGCTACGAGGGAGACGGCGGATGCGGTACGCCCCCGCCGGGTCTTCGAGATGGTCATGGTCGGCTCTTCCCTGTCGGATGGGTCGGGATGGTTCTCTGCGGGTCTGCACTTCTGCGGGGGGTCAGTGGGTGGCACGGAAGGTGGTGAACAGCGCCGTGCCGGCGGGGCCCGTCCCGGCCGGCGCGGTGGCGAAGAGGCCGAGGAGAGCGGCGACCCAGCGCCACGGGGTGGCCGCGAAGACCTGCCCCGAGGGCCGGAAGCCGTCTCCCGTGTCGGCGGAGAAGCGGCAGCGGGCCCCGGCCGTGACCTCGATCCGCAACCGGGCCCGGCCGCCGGGCGAGGCGCGGGCCCCGGCCGCGTCGCGTTCGCTCTCCGCGGCGCCCTCGGCGTACCGGTGCACGAGCCGGGGCGTCCCGTCCGCCCCGGCCTCCAGACCGATCCAGCAGAAGGCGTCCCCGAGGACGGCCAGGCCCGCCTTGGCGCCCGGCTCGTCGCTGTGCAGTTCGAGGTCCACCTCGACGGTGAACTCCTCGGCGGGCATGCGCTGGACCAGGACGTTGGGCAGCAGCCGCAGGTCGTGCGCGTCCGACGTGCCAACGCAGGTGAGCCGCAGTCCGTCGGCAGCGTGCTCGGCCTGCTCGGTCCAGGCGTCGGGGCAGGGGTTGGCCGTCCACTGCCACTGCTCGCCGTGGGTGCCGCCGGGGAAGTCGTCGTCCACGGCGGGCGCTGCCACGGGCTGTTCGGGGGCGGCCGGCTTACGGTGCGTGGAGACGGGTTCGCCCGCGTCGCCGATGACGGGCCAGCCCTCCGCGTCCCAGTGCATGGGCTGGAGGTGGACGACCCGCCCGTACGCGCCGCGTGCCTGGAAGTGCAGGAACCAGTCCTCGCCGGCGGCGGTCCGCACCCAGCCGCCCTGGTGCGGGCCGTTGACGCCGGTGCGCCCCTGGGACAGCACGACGCGTTCCTCGTACGGGCCGGAGAAGTCCCGGGAACGGAACGCGCCCTGCCAGCCGGTCTCCACCCCGCCCGCCGGAGCGAAGATCCAGAAGTACCCGTCGTGGCGGTGGAGCTTGGGCCCCTCCAGGGTGAACCAGCCGGGTATCAGGTCGGCGTCGATCAGGGTCCGGCCCTCGTCGAGGAGTGCGCGGCCGTCGGCACTCATCCGGTGTCCGGTGAGCCGGTTCTTGATCCCGCAGCGGGACTTGGCCCAGGCGTGGACGAGGTAGGCCTCGCCGGTCTCCTCGTCCCACAGGGGGCAGGCGTCGATGTACCCGCGGCCGGGCTTGAGCAGGTGCGGGGCGCTCCACGGCCCTTCGATGTGTTCGGCGTTGATCTGCTGGACGCCGTGGTCGGGGTCGCCCCAGAAGATCCAGAAGCGGCCCGCGTGGTGGCGCAGGGAGGGCGCCCACACCCCGGCGTCGTGCCGGGGCCGGGCGAAGTCGGCGGCGGGCTCGACGCGGTCCAGGGCGTGCCCGACGAGCGCCCAGTTGACCAGGTCGCGGGAGTGCAGGAGCGGCAGCCCCGGGGCCCGGCCGAAGCTGGACGCTGTGAGGTAGTGGTCCGCACCGACGCGGACGACGTCCGGGTCGGACCAGTCGGCGTTGAGCACGGGGTTGCGGTACGTGCCGTTCCCGAGGTCGGCGGTCCAGGGCCGGTTCACGAGGTCACCGCCCGGCGGACGTACGCAGCGGCGGCCTCACGGTCCAGCCTGCCGTCCGCGACGACGGTGACGATCCGGCGTACGACGGTGGCCCCGGCGGGCACGGGCAGCCGTTCGTGGGCCGCGAGGGAGGAGCCGACGCCCGGGTACTCCGCCGTCCGCACGAACCACGGATCGCGCCGGGTCTCCTCGCTCGCCCCGACGAAGACGAGGGTCCAGCCGTCCCCGGCGAGGGCGAGCCAGTCGGCGGCCCGGCCGTGCACCGCCTCCTCGCCCGCACGGTCGGCGGTGAACACATCCGGTGGCGCGGCCTCCTTGGGGGCACGCCAGAAGAAGCCGCCGTAACCGGCTCCGCGGCGGCCGTTGGTCGCGGGGCTGCCGAGGGAGAGGTCGTCGGCCGCCCGGTTGGTGAGGGCGAAGGAGAGGTCCAGCGCCCAGGCGGTGGCGGAGAGTCCGGCGGCGCGCACCGTGCGGTGCTCCCGCAGCAGCTCGACGCCGTCCGCCTCCCAGGCGAGCGACTGCGTGAACCCGCCGGGGCCGTGCCGCTCCAGGCCGAGGCAGCGCTGGACGCCGTGGTTGTCGAGCTCGGTGGGTCCCTGCCCCCGGACGTAGGTGCGCCCGCCCCAGAAGTTGCGGCCGGACACGTCGGGCACGGCGATGGAGACGCCCAGGTGGTGCCGGTGGTCGGCGGGGCGGTCCTGGGTGACGGTGCGGCCGGCGAGCGTGGTGACGGGGTGCAGGCGGGGGCGGCCGTCCGCGGCGGCCCCGTAGCCGTAGTGGGCGACCGTGCGTCCGGCGCAGTCGAGGGGCTCGGGTGGAGCGGGCTCTACCGGCTGCGCGGGGAGTGCGGGCTGTGCGGCGGACGAGGCCGTGGCGGGTCGGTTCATGAGGCCGCCACCTCGCTGCTGCGGGCCCAGGCGGCGCCCAGCTCCGAGAAGAGGGCGAGGGATTCGGCCCCGGAGGCGACCAGGCCGTCGATGCCGTGGACCGTACGCCGCGCACCTCCGCCGGGGATGTCGTACCGGGTCTCCCAGGCATCGGCAGGCAGGGCGACGGGCTCGGGGGCTGTGCGTACGGCCTCGACGACCCGCATGAACGCTCCCGTGCGCTCCGGCGGCACCAGGAGCGGCGTGCCGTGCTCCAGATGGTCGACCAGGTTCTCCAGGAGGTCGGTCCGGCCGTGGACGCTCTCCTCGGGGCCGTGGCCGGCGCGCTGGATCAGGACGCGGTCCTGCTTGTACCAGAAGGTGATCCGGCCCCGGTCGCCGTGGACGATCACATAGGGCTCCCCCGCCTGTGCCGCGCAGAGGGTGGCGGCGACGGTGACGGGCAGGCCGCCGGTGGTGGTGACGCGGACGCAGCTGGTGTCGTCCGCCTCGATGTCATGGGCCCGGAACAACTCGGTCTCGACGGAAAGGACGTCCTCGGCCGTCCCCCGGCCCGCGAGTTCGAGCGCGGTGGCCACGGCGTGCGCCAGCGGATTGGTGAGTACGCCGTCGACCACGTCGGTGGAGCCGATCCTGCGCCGGCCGGACCAGGGCGCCCGGCGGAAGTACGCCTCGTCGCGGACCCAGGCCCCGGCGGCGCCGGTCCCCGTGAGCGTCCCGATCGCCCCGGTGCGGACCAGCTCCTGGATCGCGGGCACGCCGTGCGAACCGAACGACTGGAACCCCACCTGACAGGCGATGCCCGCGCGCCGTACGCCGTCGGCCATCCGGGCGTACGCGGCCCAGCTCGCGGCGGGCGGCTTCTCCAGCAGAAGGTGGACGCCGCGGGACGCGGCGGTCAGGGCCAGGTCGGTGTGCGTCGGGATGGGCGTGCAGATCACGGCGGCACGGGCTCCGGTGGAGTCGAGGAGCGCCCCGAAGTCGGTTGACTGCTCGGGGCTGTCGTCGCCGAGGAGGTCGAAGGGGGCCAGTTCGTCGGTGGTCAGCGGCTCCAGTTCGCAGATCCCGGCCAGCCGCACCCGACCCTGGTGCTGGAGCCGGCGAAGGTTGGCCAGATGCCAGCGGCCGTGGCCCCGGGCGCCGGCCAGCACGACGGGCAGCGGCGCGGCGCCGGGGGCGGGTTCGGTGCGACGGGTGAGGTCGGTCATCCCTTCACCGCGCCCGCGCTGAAGCCCGTGACGAGCCATTTCTGGATGAAGGCGAAGACGATCACGACGGGTACGGCGGCGATGACCCCGCCCGCGGCGAGCGCGCCGAGGTCGACGCTGTCCGCCCCGATCAGGGTGTTGAGGCCGACCGGGATCGTCTGCTTGTCCTGTTCGCTCAGGAACATCAGCGCGAACAGGAAGTGGTTCCAGCTGTGGACGAAGGCGAAGGAGCCGACGGCGATCAGTCCGGGACGCAGCAGCGGCAGGACGACCGCGCGGAAGGCGGTGAAGCGCGAACACCCGTCGACCCAGGCGGCCTCCTCGAGGGAGACCGGGACGTTCTTGATGAACCCGCTGATCAGGATGATCGACAGCGGAAGCTGGAAGACCGTCTCGGCGATGACGACACTCCACAGGGAGTTGATCATCTGGAGGTTCCGGAAGATCTCGAAGAGCGGCACGAGCATCAGGGCGCCGGGGATGAACTGCGAGCAGAGCAGCGCCAGCATGAACGCGCCCTTGATCCTGAAGTCGAACCGGGCCAGGGCGTACCCGCCGGCCAGGGCGACCAGGGTGGTGGCGATCAGGGTGGCGACGCCGACGATCATGCTGTTCTGGAAGAAGACGGCGAAGCTGCGCTCGTTCCAGACCTTGGAGAAGTGCTCCCCGGTCATCGGCCAGGGCACCAGCGCGGTGGAGCCGGCGGGCCGCAGGGCGAACAGCAGCATCCAGTAGAACGGGATGAGCGTGAACAGCAGGTAGAGGCCGAGCGGCAGGTAGATCTGCCAGCGCGGTACGTCGTCGAAGGCGCGCTCGCGTCCGGTACGGCGGCGCGAGGTGGGCGGCGGGCCGCCGGGGCGGACGGGCGGCCGGGCGGCGCCGTTCTTCTCGGTGAGTACGGCGGTCACTTGTTGTCGCCTCCGAACTTGCTCAGGCGCAGATAGACGATCGAGCAGAAGAGGAGGATCACGAAGGCGACGGTGGTGAGCGCCGAGGCGTAGCCGAAGTCGTGTCCCTCGATGCCGGTGTTGGCGACGTAGAGCGGCAGCGTGGTGGTCTCGCCGGCCGGTCCGCCACCGGTGAGGGTGTAGAGGAGGTCGACGTTGTTGAACTCCCAGACCCCGCGCAGCAGGGTGGCGAGGATGATCGCGTCGCGCAGGTGCGGCAGGGTGATGTGGAAGAACTGCCGGAGCCTGCCCGCTCCGTCGACCGACGCCGCCTCGTACAGCTCCTTGGAGACGGACTGGAGGTCGGCGAGTATGAGGATCGCGAAGAAGGGCACGCCGCGCCAGAGTTCGGTGACCGTGGCCGCCCAGAAGACGGTCCCGGTGTCCGAGAGCACCGAAGTGCCGTACTCCCCGATCCCGGCGTCCGCGAGGTAACGGCTGAATCCGGTCGAGGAGTTGTAGAGCAGGATCCAGATGGTGCTGGTCAGCACGCCGGAGACGGCCCAGGGCGAGAAGACCATGGCCCGGGAGATGCCTCGGCCGATGAAGGTCTGGTTGACGATCAGGGCCAGCGCCAGGCCGAGCACGAGCTGCAGGGAGACCTGGGTGAAGACCCACTGGGCGCTGAAGCCGAGCGTCGACCAGAACTGGTCGTCCTCGGTGAAGATCCGCCGGAAGTTGTCGAGTCCGGCGAAGCCGTTCCGCCATGGCTTGGTGACGTTGTAGTTCTGCAGGCTGTAGTAGAAGACGCTGAGCACCGGGTAGGCGATGAAGCCCAGCATCAGCAGACCCGCGGGCGCGATCAGCAGATACGGCAGGCGGCGGGGTGTCGCCGTGCGGCGCCGGGGCGCCTTGGGCGGCGGGGTGGCCACGGCGGCGGGTTGGGCCATGACACGTCTCCGATCTCTGGTACGCGCTCGATGCGCTGGATGTGCGGGCTTGCCGCCACACAGGGCAGCAAGCGCTTTCTCATGACCGCTGAGCGGCCCGGGCGCCCCGCCGCGCGGAGCCCTCGTCGCCCGGCTCACCCCACGTACGGGTCGGGCACTTCTCCTTGCCGGGCCAGGAACGCGAAGTCGCATCCGGTGTCGGCCTGGGTGATCTGGTCCTGGTAAAGCGCCCCGTAACCGCGCCCGTAGCGGGCGGGCGGCGGGCTCCAGGCGGCCCGGCGGCGCTCCAACTCGTCCTCGTCGACGTCGAGATGGAGCAGACGTGCCTCGACGTCCAGGGTGATGAGGTCCCCGGTGCGGACCAGCGCGAGGGGCCCGCCGACGAACGACTCGGGCGCGATGTGCAGGACGCACGCCCCGTAACTGGTGCCGCTCATCCGGGCGTCGGAGATCCGCACCATGTCCCGCACACCCTGCTTCAGCAGGTAGTCGGGGATCGGCAGCATGCCGTACTCGGGCATCCCTGGGCCGCCCTTCGGCCCGGCGTTGCGCAGCACGAGGACATGGTCCGGAGTGAGCGCCAACGCCGGGTCGTTGATGGTGCGTTGCAGCTCCCGGTAGTCGTCGAAGACGACGGCGGGCCCGGTGTGACGCAGCAGACGCGGCTCGGCGGCGATGTGCTTGATGACCGCGCCGTCGGGGCAGAGGTTGCCGCGCAGGACCGCCACCCCGCCCTCCTCGGCCAGTGGTTCGGCGCGTTCGCGGATGACGGCGCTGTTGTGGACGGTCGCACCGCTGAGCTGTTCTCGCAGGGTGGCGTGCGCGACCGTGGGCCGGTCCAGGTGCAGCAGGTCGGTGAGCCGGCTCAGGAAGCCGGGCAGTCCGCCCGCGAAATGGAATTCCTCCATCAAATACCGTCCACCGGGGCGGAGATCGGCCAGGACGGGCACCGTGCGGGCGATCCGGTCGAAGTCGTCCAGGGAGAGCTTCACCCCGGACCGGCCCGCCATGGCGATCAGGTGGATCACGGCATTGGTGGAGCCGCCGAGCGCGAGGACGGTGGCGACGGCGTCCTCGTAGGCGTCGGCGGTGAGGATCTGCGACAACGTCGTTCGCTGCCGTACGAGTTCGACGATGCGCAGGCCGGATGCGGCGGCCATCCGCTCATGCCCGGAGTCGACGGCCGGGATGGAGGAGGCGCCGGGCATGGTGACGCCCAGCGCCTCGGCGGCGGCCGTCAGCGTGGAGGCGGTACCCATCGTCATGCAGTGACCGGCGGAGCGGGCGAGGCCGTTCTCCAGCTCCCCCATCTCGCAGTCGCCGATGAGCCCGGCCCGCCGCTCGTCCCAGTACTTCCACATGTCCGTGCCGGAACCGAGGACCTCGTTGCGCCAGTGGCCCGGCAGCATCGGCCCGGCGGGCACGAAGACGGTCGGCAGGTCCACGGAGGCCGCGCCCATCAGCAGCGCGGGCGTCGTCTTGTCGCAGCCGCCCAGCAGTACGGCCCCGTCGACGGGGTACGAGCGGAGCAGCTCCTCGGTCTCCATGGCCAGCAGGTTGCGGTAGAGCATGGGCGTCGGCTTCTGGAAGGTCTCCGAGAGGGTGGAGACCGGGAACTCCAACGGGAATCCGCCCGCCTGCCAGACGCCCCGCTTCACCGCCTGCGCGCGTTCCCGCAGGTGGGAGTGGCAGGGGTTGATGTCGGACCAGGTGTTGAGAACGGCGATGACGGGCTTGCCGAGGTGTTCCTCGGGGAGGTAGCCGAGCTGGCGGGTGCGGGCCCGGTGACTGAAGGAGCGCAGGCCGTCGGTCCCGTACCACTGGTGGCTGCGCAGCTCCTCGGGCGCGACGGGGGCTGCTTTCCGGTCGTCCGTCACAGCGCCCACTCCGCTATCTGCTCGGCGACCTCGGCACGCCGCTCCGCGGGCAGGACCCGGCTCGGCGCGCGTACCTCGCGGCGGCAGAGCCCGAGCACGGACAGGGCCTCCTTGATGACCGTGACGTTGTTGGCGGACTGCTCCTCGGCGCGGAGCTCCTCGAAGCGGCGGATGCGCTCCCACACCTTCATGGCCGCCGCGTAGTCCCCGGCGCGCAGCGCTTCCAGCATGTCGAGGGAGACGGCAGGGGCGACGTTGACGAGGCCGGAGGTGAAGCCGGTGGCGCCGGTGGCGAAGTAGGAGGGGGCGTACAGCTCGGCGAGGCCGGCGACCCAGACGAACCGTTCCAGTCCGGCGTCGCGGGCGAATGCCCCGAAGTGCGCCGCGTCCGGCACCGCGTACTTCACACCGATGACGTTGGGGCAGCTGTCGGCGAGCTCGGCGAGGCGGTCGCCTGCCAGCAGCGGGTTGCGGATGTACGGGACGACTCCGAGCCTGGGGACGGCCTCGGCGATGGCCCGGTGGTAGTCGACCCAGCCCTCCTGGGCGACATAGGGGTGAACCGGCTGGTGGACCATCACCATCGTCGCTCCGGCCTCGGCGGCGTGCTCGGCGGCGGCGACGGCGGTCGGTACGTCGTGCCCGACGCCCACCAGGACGGTGGCGCGTCCGGCGGCCTCCTCGACGGTCAGCTCGGTGACCAGGCGCCGCTCGTCGGGGGTGAGCGCGTAGAACTCCCCGGTGTTGCCGTTCGGGGTGACGATGCGGACACCGCCGTCGAGCAGCCTGCGCGTCAGGGCGCGGTGGTTCGCGATGTCGATGCTGCCGTCCTCGGCGAAGGGGGTCACCGGGATCGCCACAACGTCGGCGAGGGCCGCCTTCAGCGGAGAGAAGTCCATGCGGACCGGCCTTTCGTCGGGTTGCTGGTGGTCATGTGGTTCCAGCAGGCGGTTCACGCGGCGCCACCCCCGTCTTCGTCGTCGGGGAAGGCGCGGCGTACGAACGATGCGATGTGGTGGTGCAGAGCCCCGGCGGCGGCCTCCGCGTCGTCGGCGAGGGCGAGCCGCAGGATCTCCCGGTGCTCGGCCGCCTCGCGCTCCCAGGAGGGGACGGCCGACCAGGCCACCGTGGAGACGAGGGCCGCCTGGTCGCGGACCTCGTCGAGCATCCGGGCGAGCAGCGGGTTGCCGCAGGGCAGGTACAGGGCGCGGTGGAAATCCCGGTTGGCCAGCGACCTGTCGGCCTTGTCGAGCGCCGAGTCGGCCCTTTCCAGGGCCTCTTGAGCCGCTTCCAGCGACGCTTTGCGGTTGACGGACCGGCGCAGCGCCTCCGGTTCCAGCAGGAGGCGGACGTCGTACACCTCCCGGGCCATGGTCGCGTCGACGAGCCGCACGGTTGCGCCCTTGTACTGGCTCATGACCACGAGCCCCGTGCCCGCGAGGGTCTTGAGCGCTTCGCGGACCGGGGTCTTGGACACTCCGAACTGAGCGGCGAGTTCCGTCTCCACCAGCGCCTGTCCCGGTCTCAGCCGCGCGGTGAGGATGGCGTGCTTGATGGCCTCCAGCACGTACTGGGTCCGGGACGGGATCGGGGCAGGGGCGAAGGTCATGGGTGACGGGCTCTCACATCTCGCGTATCGCGTCTCATATATGACGTACGAAGTACGACGCGATGAAGCTAGAGCCGCCCGGAACGCTTCGTCAACGCTTCGGACAGAACAACTTTCGGCTCGCACGGGCCACTTGACGTAACCTCACGGACTTCTTAGCTTGTCCACGTATGCGAACGCGGTCCACGGCCTTGAAGGGGCGGGGCGTCACGACGCCCTGGGGTGTCACGGCGCCTGGGGTGTCGCGAAGCCCGGGGTGTCACGACGCCCGCCGCCCGGTGCCGCGCCCGCACCGCGCCCGCACCGCATCGCATCGCATCGCCCCCGAGGAGACCACCGTATGCCCGCTCCCCGTACCGTCCTGCTCACCGGCGCAGCGGGCGGCCTCGGCACCCTGATGCGGGGGCTGCTGCCCGCGTACGGATACGACCTGCGACTCTTCGACCTGGTTCCGGTGGAGGGCGAGCCCGGAGCGATCACCGCCGACCTGAACGACCGGGAGGCGCTGCGCGAGGCCGTGCGCGGCGTGGACGCGGTGATCCATCTCGCCGGCATCTCGCTGGAGTCCACCTTCGACAAGATCCTCCGGGCCAACATCCAGGGCACGTACCACCTCTACGAAGCCGCCCGCGAGGAAGGCGTCCGGCGCATCGTGACCGCCTCCTCCAACCACGCCGTCGGCTACACGCCGCGCCCGCTCGCCGGGGGCCCGCCGATCCCGTCCGACGCTCCGCACCGCCCCGACACCTTCTACGGCCTGTCGAAGTGCTTCGGCGAGGACCTGGCCCAGCTCTACTGGGACAAGCACGGCGTCGAGACCGTGTCGGTACGGATCGGGAGCTGCTTCCCGGAGCCCACCTCGGTACGCATGCTGTCCCTGTGGATGAGCCCCGCCGACGGAGCACGCCTCTTCCACGCCGCGCTCACCGCCGAGGACGTCGGCCACACCGTCGTCCACGGCTCCTCCGCCAACACCCGCCTGTGGTGGGACCTGACCTCGGCACGGGCGCTGGGCTACGCCCCGCAGGACGACTCCGAGCCGTACGCGGCGAAACTCATCGCCGCCCAGGGCGAGCCGGACCCCGCCGACCCGGCGCAGACCCGTCTCGGCGGCCACTTCGTCACGGACCCGCCCATCTGGCCGCACTGAGGGCCCGGCGGCGAGCACCGATGAGTTTCGGGCCCGGGGCGGGTCATGAGTGGTGGACGCGTCGAGCGACCGGGACGACCCGGCTCCCGACACGACCGGCAGACCGGCCCCGACCGAGCGAGGACAACCATGAATGCCTCCACGACCGAAAACGCCGACAACATCACCGGCCTCGGAGTCATCATCGGCAGCACGGACAGCGAATCCCTCATCTCCTGGTACCGCGCCGCGCTGGAGCCGCTGGGCGCCCGCTGGGCGGAGCACCTCCTGATCGTCGGCCCCGGAGCGATCATCGGCTTCGACGAACGGGACGACGTGGCGGACAAGGCCGTCGAGCCGGGCCGGCAGATGATCAACATCACCGTGCGGGACGTCCGGGCGGCCGAGAGGCACCTCAACACCCTCGGGGTCACATGGGTGCGCCCGGTCGAGGAGGTCGGGAGCGGCTGGTTCTTCTCCACGATCGTGGACCCGGTGGGGAACTACCTCCAGATCCTCCAGGGCCCGGAAACGCCGTGATACCCCCCTGCCCGAGGACCGCCCGTCGGCCATCGCCGTGGCCCGCCGGGTGGTGGAGCTGGGCATCACGCTGATCGACACGGCCCACATGTACGGGAACGGGCCCAAAGAGGGGGTCCTGGCCGAGGCGCTCCACCCGTACCCGAAGGACCTCCTGACCACCACTAAGGTCGGGGCGATCCGTTCCGCCGAGACGGGCGAGTGGGCCCCGAACGGCCGCCCGGAGTCGCTGCGCGCGGGGGCGGACCACGCCCTGAGCCGCCTCCGCGTCGACCGCCTGGAACTGCTCCAGCTCCACCGCATCGACCCGGAGACCCCGCTCGCCGACCAGCTCGGCCCCCTGCGGGACCTGCGCGCCGCGGGCAAGGTGGGCCGGATCGGCCTGTCCGAGGTGTCGGCCGCCGAGCCGGCCGAGGCCCGGGAGATCGTGGACATCGCGAGCGTCCAGAACCGCTACAACCTGACGGACCGCGAACACGAACCGGTCCGCGGCGTGCGAGGCGGCGGACATCGCATTCCTGCCCTGGCGCACGGTCGCCTGGGGCGAGGCGGGCGACCGAGCGGAGGTGGCAGCGGTCGCAGCCGAGCTGAACGCCACCCCCACCCAGGTCTGCCTGGCCTGGCTGCTGGACCACTCCCCGGTGATGCTCCCGATCCCGGGCACGTCGAGCATCGCCCACCTGGAGGAGAACACGGCGGCGGACCTCGTCCTCACCCCGGGAAGGTGGCCTGGACATGGACATCCTTCTCGAAAAGCGCCGCTACCGAGGGGGTCCGCCGGTGTAGCTGTGCGGCCCAGGCGTCGGGCCGGGGTGCCTGCCGGATCGGCAGATCATCCCTGCTCCGAAGCCGCGGCGAGGTGACGAAGGCAGGAGTCGGCAGCCTTGCGGTGGGGCATGTGCGGCTCATCGCTGTAAAGCCGCATCTCACGAGCCGCTCGATCCATGTGCTGCCAGAAACGGAGGGGCAGACCGAGGTCGTCGGCGAGATGGACCAGGCAGTCGAAGGCGAGTCCCAGTTCGTTGTGCTCCAGGAACTCCAGCGTCGTCGAGAGATCGATGCCCGGCAGATGTGCGAGGTGGGCCCGGGCAGCGTCGAGATGGTCGCGGGTCCGCTTCCAGCTCTCTGTCAGGGCCTCACGATCACGGGTCATGGCACCAGTGTTGCCCGTGCCATGACCGTCCACCAGCTGATTACGGACGAAGCGGCACCCGCCCGAGGAGATGGCCTGCTCGACGCACCAGAACATCTCCGGGCGGGGCGGACGGGCCCACCGCCGCCTCACATCCGGGATCTCAGCACGTCGACCTCACAGCCCGGCGAGAACGGGTCGAAGCCGTGCTCGATCAGCCAGCGGACGGCCAGCAGGCTCCGCAACGCCCACCACGCGCGAACCACTTCGAGGTCGACGTCCCCGCCATAGCCGGCGAGGACGTCGTCGAGGTGCTCCTCATGTCCGAGCGTGAAGGTGGCAAGGTCGTACAGCGCATCTCCCCGGCCCGCCTCGGACCAGTCGATGATGCCCGTGACCTCGTCGCCCTCGACGAAGACGTGGGCGATCTGCAGATCGCCGTGCGTGAACGCCGGAGTCCACGGCCTGAGCGCGGCCTCGGCGACCTGACGATTACGGGTGACCAGCTCGGCGGGCAGGAGACCGTTCGCCACGAGCAACGCGCACTCGGCATCGAGCTCCGCAGCAAGCTCGCCAACGCCCCGGCCTGCCCGGCCGGGCCTGGGCGGCAACGGCGCGCCGTGCAGCTTCCGGATCGCGGCACCCACCGCGGCCCACGCCGCCGGTGACCCGGTCGACGGCCAGCCGAGGCGCCCGAGGGTCGTCCCCGGGACGGCGGAGATCGCCAGCACGGGCGGCTTGCGCCAGAGGACCTCCGGGGTCGGAACGGGCGCGAGGGCCATCGTCTCGACCTCGGCGTCGATACGCGCCTGATCGGCGTCCACCTTCAGGAACACGTCACCGACGCGCAGGGTCGCCCGCTCGGAGTGGGCGACGACGACTTCGACCTCATCCATGGGCGACGAGTATCCCGGCGACGATCGCGGAAGTCGCCGGGTTTACGGCATGCGCTCAGGGGCCCTCTGCCGAAGTCAGGCCCACCACTCGGCCAGCAGTCCTAGGCCGTGTGCCGAGCGGCGGCGGCTTCCTGGCTTCCCCGGGGCCCGCTGCGGGTGGGGAGCAGTTCTCTCAGGAGTTCCACGATGAGGTCGGGCTGTCCCACGAACGGTGAGTGGCCTGTCTGCCATACGCGCACGTCGGTGCAGCGCGAGGCCATGGCCTGCTGGAGGCCGGGGTCGACGGCCTGGTCCTGTGCGCAGATGACGTAAGTAGAAGGAGTCTCCTTCCAGCCGTGGTGCTGGGGTACTCCCCGTCCGCAGCCCGGGCCCTGCGCACGCAACAGGCCGACCGCCCGCGCGGCGAGGGGTGCAGGGCAGTCACCGTAGAGGGCGTCGATGGCCAAGCCGGGGTGCAGGGCGGTCGAGCCATCCGGCTCAACGACGATGGCGTCCTTGAGCTGTTGTGACGCACCGCCCAGACCGGCCGCGCTCTCCTGGGCATCCGGCACGAACGCTGCCAGGTAGACCAGATGTGCCGCTCCGCGGACTCCTGTGATCACCGACCCTCCGTAGGAGTGGCCAAGGACAACCGGGGGCTCGGGCAACGCGTCGATGACGGCTTGGACGGCGGCGGTGTCAGCAGCCAAGGAGCCGCGGTGAAGCTCGGGCACGGCAACCTCCGTTCCGTCTGCCCGTAATCCTTCCGCCACCACCGCAAAGTGTTCGGGACGGTGGTACAGGCCGTGAACGAGCACGACAGCAGGCAACTCGTCCGCCTCCTCAGATCGACAGCAGACCGGCGAGCCTAAGGGCTGTCCCGAACCAGGGGCCACACACTCACCTTGATCCACTTTCGACCCACGGCCTGAAGGGAGCCGTCCTGAACGGCGACGACGACGCGGCACGGCCGGCCCGGCCGCTCGGTGCGGTGCCGCGGACGCCCGAACAGCCGGGCACGGACCCCCGCTCCTCCCCCGTCAGTGGCCTTTACGGCGCTCCGCGTCGAAGCGGTACAGCACCCGCACCAGACGCCACACTCCGGCCGCCGCTCCCACCAGGGCTCCCCCCGTCACGACACCTTTGGACACTGAACCAGAGAGGTCGAAGACGAGAGTGAGGGCCAGCGCGACGGCAAAGACCGCCCCGGCAAGGACGACAGCAGTCACCAGGGCGAAGACGATCTCCACCGTCATCGCGTCCTTCTCCCACCGCGACTCGCGCCCCATGTCCATGCCGGAAGTCTCGCACCAAGGTCACGGCCAGGAACTGCGCGACGCCCGATCCACACGGCTCCACACCCGAACTTCCGCTTCCGGCAAGCCCATTGACAGAGGCACCCCCTGACGGGATTCTGCGAGAGCGCTCTTCTATCGATGTAAATCGCTGCCCCGCCGAAGGCCCCCCACCCAGGAGCGAGCCCCATGAGCGATCCCATGAGCGACCCCACGCGCAAGCCCGGAAGCCCCTTCCGCCGCTCGTCCACCCTCGGCGCGCTCGCGCCGGCCGGGGCCTTCGCCGCGACGCTCTTCCTGTCGCCGCCCGGCACCGCCCAGGGCGCACCACCCACCCGTGAGGCGGCTCCGCAGGGGCAGACCAGCCTGCGCGCGGCCGACCCCAGCGTGTTGCGGGTGGGCAGTACGTACGTCGGGGTCCAGTCGACCGGCGGCGGCATCGTCGTACGGCAGGCGTCGTCCACGGCCGGTCTTGCCACCGCGCCCGCCCGGCAGGTCTGGGCCGACAGCCGGGGGCGTGGGGAGGTCTGGGCTCCCGAGATCGTGATGGACGGCGGGCGGTACTACATCTACTTCACGGCCGGCGTCGGCGCCGCTCACCGCATGTTCGTCATCAGCTCCGCCTCGCCGGCCAGCGGGTACGGGGCCGAGACCCAACTCGCCCTCCCCGACGACACATGGGCCATCGACGGCACCCTGTTCACCTTCGAGGGGCAGCGCTGGTTCGTGTGGTCCGGGTGGGCGGGCGACACCAACGTCGAGCAGAACCTCTACATCGCCCGGATGAGCAGCCCGACCCGGCCCACCGGCGCGCGGTACGTCATCTCGCAGCCGCGCGAGAGCTGGGAACGGGTGGTCGGCAACCCGTTCATCAACGAGAGCCCCGAGGCGATCAAGGACCCGAACGGGCAACTGCACATCGCGTACTCCGCCAACGGCAGTTGGAGCGAGCAGTACTGCCTGGCAGACCTGCGCCTGCGCAAGGGCGGCGACCCCACGTACGTAGGGGACTGGTACAAGTCGAACGGCTGCCTGTTCGGCTCCGACCGCGCGACGATGATGCCCGGTTGGGACCCGACGCTGCACGTGAACGGGCCCGGCCACCACACCTTCGTGCTGCTCCACGGCGACATCAACACCAGCCCGCCCGCCGGCCCGAGGTTCCCGTCGATGTACCACGCGGTCGCGAAGGGCACGCCGTACTCCTGGGCGAACCGCCATTGGTACACCGGCACGTTCGTCTGGTGGGGCGACACCACCTACTCCCGGGCCAACGTTCCCGGCCCCACGTCCGACAAGGGGTGGAGCCTGAAGTTCTTCGAGTGAGCGCGGTCGCCACAGTCCTGCTGGAACGCGGCCCGGTGAGATGGCCGAGGGCCGCGCCACCGCCGGCACCGTGCTCACCGCGACCGCCGTCCTCGGACTGCTGCTCGGCTGGGCAACGTACGGCCTGCACGGAATAACACCCGTGTTGGACCGGGCGACCAACTCGACGTCCACCTGGATCATCTGGACTGCCGCAGCCGGTGCGCTGATCCGTGACCGGTGGCTCGCCGCCTGGGGCGGGGCGTTGATGATGCTCGCCACCTGCTGCGGCTACTACACGGCGTCCACTCTTGGAGGCACCTTCGCGAGCGGAGGGCTCGGAACCGCCGCTGTGTGGGCGGTGGCCGCCTGATCGGATCGGCATGACGTCGTCCAGCGCTACGAGGCATCAGCGCTCGGCCTCGCCCCACTCCTCGACCGCCACCTCGTCGCCCACCGACAGCTTGCCCGGCCGCACCACGGCGAACTTCGTGCCGAACACCACTCCGCCCGCCGAGAAGCGCCGGTAGCCCGCGAGCGTCCGCAGCGGCTCCGGCCCGCCCCGGGCGCCGGCCTCCTGGTCGACCAGGGTGACCGCGCAGCGCACGGCGAGCTTGGTGTAGCCCAGCTCGGCCGCGCCGATGGTCGCGCGGCGGATCCGGTCCTCGGCGTGGGGTTCCGCTGCCCAGTCCTCCCCCTGGCAGCCCTCGGGGAGGCTGTCGATGACGATGTTCGGGCGGAAGCGGTCCATGGCCAGGGGCGGGGCGCCTCGCTCGGCCAGCCGCGTGTGCAGGTGGGCGAGGGAGGCGCGGGAGAGCACGTGGACGGCGCTGCTGTCGGCGTATCCGGAGGTTCCGGGGGTCAGGCCGTCGGTCTTCCGGTCGTGCTCCGGCGGTACGCGGACCAGCCGGCTCGGGGTGCCGAGGAAGTCCGTGAGCCAGGCGGCCGCCTCATCCCCCTGGTCGATGCCCTGGTACGTCGCGCCGAACAGGTCGACGTCGCGCCGGGGCGCGGAGGTGGTGACGTCGAGGTGCAGCGCGCCGTGACCGCCCTCCGGCTCCGCCGATGCGAGCGTGAGCCTGCTGCCCTCGGCGCTGACGGTGGGCCGGACGAGGGCGAGGCGGGGGTCGCGGCGCTGGGTGCGGTAGACCCCGTCGACGCTGACGACCATGAAGACGCGGTCATGGGCGAGGCCCGCCGGGGTGAGGTGCGTACTGTCCACGGACGTTCCCGCGCAGCCCTTGACGGGGTAGGTGATCAGATCGACGACCGTGGCCATGCGGCCTCTCCTTCGCAACGCCCTGCCCGCGGATCTGCTGCCGTCGGGCCCTTGCAGCCAGGGTGCCAGGACGCGCGAATGATGATCGACGGGTTTTGCGCCACACCACGGAGGTGTCGCTGCGCCACGAGGCGCGCCGCCCTGCCCCGAGCCGCCCCGGGGCAGGGATCGCGCCGTCAGCAGTTCGGGATGATTGTCCCGTTGTTGTCGCGGGCCTCGTCGTTGCCCCACCGGGAGAGGTAGTACGCGGAGACGTACGCGTTGCGGCCGTTCTTGCCCGCGTACACGACGTCGAGGTCGGTGCGCAGCCACCAGTGGTTGAACTGGCTCGCCGTGCCGACCCGCGCTCCCCACACCTTGCAGTAGACGTAGTTCGTACCGGCGTTGAGGACGCCCTGCGCGTCCGCGGTGTTGGCTGCGGCGTAGCCGGTGGCGTTGGCGAAGGTGTCGACCCAGTACGTGCCGCCTCCGCCGCCACCGCAACCGTTGTCGCTGGTCAGGTACTTGCTGTGGTACGAGCCGGGATACGGGGCGAGGGACCGGCCGTTGATCACGATGGTCTGGCCGATGCCGTTGTAGAGCTGTTCATAGTGGATGTGCGCGCCGGAGCTGTTGCCGGTGGAGCCGGTGGTGCCGATCTGCTGGCCCTGGGCGACCTGGGCCCCGTTGGCGACGGAGAACGCGGCGAGGTGGAAGTAGTACGTCTTCCAGCCGCCGCCGTGCTCGACGGCGATGTAGTTGCCCGCACCGCTCGGCTGGGAGTAGCGGTACGCGGTCCCGGCGGCCGAGGCGAGAACCGGGGCGCTGGCCGTGCCACCGCCGTCGGTCCGGACGAAGTCGAGAGCCTGTCTGACCTCGGCGGAGTGATGGCTGTAGGTCCACTGCTGGCCGCAGGCGTAGGGCGCCTTGAAGTTCGGGGCGGCCGCGGCGGGGGACGCGGTGGCGGTGACGGTGAGCAGGCCTCCGAGGAGCGCGAGCAGGGCCAGGAGGCAGGTGCGGGGCGAGCGTCGCATGGGTGGGGACGTCCTTCGGGTCGACAACCGGGCGGTGGAGCGCGAGGTGCGAGTACGAAGTGCTTTGGGTGCGGGAGCGCGGCCGGAACGGACGCAGATCTACGCGAGTTGAGCGAGCACCAGAGTGCCGTAACCTCGGCTCGGACGACAGACCACCCCGGCGGGGCCGACAGGGAGACAGCCGCCGCCGCCGCTGCGGCAGCCGCTCCGGCAGAACGTGGGCGGCTCCCCTGCGGGCGTGGAGCGGAAGGTCAGGATTCCGGTCCGGTGTCCAGCCGTGTCTTCACGCAGGGTGTGCGCTGCGACCGGCGGGCAGACGTACGTGGCCCGTGCGGGAAGGTTTGATCCCGAGCTGTCGTGGCTTTCCGAAGGGAGCGCTCCGTCAGCCTTCACCTCGGTAGCCATGGGCCCGGTCAGGTTTCCGGACCGTCATCTTTTCGCCGTACTTGAAAACCTCACGGCGCGGACGGAAATCCGGCATTGGCCCCGCCCATCCATAAGGGCCGTACCTCTTGGCGCAAGCGAGATCGTGGGCGACATCGCAGGAGTTGGCGTAATACCAACCCTAGGAGCTGAAAAGCGTTGACCTTTGTCGTCGCCGTAGCTTTGATCACTGGGTGCCCAACGGGATGTCGACCGAAACGGTGACAGCGTTCGGGCAACAGTGTGGTGGAGACCTCGCCGGCCGTCGAGGCCCTGCCGCCGACCGAAGGAATACAGACCACAGACGGACGTCATCGGTCAACCGTGCCGGGGGGACGGAAAGATTTTGTTGTGTACAAGGTGCTGCCGTGCCACAGCGCGTCACGCGCGGCGGAGACTCGTAGAGCTGACAACTGCACGAACGGCATCGTGACCGATGTCCGTGACATGGGGAGACCGTACGGGGCAGGTGGCCCGGATGATGCCCCTACCACCAGAGCTTCGGACCATTCCCGTTGACGAGGGCGCAGCAGAGGAGCTCCTCGGCCGGGGAGAAACGGGCGCACGAGACGCATCGCGCGAGGAAGCCCTCCCGCCTGTGCCGCCGGCGACACACGGCGCCGACCTGCGGGACGCGACTCGTGGCCGCCTACGCGTGACTGGGCGTCCCCTGTCGGGAGCTGTCGGGAGCCGCTGGTAAGGGCAGGGGCGTACAGAACCGATCAGCTCTCTCCAGGGCAGGAGCGGCCTCGTTTCCGCCCCCGCCACGCCTCAGGACGGCGTTGCGCATCCCTCGCACGCGCGGCATTCCGAACCGCGCGGCATCCAGGCCGGATCGGACAGCCCGCCCTGACATCGGCCCCCGTGCGGAGCCGAGGCTGCCCTCATGCCGCACGAAATCAGAGCCCACTGACCATCTGCACACAGATCCGGAGGAAGAGATGGGACGCCCGGAATCACCGATCAACCCGGCTGACGGCCCGCTGCAACGCTTTGCCCATGACCTGCGGGTGTTGCGAAGGACGGCGGGAAGCCCCTCCTACCGAGCACTCGCGAGCAGGGCCAACTACTCAGGGACGTCGCTCTCCGAGGCGGCTCGTGGTCTTACCCTGCCCAGTCTCGAAGTGACACTGGCCTACGTCGGCGCGTGTCATGGCGACATCGAACAGTGGGAGAAGTACTGGACGCGCACGGCGGCCGAACTTTCGGCGCCTTCCGGACAGGAGAGCCCCGCGCGGAGCCGGCCCGTACGCGCACCCGTCGGCCCTCCGTCGGCCTCAGGCCAGTACGACCGCCCCGAAAGCCGCTCCGGAAGGGATCGAGGTCGGATCATCAGCCGGGCCAGAACCGCGCTGAAGAGACCGGAGACCGTACTCGCGCTGGTCGCGGGTAGCTGGGTACTGGCCACGGGCCTGCGAGCCAAGCGGGTGACCCATGAGGCATGACGATCCCGGCAACCGCATCCCCGCGGGCGTGATGCCCCGCCGATCGGCCGTCACCTGGTCGGGAACCATGCTCCGCGATCTCGCTGCCTGGCTGGCGCGCAAGCCCGTCGCGTCACCCGGCGCGCACCGCGCGATACCGCACTCCGCCGATTCCCGCAGCGTCATCTGGACCATCGCAGCGGTGGACCTCGTGACCAGCATCGCCGTGGACGCGATGATCCCCCACGCCTACCGACCCCTTCACCTCGTCTGGGTAATCCTCTCCCTTGTCGTGACCGTGGGATTCTGCGCGATGACCTTGCGTGCGCCTCATCTGGTCGGCGAACACACACTGCACCTGCGCACCGGCCCCTTCCGAGCCCTTGTCATTCCGATCAATCAAATCCAGGCCGTACGTGCCGCTCACGGCATGACGCAGGGGCACGGGTTGCGCCGGTCACCGGATCACGACGACGCGGTGGCCTGCTCGGTCAGCAGTGCCACCACCATGACTCTCGAGCTTGCCGAGCCCTTCCCCGTACAGCTCCGCAAGGGTGAGCCGGTCATGGCGCGCCGGGTCACCTTCACCGCCGACCGGCCCGCAGCGGCCGCCGAGGTCATCCGGGCCGCGATGCGTGGAAGCACGCAGGCATGACGGTGCGGACGGCAGCCCCCGGGCCCAAGGCCGTCGGGGAGAGACGAGGAGAACAATGAACACGTCCACCACGTCCGTGGCTGCCACGGACGACCCGAGTTTCCAGGAAGCGAACGCCCTCCTCGTCCGCCTGGGTCTGGGCACTCTCGCCGGGCAACCCGACCTCAGATCCCTGCCTGGCCGGAACACCAATCTGAGCGGTACGACCGACACCGGCCGGCGCGTCTTCGTCAAGAAGCTCGAAGGCCCGCGAGAAGTGGCGGAGCAACGGATACACCAGTGCCTCTCCTTCGAACGTCTCCTGCGGCAGCACCCGGAGCCCGGGCTCTCGTCGCCACGCTGTCTGGGCACCGACCTCGGCTCCCAGCTCATGGTGTTCGAGCTGGTCGAAGACGCTGAGACCGCCGCCGACCTGGTGAAGGGGCACGGCTTGTCGGACGACGGGGCTCGATCGCTGGGAAACACCGTCGGTCATCTGCACAGTCTTCCGGTCGGCCGGCTCCCCAACAATGTGCAGAGCACACCGTTGCTGCCGTCCGCCGAACTGCTCGACGGTCTCCCGGCGGCCCTGTTCGAGGCTTCGTCCGCCGCGGAACTCCAGGTGTGGAGTCTGCTGCAGAACGACGTTCCCCTGGCCGACGCGTTGCGGGGACTCCTCGAACGGGAGCAGCGGGCCGAGCCGGTTGCCGCCCACTGCGACCTGCGCCTGGACCAGTTCCTGATCGCCGGCGGTCGAGTCCATCTGACGGACCTTGAGGAATTCCAGGCGGGCGACGCAGCCCGTGACCTCGGGGGAGTCGTGGGCGACCTTCTCCACCGTGCGGTGCTGGACGCGGCGACGTCGGGGACTCCCGACCAGGACTTGGCACCGACACGTGAACAGATGCTGACGCAGCTCACTTCCGGGATACGGGTGGTCCGTCCTCGTATCCAGGCATTTTGGAACGGGTATCTGGAGCGGCGGCCCGCAGGCAGCCCCCTGGCTGCACGGGTGGTGGCATTCGCCGGCTGGCATCTTCTCGACCGCCTGCTCGCCGGGGCCCGGACTGCTCCGCGGCTTGCGGCGCTGCCCCGCGCCGCCGCCGGCATCGGTCGAAAAGCACTGCTCACGCCGGAAAAGTTCATCCTGACACTCGGACTCGTGGAGGATCCCGCATGAGCACCCCGGTCGACGCCCTCAGTCACGGCGGTCGAGAACAGCCGCAACAGCCAGGACAGTTGTCCGAGGGCCTTCACAACGTGCTGGACAGGGTGCGCGTAGAGGCGGACGGTCTCACGGCTGCTGTGGGAGCGAGGACGGTGACCGCCTCTTCTCCTCCGGCTCTCACCGGCCATCTCGCCACTGCGCTCTACCAGATCGTCCACGTCGGCAGGCCTGAGACCGAGTCCGGGACCGGGACCGGGACCGGGACCGGACGAGTCTCCGCCCCGCAGAGCAGGGATCTCGAAGAACGCCTCGCGCAGGCCGTGCCCCACCGGTACACCACACACGATGTTCCCGTGCTGGCCGCGCGGGAGGGCGGTCCGATCGTCGAGCTGAGCGGGGTGCGCGTCCGTCTCGATTCGGACCGGCTTGTGCGCATCAGCGCCGACGCCCGGCGGGCAGACGTACGTGTCTCGGCGAGCCGCCCCATGCTGTCGCCCGGCTTCTTCCTCGCCGACGGGTCGTTGCCTCTGCCCCCCGAGTCCCAGGTCCTGCGGGTCTACCTGCATGTCGAAACGCCCGACGCCGCTGTCGAGACCTGGGGCCGGGTGCTGCATTGCCTGGAGGAGAATGCCGTCGCCTACCGGGCCAAGGCTGCTTCTTCGAGCTCGGCACTGCCGCGGCGCGATGGTGTGGTGGTGTATCTGAACGGCCTGAACCATGCAGTGCTCGCGTCGCTCGTGGAGGCCGTCAAGGGAATCGTCAGCCCGGGAAGCGTCCCCTCTCCGTTCACTCAGCCGCTGGCGGCCGGTGTGGCTGTCGCCTGGGAACCGGATGACGCCCGGCCCGGTATGCGCCACACCAGCCTGGGAGAGCACCGGTGCCGCGCCCTGGCCTCGGGGCTGGTCGGTCACGCGATCCACCCGGACGGCCGGACACGCGCGGAACGGGTCCGCGATGCGTTCCTGGAGGGTGGAATCGACCCCTCCGCACCCCACCGCAACGTGTCCTCCCCTATTTCCCTCTGAAATTAATGAAAACTCGCGCCGTTCAACTGATCATCAAAAAGTGCTTCCACCGACGCGCGATTCGATACTAGTTTCGATTTTGCCGAGAGGGGCTGCCCGACCAGGCAGCTCAGATCAGGCGCCGTCAATTCGTATGCGGATTCCTTGAGGAGACAGTCATGAACGAGATCGACCTGGCCGCCGGCTTCGACACCTACGCCGACGTGAACGAGATGGTTGCCGATGGCACCCCCGACGAGGCGCCCTCGCCGCAGACCATCGTTTCCCTCAGCGTCGTCGCCAGCATCAAGTGGGGCTGCTGAGCCAGACCCTGTCGCACCTGTGCACGGCCGGCCGTTTCGACTGCCGGCCGTGCACGTCTTCACGCAACACCTCATTCATTAGGTCTGCGCATGGCGATATCTATCCTGCTCCCTTTCATGCCGACAGAAGGGAAGGAAATCCTTCCCTTCACGAATCTGATCCAGGAGGGGGCCGCCGAACGTCTGTGGACCGGGCAGTCGCTCATGCTCGAACCCCACACAGCACTTGCCTACGCCGCCGGCGCCGGCGCGAACATCCCCTTCGGTACCAGCGTGACGCTCCTGCCGCTGCGCCACCCCTTCCAGGCCGCACTTCAAGCCAGGTCCCTGGCGGCTCTGAGCGGCCACCCCTTCGTTGCCGGACTCGGCACCGGGCCGCGACCGTTCGTACAAGCCCTGCGTGGCAGCACCTACGCCAGCCCCCTGGGGGCCGTACGCGAGTACACCACCATCGTCCGGCGCCTCCTTGCCGGGGAAACGGTGGAGCTGGCCGGCGACTACTACGGAATGCACGGCGCTCTCCCGCCACTGGAAACCCCGCCGGTTCAGCTCGGACTCGGTGTACTCAGGCCCAAGATGGCCGAACTCGCCGGACAGATCGCGGACGTCGCCATCACCTGGCTGACTCCCCCCGGCTACCTGGCCCGCACTCTGCTGCCGGCACTCACACGCGGTGCGGAACGCGAGCAACGCCCACGACCGAAGGTGACCGCAGTCGTCCATGTCTCGCTCGACGCCCCACGGCGCGAGCACGCACGCGTCATCCTTGCCGCTACCCACGCACACCTCCAGGCTCCGCACTACCAGGCCATGCTTCGCCTGGCCGGAATCGCTGTGGACCCCCACGACCTTCTCGCCACAGCCACCCGGCTCATCAGCAGTGGAACCGTTGCGGTGGGAAGCATCGACGACATCCTCCGCACCGTGCGTGCCTATTACGCGGCCGGGGCAGATGAGGTGGTCCTCAACACGATCGGGCTTCAAACCGTGAACGGAACAGCCGCGTCCCTGTCCGCACTGAACGCAGTCGCACACGCCGTCCGAGCAGAAGCGGCGGTCATGGAGGAGAGTCGCGGATGACGGAACAGAGCGCATCGGCACCGAAGTTCTCCGCACAGCGGCTTCTGATCGTCGGTACGGGAGCCCTCGGCGTCTCCGCCCTGCCCGGATGGCTCGGATGGCTGCGGGAGACCTACCCCGAGACGGAAACGAAGGTCCTGCTCACCCGGCAGGCGAGCACGTTCGTCGCTCCGGCGGCGCTCGCCGCGATCGGTGGCCGCCCCGTGGAACACGACAGTTGGTCCACCGAACCCACGACCGCGGCCCTGCACGTCCAGCTCAGCCAGTGGGCCGACGCCATAGCCGTCTACCCCGCCACGTTCCACTTCGTCAGCCGCTTCGCGACAGGGCTGGCCGACACTCCCTCGCTGCTGGCCCTGCAATGCACCAACGCGCCGATCGGCATCGCCCCCGCACTCCCCCCGGGCGGATACGAAAGCCACGCGTTCCGCTCGCACCTGTCCGCGCTCCGAGATCGCCGCAATGTCGTGGTCGCACCGCCCGAACCCGGCCGCAGCGTCACCAGCGGCCGCATCGAGGCGTCCACGACGGCGCCGCTCACCACTCTGCTACCGATGATCGAAGAGCTCCGTGCCGAACTCGGTGAGGCCGGCACATCATGACCACACGTACCGATGCCGTCATCAGCCAGTACGGCAGTGGCCACGTCCGGACCGAAGTCAGACGGTCTCCGGACGACAGGACCACGTGGGTTCGCAGCGCCGGAGACAGCAGGACCCAGCCCTTCCTCCCTCCCCATCCCTCGCTCCTCACCACTCTTGAGTCAATCGCCACCGAACGATCCGGTACCCGGTACGTCCCGCCCCGGCCGGTCGGCGATACGCTCCACTACTCGGCCCCAGGAGCCAACTCGGCCCTCGATCTCCTCCTTTCGCAATCACCCCAGGACCACGTGAGGGCCGGTTCGCTCCTGAAGGACCTCGGGATGCTGCTCCGCGCCCTTCACACCGAACCGTTGGAAGCGAGCGGCCCGGTTCCCGGGATGCCCCTGACCTGGCTTCGGCTGTCGGCCTGGATGGACAGTCCGCTGCCCGGCCTCCCAGCAGCACTGCACGCACGTGTCCGGCAAGCACTCGGTCCACACCGCTGGAAGCTGCTGGCCTCATGGCTGGAGAGCCTGCGCTCAGGACCGCATGTTCTGCTGCACGGGAATCCGAGCCTGGGACTGCTCGTGCCGTCGGAGACGAAGGAGGCCGACGCGCTGCTCACCGGGGAAGAGCTGGGCTTCGGCAGTTGGCAACAGGACGTCGGCTGGGTCCTGGGCGAACTGCACGAACTACGTGCCCTGTCGACGCGTATCCCGCTTCCGGTGCCTCCCGCCGGCTGGGACCGTCTCGCCGCACGGTTCGTTGAAGGCTATGGACTCCCGCCCGACCGGTCGGCTCACCGCGCGGCAGCGCTGAAGGTCCTGCTCCACCTGCACGACTTCTGCGTCTTCGTGAGATGGGACGAGCCGGAAGTACTTCGCTACACCGAGGTCATCGCTCAGCTGGTCGACGAGCGGGGAAAGGACTGAGCAGTGCTCTCCGACGCGCACTTCACCTACCCGGCTGCCCGACGCCAGGACATCACGGAGGAGCGGTTCGGCCACTCCATCGCCGATCCCTACCGGTGGCTGGAACGACCCGACAGCGAGGAGACTCGGGCCTGGCTCGACCAGCAGGACCGGATCAGGCATGCCGCCATCGACGCGTTGCCCGGGCGGGACCGGCTGAGCTCCCACGTGAAGGAACTGATATCCGTCGGCGCGGTCGGCCCTCCCGTCTGGCGAGGAACGCGCTACTTCTTCATGAACCGGGAGCCCGGGCAGGAGCACGCCGCCCTCTTCATCGCCGAGGAGGACGGCAGCCGGCGCCTTCTGCTCGATCCCATGAAGCTGGATCCCACCGGGCACACCACGTTGGACAGCTGGTATCCGGACCACACGGGAACCCGGCTCACCTATCAGGTGTCCGTCAACGGTGACAACAGCAGTCTCCACGTCCTGGACATCGCGTCAGGCGCTGTCGTCGACGGGCCCATCACCCGATGCCGCAACTCCCCCATCGCGTGGCTCCCCGGCAGTGACGCCTTCTACTACGTGCGCAGTCTGCCCGGCTCCGCCGTGCCCGAAGGTGAGGAGCACTACCATCGCCGTGTCTACATGCACCGCGTGGGCACCGACGCCGACACCGACGATGTGCTTGTCTTCGGCGCCGAAAGAAGCAAGACGACTTCCTACGGGCTCGCACTGGCAGTGGACGGCCGACGGCTCATCCTGACCGCCAGGACCGGCGCCACGCATCACAACGAAGTGTGGCTGGCCGACCTCACGACCGACGGCTCTCCGCAACCGGTCTTCACAGCCGTGCAGAGCAAGGCCCATGCTCACACACGCCCTCTCGTCGGCCGCGACGGACAGCTGTACCTCCACACCGACCATGACGCGCCCCACGGCCGCCTCGCGGTCACCGACATCGAGAACCCGCAGCCCGAGAACTGGAGAGACCTCCTCCCTCAGGACCCGGACGCGAAGCTCGAACACGTCGCCTTGCTCGAGAGCCCGGAACTCACGCGCCCTCTTCTTCTGGCCGGCCGGAACCGGCACACGTTCAGCGAGATCGCGGTCCATGACCTGGCCACGGGTGAACATCTCCATGACATCGACCTCCCCGGCGCCGGCGTCGTCGGCGAGATCCGTGGCCGGGGGCACGAGGCATGGATCACCTATACCGATCCGTTCACGCCACCGACTGTCCTGCACTGGGACGCCCGCACCCGCACCCGCACGGTCTGGGCATCGCCACCCGGACGGCAGTCGCTCCCCGAGCAGCCTCCTGGTGCCGTGCACCATCTCAACTGCACGGCTTCGGACGGCACGCAGATCCCGGTCACCGTCTTCGCTCCGCACTCACGTCGCGGCCCGTTGCCCACCATCCTCTACGGATACGGCGGCTTCGGACTCTCCCTGGCACCCGCGTACAACCCGGAGATACTGGCATGGGTGGAAGCGGGCGGCATCTACGCCGTGGCCCACGTACGTGGTGGCGACGAGGGCGGAACCCAGTGGCACGCCGCGGGTGCCGGAGCCAACAAGCAGACCTCGATCGATGATTTCCACGCCACGGCCGAAGGCCTGATCCAAGGAGGCTGGACCACGAGCTCACAGCTCGTGATCAGTGGTGAATCGAACGGTGGGCTGTTGGTCGGGGCCGCCCTCACGCAGCGTCCCGGTCTCTACCGGGCCGTCCTCTGCGGAGCTCCTGTCCTGGACATGGTCCGGTACGAGCGGTTCGGGCTCGGGCCGTCGTGGACTGCCGAATACGGCTCCGCCGACGTGGAGCAGGAGCTCGAATGGCTCATGTCCTACTCGCCGTACCACCGCGTCACCCCGGAAGGGGTCTACCCCTCCGTCCTGTTCAGCGTCTCCGACGGGGACGCCATGGTCGACCCCATGCACGCCAGGAAGATGTGCGCCGCACTCCAGCACGCCGCAAGGCGCCGTCCGATCCCCGATGACAAGGCAGGAGTCGTGATCCTGCGACGCGAACCCGGTGCCGGTCACGGTGCACGCTCCATGAGCCTCATCGTGGGCCTCCTTGCCGACCAACTTGCTTTCGCCGCCTGGCAAACCGGCTTACCGCTGGACTCGTCGGCATGACCCGGCGGTGACTTCGTGCTTCTCGCGCAGCCGACAGCCTGCACACGAGCGGATACTCCCGCGACAGATACGACCACTCACCGTTGCGACCACTCCCACCCGACCGAATGGAGCCCTGACATGAACCGCTGGATACGACGATCTCTTCACGGAGCGGTCCTCACCGCGGCCCTTGCCGCAACAGCGCCCCAGGCCTTCGCTGCGGACACCGACCAACAACAGCCCGTCGCCTCATCGGCGTTCGGCACGCCCCCTCCGGGCTATGTGCACGAGGAGTCCTTCTACGGACGGGCCGCAGCTTGCCAGGCGGAGGGCAAGGCGGGAATCGCGGAGGGCAGGTGGACCGCGTACTTCTGCTACCAGGCGCTCCCCTTCACGCCCTTCCAGGAGCTGTACGTCAAGAAGTAACTCGGGGCCGACTCCCGCACACGGTGCTGCGCGGGAGTCGGGTAGGCCCCCGAACAACTGAGTGTCCAAACCCTGTGGCCGAGCAGGCCCGACTACCTGGCGGCCGCCACTCCGATCACCTCACCCCCTCCGGTACAGCCCCTCGATCTCCCCCGAGAAGTCCCGCGCGATCGCGTCCCGCTTCAGCTTCAGCGACGGCGTCAAGTGGCCGTTCTCCTCCGTGAAGTCCACCGGAAGCACCGTGAACTTGCGGATCGACTCGGCACGGGACACCAGGCGGTTCGCCTCGTCCACCGCCTTCTGCAAGGACGTGCGCAAATCCTCGTCGTGGACCAGGTCGCGCATCGGTATGTCCTGCTTCTTGGTCATCTGGCGCCAGTGCTGGAGGCCGTCCGGCTCCAGGGTGATCAGGGCGGTGACGTACGAGCGGTTGTCGCCGACCACCATGCACTGGCTGACCAGGGGGTGGGCGCGCAGCCAGTCCTCCAGGGGGGCGGGGGTGACGTTCTTGCCGCCCGACGTGATGATGATGTCCTTCTTGCGGCCCGTGATCGTCAGATAGCCGTCCTCGTCCAGCGCGCCCAGGTCGCCCGTCGGGAACCAGTCGTCCGCCAGCAGCGCCGGGGTCACCTCCGCCCGCTCCCCGTCCCAGTATCCGCGGAACACCTGGCCGCCCTTCAGCAGCACCTCGCCGTCGTCCGCGATGCGCACCGAGGTGCCGGGCAGCGGCCAACCCACCGTGCCCAGCCGGGGTTTGAGAGGCGGGGTCACCGTGTGGGCGGCCGTGGTCTCGGTGAGTCCGTAGCCCTCGAAGATGCCGATGCCCGCGCCCTCGTAGAACGACGCGAGGCGCCGGCCCAGCGGGGAGCCGCCGCAGATCACGTACCGGACCTTGCCGCCCAGCGCCGCCCGGATCCGGCGGTAGACCAGCGGGTCGTACAGGGCGCGGGCCGCACGCAGGCCGAAGCCCGGGCCCGGGCCCGTACCGTGTTCGGCGGCCTCCACCGCCTTGCCGTAGCGCTGGGCGATCCTCGCCGCGCGGTCGAACGACGAGGCGCGGCCCATCTTCTCCGCCGTCGCCCGGCCCGTGTTGTAGACCTTCTCCAGGACGTACGGGATGGCCAGCAGGAACGTGGGGCGGAAGCCCGCCAGGTCGGCCAGGAGGTCTTCCGTCTGGATGGACGGGGCGTGGCCCAGGCGGACCCTCGCCCGCATGCAGCCGATCGCCACCATCCGACCGAAGACATGGGAGAGGGGGAGGAAGAGGAGGGTCGAAGCCGGTTCCTTCGACACCGACTTGAAGACCGGGTGGAGGAGCTCGATCGCGTTGTCGACCTCGGCGAAGAAGTTGCCGTGGGTCAGGACACAGCCCTTCGGGCGGCCCGTCGTGCCCGAGGTGTAGATGAGGGTCGCCGGGCTGTGCGGTTCCAGGGTGGCCCGGCGGGCCGCGACCGCCGCGTCCGGGATGTCCTTGCCGAGGGACTTCAGGTGGCCGATCGCCCCCGTGTCGAACTGCCACAGGTGCGCCAGGTCGCCGAGCTGCTTGCGCTCCTGGCTGATCAGGCGGCCCTGCTCCTTCGTCTCCACCGCACACGCCACCGCGCCCGAGTTCTGGAGGATCCAGCGGGCCTGGAACGCGGACGAGGTCGGGTAGATCGGGACCGTCACCAGGCCCGCCGCCCACGCCGCGAAGTCCAGCAGCGTCCACTCGTACGTGGTCCGGGCCATGATCGCGACCCGGTCCCCCGCCCGCAGCCCCTCCGCCATCAGGCCCTTCGCCACCGCCAGCACCTCGGCGGCGAACTCGGCGGCGCTCACGTCCTGCCACGCGCCCTCGGCGTCCTTACGGCTGAGGACCAACTCCCCGGGCGCCTCCCGGGCGTTGTCGAACGGGATCTCTGCCAGCGAGCCGCGCTCCACGACCGGCGCGAACTTCGGTACGGAGACCTCCTGGACCCGGCCGTCCGGGCCGCGCTTCTTCGTCGGCTCGATCAGGACGGGCTGCGAAACAGCGGATGCGGATACGGCGGAAGGTGGCGTTGACACGTGCGGCTCCTCGGTTCGGGGGTCGGGCGGGTCGGTTCGCCGGGTCGTCCGTCCGGCAGGGGAAAGCAGGGAACAGCGGGGAAGGGCAGGAACAACAGGGACGGCAAGGAACTACCCGGTCACGGGCGCTCCAGGATCGCCGTCACTCCCTGCCCGCCCGCCGCGCAGATCGAGATCAGGCCCCGGCCCGGGCCTTCCCGCTCCGCCAGCAGCTTCGCCAGCGTCGCCACGATCCGGGCGCCCGTCGCGGCGAACGGGTGGCCGGTCGCCAGGGAGGAGCCGGCCACGTTCAGGCGGGTGCGGTCCACCGGGGCGAGGCCCTGCTCCTCCCAAGCGGCGAGGGTCGCCAGCACCTGGGAGGCGAACGCCTCGTGGATCTCGTACAGGTCGAAGTCCTCGATGCCCAGGCCGGCCCGCTCCAGCAGGCGCGGCACCGCGTAGGCCGGGGCCATGAGGAGGCCTTCGTCGCCGTCCACGTAGTCGACCGCGCCCGTCTCGTACAGGGAGAGGTACGCCAGCGGTTCCAGGTCCCGGTCCCGCGCCCACTCCTCGCTCGCCAGCAGGACCGTCGCCGCCCCGTCCGTCAGCGGCGTCGAATTGCCCGCCGTCATGGTCGGGTTGGGGTCGGAGGTGCCGAACACCGGCTTCAGGCGCGCCAGTTTCCCGGCCGTCGAGTCCGGGCGCAGGTTCTGGTCGCGGTCCAGGCCGCGGTACGGGACCACCAGGTCGTCCAGGAAGCCGCGTTCGTACGCGGCGGCCAGGCGCTGGTGGCTCGTGGCGGCCAGCAGGTCCTGGTCCTCGCGGGTGACCGCCCAGCGGCGGGCCGTGACGGCGGCATGGTCGCCCATCGACAGGCCGGTGCGGGGTTCGGCGTTGCGGGGGATGTCCGGGACGAGGTGGCGGGGGCGTACGGCGGAGAGCGCTGCGAGGCGGGCGCCCGTCGTCTTCGCGCGGCGGGCGGCGAGCAGGATGCGGCGCAGGTCGTCGTTGACGCCGAGCGGGGCGTCGCTCGTGGTGTCGGAGCCGCCCGCGACAGCCGAGTCGACGGACCCGAGCGCGATCTGGTTCGCGGCGGCGATGACCGCCTGGAGGCCGGTGCCACAGGCCTGTTGGATGTCGTACGCCGGGGTACGAGGGTCGAGGGCGGAGCCGAGGACCGTCTCCCTCGCCAGGTTGAAGTCGCGGCTGTGCTTGAGGACCGCGCCCGCGACGAACGCCCCGACCCGGTCGCCGGCCAGGCCGTACCGCTCGACCAGGCCGTTCAGCGCGGCCGTCAGCAGGTCCTGGTTGGAGGCGGTCGCGTACGGGCCGTCGGAGCGGGCGAAGGGGGTGCGGCTGCCGCCGAGCACCGCGACGCGGCGCGGCTGGGGCAGGGAGAGCGGCACGAACGGGCCCTGGCGCGTCATCGTGACCATCTCGTCTCGGTCGGTCCGGGATTGTTCATCTCGACCAGCTCCTGACTCTTCAGTAACCTTACTCCAGAGTAAATCTACGACCGAGCAGGGAGTCAGGACAATGGCCGATCGCTATCTGCACCTCACCGGCACAGCACCCGGCCGCTTCCTCACCCGGCGGCTCGGCCTGCCGCAGCCCGCCCCGTTGCGCCGCTGGAGCCTTCAGACCCCGCGCCTGGACGGGCCGCTGCTGCATCTGACCGCCGGGGACTCCGCGATCACGGACGAACTGGCGAAGGCGCTGGCCGCGACCGGTCTGACGGTCGACGCCCAGGCCGCTCGGCCGGCCGGGATCGTGCTGGACGCCACCGGGGTCACCTCCGCGCGGGGTCTCGCCGAGGTCCACGCGGCCCTGCATCCTGTTGTACGGTCGCAGGCTCCCGGTGGCCGGATCGTCGTCATCGGCACGCCCCCGTCCCCCGAGGACCACCATCAGGCCGCTGCCCAGCAGGCGCTGGAGGGTTTCGTCAGGTCGCTGGGGAAGGAGATCGGGTGCGGCTCCACCGCTCAGCTCCTGCGGATTCCGGCCGGGGCCGCGCCGGGGGCCGCCGAGTCCACCCTCCGCTTCCTGCTCTCCCCCCGGTCCGCCTACGTCAGCGGCCAGGTGATCGAGCTGACCACCGCCGCCCCGGGCCCCGTGGCCGACCAGCACGCCCCGCTCGCCGGCCGCACCGCCCTGGTCACCGGCGCGGCGCGGGGCATCGGCGCTTCCGTCGCCTCGGTGCTGGCCCGCGACGGGGCGCACGTGATCGTGCTGGACGTCCCCCGGGCCCAGGACGACCTGGTGCGCACCGCCGACCGGCTCGGGGCCTCCGCGCTGCCGCTGGACATCACCGCACCCGACGCCGCGGCCCGCATCGCCGCCGCCGCACCGGACGGGCTCGACGTCCTCGTCCACAACGCGGGCATCACCCGCGACCGCCGCCTCGCCAACATGCCGGCCGACCGCTGGGCCCAGGTCATCGACGTCAACCTCGACAGCGTGCTCCGCACCACCGACGAACTCCTCACCTCGGGCACCCTCAACCGGGGCGGCCGGGTCGTCGCCACCGCCTCCATCGCGGGCATCGCGGGCAACAACGGCCAGACCAACTACGCGGCCAGCAAGGCCGGTGTCATCGGCCTCGTCCGCTCGCTCGGGCCGCGCGCCGCCGCCGAACACGGCGTCACGGTCAACGCGGTGGCCCCCGGGTTCATCGAGACGAAGATGACCGCCGCCGTGCCGCTGTTCATCCGCGAGGCGGGCCGCCGCATGAACTCCCTTTCCCAGGGCGGGCTTCCGGTGGACGTCGCCGAGGCCGTCGCCTGGTTCGCGCAGCCCGGTTCCGCCGCCGTCAACGGCCAGGTGCTGCGCGTCTGCGGCCAGAGCCTGCTGGGGGCGTGATCACCGGTGACCTCACTCAGCGCCTCGCTCGTGCGCGGGGCCCTCACCTCACCGTTCAAGCGCGCCGGCCGGCCGGACGCCGCCCTGCCCCCGGACCGCCCGACCCGCCCGGCCGCGCCCGTCGCACCCGGGCCGCTCGCGGCGTACGGGAGGATCTGCGGGTTCGCGGAGTCCGGCCCGCTGCCGCTGACGTATCCGCACGTGCTGGCCTTCCCGCTCACCATGCGGCTGATGACCGGGCGCACCTTCCCGCTGCCGGTCCTCGGGCTCGTCCACACCTGGATCGAGATCACCCCGCACCGGGCCGTGCAGCCTTTCGAGCCGCTCGAACTGGCCGTGTACGCCGATGGGTTGACCCCGCACCGGCGGGGCACCGAGGTCACGATGGTGACCGAGGCACGGGTGGACGGGGAGCCGGTGTGGGAGTCCCGCAGCGGCTATCTGTCCCGGCACGCGACGACGGATGCGGCAGCCTCACCCCTCACGGCTTCGGCCCCGGACGCCGTCGGCGATCTGCCCGCCGTCGCCGAATGGCGGCTGCCCGGTGACCTCGGGCGGCGCTACGGGTCGATCTCCGGGGACCGCAACCCGATCCACCTCCACCCGCTGACCGCCCGGCTGTTCGGCTTCCCCCGGGCCATCGCGCACGGCATGTGGACGGCCGCCCGCTGCCTGGCGGAGAGCGCGACCGGGGAGGCGCCCGAGCTCAGTTCCGTACGGGTCGAGTTCAAGGCCCCCGTCCTGCTGCCCGCAACCGTGACGTACGCCGCCGACGCCGCCGGCCACACCTTCGCGCTGCGCGGGGCGAAGGGGCGCGTGCACCTGGTGGGGACGGTGGCCCGAACGGCGTAGGCGTCACTGCTTCCCGAGCACCGCCTCCCGGGGCGCGCATGTGACACTCCCCTGTGGGCTCCCGCCCACTCCGGCCGGCCGTGACCGACGCCGACCGGTGGACACATGCACGAGAAAGCAGGGCGGTACCGGTGGAGAGACCCAGCGCGGTCGAGCGCGCACTGCGTGAGGCCGCGCCCCACGAGATCTTCGACGTGGTCCGATCGGTGATCGAGCGCCGCCACCGGGCCCACACGGTGGACCTGCTGCTCGCCGACTACGCGATGACCCGGCTGCAGCCCGTCGGCGTCCTTCCGGACACCCGCACCCCGGTCCCGGTGCACGACAGCGCGCCCGGTCGCGCCTTCGGCGCGCAGGCTCCGCACTGCGTACGGGACACCTCGGCCGCCACGGTGACGGCCCACCTCCCGGTCAGCGTCCGGGGAGACCGGCTGGGCGTCCTCAGCGTCACGCTGGCGACGGACGAGGACGGCGGACCGACAGCCGAGGTCCTGTCGGATCTCCAGGAGTGCGCCGACGCCCTGGCGCACGAGGTGGTCGTGGCAGAGCGGGACACCGACCTCTTCCTGCAGGCCCGGCGCGCGGAACGGCTCACCCTTGCCGCCGAGATGCAGTGGCAGCTCCTGCCCGGCCGCTCGTGCGCGCGCCCGGAGTACAGCCTGGGCGCGCAGTTGGAGCCCGCCTACGCCATCTTCGGCGACAGCTTCGACTGGTCGGCCTCGGCCGACGACCTGTACGTGACCGTCAGCAACGGCATGGGGGAGGGCATCCACGCCGCCCTGCTGACGAACCTCTGCGTCAACGCCCTGCGCAACGCCCGCCGCGCCGGCCTCAGCCTGAGCGACCAGGCGTACCTGGCCGACCAGGCGGTGTACGGGCAGCACCGCGGGGACCAGTACCTGTCCACCCTGCTCTTCCGCTTCCACCTCCCGACCGGGGAGGTGGAAGTCATCGACGCCGGATCACCCCGGGTGTGGCGGGTGCGCGACGGGGTCGTGGAGCAGATCGCGTTCGAGGCGCAGATGCCCCTGGGCATGTTCGAGGACACCGACTACGTCGCGCAGCGCTTCCAGGTCGAGCCCGGTGACCGGCTGCTGTTCATCAGCGACGGTGTCTACGACGCCCTGTCCCCGGCCGGCGAGAAGTACAGCCTCCGAGCGCTGGCCGCCTCGATCAACAGCACGCGGCTGCTGCCCGCGCCGCAGGTGCCGAGGGTGATGCTCCAGGAACTTCTGGGCCACCGGGGTTCGGGGCCGGCGGCGGACGACTCGCTCGTGATGTGCCTGGACTGGTACGGCCGCGAGGCGTCCGATCCGGCGGGGCCGTGACGGCGGGCGTCTGATCCGGCCGGGCCGGTGAACCGCCGATCCCGGGGCCGGCCGTCGGCCGCGCCCGGTCGATGTGTGACCGCCAGGTGAAGACTCTGCGACCTTCTGCCCGGGCATCGACCGGGCCGGCCGTCGGCCGCGCCCGGTCGATGTGTGACCGCCAGGTGAAGACTCTGCGACCTTCTGCCCGGGGGAGCCCGCACAGGAGGGGGCCGGGTTGTCAGGCGAGCATGTCGTGGGCGAAGGTTGCCTGAAGGCAATCGTCTAGTTGATGAGGTGAGGGGTTCGCCCAGCGGGCCCTCGGCATGTGGCTTTCCCCCAAGCGCGAACCCGCACGGACACGCGTCCCGACTTCCCGTGGGGCCGGGCACCGTACCCGGTGCTGATCGCCGACGTCCAGGGCATCGTGGCACGGTGCAACGACGCGGCCGAGGCCCTGCTGCCCGCCGCGACCCCCGGGACGCCCCTGGCGGACGTGGTGCCGGACTGGCTCCGCGACGCGCACGTGGGGCTGAACTCCTCCGGCGCGCGCGACGCGCCGGAGGCCGGGCGGGCTGCCGCCGGCGACATCGACGGCCGGTACTTCGAGGCGCACCCCACGGTCCGGGACGACGGATCCGTCGCCTGGTGGCTGGTGGACGACACCGACCACCGGCTCGTCCGTGAGGCGCTGCGCATGGAGAGGGAGCTCAGCGCGTTCCTCGCGAAGGCGTCCAGCGTTCTGCTGTCCTCCCTCAACCTGGAGCGCTGCATGGACGTCACGGCGCAGATGGCCACCGAGAGCCTCGCCGACGCGGCTCTCGTGATCGCGCCGGCGCGCGGCCATCGGCTGCCCGTGGTCACCTGCCTACGCGGCGGGACTCCCGAGACGGCCACCGTGACGGTGAACCCCGACGCGGTGCCGGGACTGGGAGAGGCGCTGCGAGGGTTCCCGCCGGTTCCCTCCCGGTGGATGGACCCGGGCGGGGCCCCCGCGTGGATGAAGCCCGAGGGCATGGGGCCCATCGGCTCGATCGTGATCACCCCCCTGCCCGGGCACGGGGTCCCGGCCGGAGCGCTCGTCCTGCTGCGCAGGGCGGAGGCAGCCGCCTTCAGCGAGGAGGAAGAGGTCTTCGCCCGGCTGTTCGCCGCCCGCGCGGGTGCCGGGATGTCGGCGGCCCGGCTGTACGCGGAGCAGAGCTCGATCAGCGAGCTGCTGATGCGGGAACTCCTGCCCCCCGCCCTGCACCAGATCTCCGGAGTGGATTTCGCCGGCGGCTACCGGCCCTCGGCCGACCACGAACGGATCGGGGGCGACTTCTACGACGTCCACCCCGCGACCGTCGAGGGCGATGCGTCCCTGGTGCTGCTCGGGGACGTGTGCGGCAAGGGGCTGGAAGCCGCCGTGCTGACCGGCCGGATCCGCAACACCCTGCACGCGCTGCTTCCTTTCGCCGACGACCACCAGCGGATGCTCAACCTGCTGAACACCTCGATGCTCAGCTCCCACCACACCCGCTTCGCGACCATGGTCCTGGCCTCCGCCGTACGGCGCGGCAGCGCGGTGGACCTCAAGCTCACCAGCGGCGGACACCCCCGCCCGCTGATCGTCCGCGCCGACGGCACGGTCGAGGAGGCCGACACCCAGGGCGCCCTGATCGGGGTCATCCCCGCCATCGCCTCCACCACCATCACCACGTCCCTGGCCCCCGGGGAGTCATGCGTCCTGTACACCGACGGCATCACCGAGGCCAAGGGCGGGCCGATGGGTGGCGACCTGTTCGGGGAGGAGCGGCTCAAGCGCGCCCTCTCCGGCTGTGCGGGCATGCCCGCCGAGGGGATCGTGGAGCACGTGCAGATGCTGGCCTCCCAGTGGCTGGGCGACGGTTCGCACGACGACATGGCCGTCGTCGTGATCTCCGCGCCCCGCACCCACCACCTGAGCGCGGTGAACGGGCACACCCGGGGCAGGTACACCGCATGAGCACGGGCACCACGCACCGCCTCTCCGACGCCGAACCCGCCGAGCGGTCGGCGGAGCTGCTGTGGAACGCCGTCTCGGCCGGGGACGAGTGCGCGGCCGCCGACCTCCTCCTGCGCCTGCTCGACGAGGGAGCCGATCCGGAGAGCGTCCTGCTGGACGTGATCGCCCGTGTGCAGGGCCGTGTCGGTGAGGAATGGGCGGCCAACCGGATGAGCGTCGCCCAGGAGCACGCGGCGACCGCCATCAACGAACGGGCCGTCGCCGCCCTCAGCACGCACCCCGCCGCCCGCACCGCCACCACCCGGGGCCGGATCACCGTGGCCTGTGTGGACGGCGAGTGGCACGGGCTGCCCGCCCGCCTGCTGGCCGAGGTCCTCAAACTGCGCGGCTGGCGGGTCGACCACCTCGGCTCGCAGGTCCCGACCCCGCACCTGATCGGCCACCTGCACCGCACCCGGGCCGACGCGGTGGCCCTCTCCAGCTCGATCCCCACCCGGCTGCCCACCGCGCACGCGGCGATCACCGCCTGCCAGGCAATCGGCGTCCCCGTCCTCGTCGGCGGAGCCGCCTTCGGACCCGAAGGCCGGTACGCGAAGCCGCTGGGCGCCGACGCCTGGGCCCCCGACGCCCGCGCCGCCGCCGACCTCCTCGCGCGGGAGCCGCTGCCCCGGCCGGAGCCGGACCACCAGCAGCTCGACGACCTGCCCCACCTGGCCGACCAGGAGTACACCCTGGTCTCCCGCAGCAGCGCCTTCCTCGTGCGCGAGGTCTTCACAGCGCTGGAGGACGCCTTCCCCGCGATGCGCGCCTACGACGACGTGCAGCGCGAGCGCACCGCCGAGGACCTCGCGCACATCGTGGACCACCTCGCCACCGCCCTCTACCTCGACGACGACGAACTCTTCACCCGGTTCATCGCATGGACCGCCCGGATCCTCGTCGCCCGGGGCGTACCCGCTTCGAGCCTGCCGCCGGCCCTGGAGCTGTTGGCCCGGGAGCTCAAGGACTTCTCCCGGGCCGTCCGCATCCTCGGAGCAGGAACCCGGGCTCTTGTCACCGACCGAACAACCGCCGCCAGGATCACCGCATGACCACGCACCCCCACCACCTCCAGCTGACCACGGTCGACGAGCAGAGCAGCGTCCGTATAGAGCTTCACGGAGACCTCGACTACGACAACGCCGACCTGTTGGTGCAGGAGGCCACCGCCCGGCTGGCCGCACGGCCCGCGCTGACCGATCTGCATCTGCGCTGCGCGGAGCTCGGCGCGGTCGACTCCATGGGCCTGTGCGCCCTGCTGATGATCGCCCGCCGCGCCACGGAGGCCGGAGTGCGGCTGCATCTGGACGACCGGCCCGCACGGCTGGAGCGGCTCCTGAGCCTCACCGGTACGCTGGGTCATCTGACGGCCCCCCCTCCGACCCGGCCCCCGGCGCCGTCGGCCACCGAGGAGAGTGCCGGGGCGGCGCGGCCCCCCGGGCCGAACAGCACCACCTGAGTCACTGCCCGGCGCTCACCGGGGAGAAGCACCCACCGACGGGCAACCATGACCGCATCAGAGGCCGCCACCCCCGGGATCGGGCAGGAGCCGACCAACGCCGCGAGTTCGATCGTCGAGCTCCTCGACGTGATGTGGGACCACGCCAGAAATGCGACCACGGGACTGAGTGCGCCCGGCTCCACGTCCCAGCTGCGGCTGATGTACGTCGTGGACGGCGAGGAGGCCGTGCGCATGCGCACCGTGTGCCAGCGCCTCGCCTCCGCGCCGCCGACCGTGACCCGCATGTGCGACCGCCTGCAGGCCATCGGTTTCCTCGAACGCCTGCCGTGTCCGGACAACGGCCGCGAGGTCGCGCTCCGGCTCACAGCCGCCGGCAGGGAGCACCTGCAACGCATCCGCGCGCAGCGCGACACCATGCTCCACCGGGCCATAGAGGACATGGCCCCCGGCGAACGCGGCGCCCTCGCCCGGGGCCTCGCGGGACTCCGGACACAGCTCGACCTGGCGTACGGAGAGGAGCACCGCGCTCCTGGCAGCCACTCCGCGGCTTGAAGCACGGGGCGACCGTCCGGGGCGGGAGCTATCCCGCCGGAGGCGTCCAGGGTCGGGCGTGCATCAGGTTCTCCAGGCCCGCCCAGGCGAAGTTCATCAGCGTCGCCGCGGCCTCCCGCGCCGAGACGTCCGGGGTGTCGTTGGCCCAGCCCGCCAGTGACTCCGCGGCCCCCACGAGGGCCTGGGCGAGGCCCGCCACATCGCGGTCCGCGAGGGCCGGGTCGCTGTGGGCCTCGCGGGCGGCGGCTCCGATCAGGCCCGTCACGAACGCGACGATCTCGTCCCGCATGGAGCCGACCTCGCTGACGAACGGCTCCCCGTGCGAGCGGGCCTGACGGTGCAGGACCGACCAGGCGTCCGGGTTCTCCGCGGTGTGGACGAAGAACGCCCGCAGCCCCGCCCACAGTTGGGCGTCGGCGGGCAGCTCCGGGTCCACCCCGGCCCGCACCGCCTCCAGCAGAGACTGCGCCTCACGGCGGATACAGGCGGAGAACAGGTCCTCCTTGGAGTTCAGGTACAGGTAGACCAACGGCTTGGAGACGCCCGCCAGCTCCGCGATCTCGTCCATCGAGGCGGCCCGGTAGCCGCGCTGCCCGAAGGTCCGCACGGCGGCGTCCATCATCTGCTGCTCGCGCACGGCGCGCGGCATCCGCTTGCTCTTCACAGCACCCACGTCCGGCTTCCTCCCCGCCCCCACTGCCCTGCTCCCCCTC